>DALYJJ010000310.1:0-1508 GCA_031969915.1 Bryobacteraceae bacterium | reverse complement strand
CCATCCTGCACGCCCGCGACGCCACGGCCCACGCCCCCACGCCCAACTGGCTGGAAGTCGATCGCGACGCCCTGCGCGCCCGCGTCCTCGCTCAGCCCAAGCGTGAAGACCTGGTCCAGATCCAGTTGAACGAGCAGCTCATCGTCGAGCTGTACTCGAAGTAAGTTAGGGACTCGTCGAAGAGGAGAGAGAAAGCACCCATATGTTCAAAGGCTTTCAGAAACCCAAGCGGCTTGTCGCCGATACCGACACGCTGAACGACCGGTTCGGGCGCTTCTGGGCCCAGCCGTTCGAACGCGGATTCGGGACCACGATCGGCAACGGCCTGCGCCGCGTACTGCTGAGCTCCATCGAGGGCGCCGCCATCACCGCCGTGCGCATCGAGGGCGTGGCTCACGAATTCAGCCCCATTCCCGGCGTCGTTGAGGACGCCACCGACATCATCCTCAACCTCAAGCAGGTCCCCTTCAAGATGTCCGGCGAAGGTGTGCGCACCGCGCGCCTGCGCATCGACGCCCCCGGCGAAGTCATGTCCGGCCAGATCGAGACCGACCACGACGTCGAAGTCCTCGACCGCAACCTGCACATCGCCACCGTTAGCGAAGGCGGCAAACTGATCGTCGAGATGCGCCTCAAGGTCGGCCGCGGCTACGTCGGCGCCGACCGCAACTTCGACGAGGACCTGCCCCTCGGCTACATCCCCATCGACTCGGTCCACTCGCCCGTGCGCAAGGTCAACTTCAGCGTGGAGTCGGCCCGCCTCGGCCAGATGACCGACTACGACAAGCTCAACCTGGAAGTGTGGACCAACGGCGCGATCTCTCCGCAGGACGCCGTCGGCCAGGCCTCGAAGCTCTTGAAGGATCACATGACCATCTTCATCAACTTCGAGGAACTGCCCGAGGTCACTGAAGAGGTGGGCGAGCGCGGCGCCGGCCAGATGAACGAGATCCTCAACCGCTCGGTCGAGGAACTCGAACTGAGCGTGCGTTCGTATAACTGCCTGAAGAACGCGAATATCCAGACCATCGGCGACCTGGTTCAGAAGACCGAAGCGGAAATGCTCCGGACCAAGAACTTCGGCCGTAAGTCGCTCAACGAGATCAAGGAAATCCTGGGCGGCCTGAGCCTGATGTTCGGCATGAAGATCGACGCGCAGGGACGGCTGATCCCGCCCGCCGGGGGCCCGCCGCCCATGATTCCCGCCGGTCCCGACGAACTGGGAGGCATGGAGTAAGCGATGAGACACGGATACGGTGGATACAAACTGAAGCGCGACACGGCAGCGCGCAAGGCGTTGTTGCGCGGCCTGGTCACGAGCGTGATCGAGCACGAACGCGTGATCACCACGGTCCCGAAGGCGAAAGCGATCAAGCCGCTGGTGGACAAGATGATCACCCTCGGCAAGAAGGACTCGCTGCACTCGCGCCGCATGGCCGCCGCGTTCCTGGAAACGCCGGCTGCGGTGAAGAAGCTGTTCGAAAAGCTCGGCGCCCGCTTCGGCCAGC
>DALYJJ010000309.1:0-1528 GCA_031969915.1 Bryobacteraceae bacterium | reverse complement strand
CGTTGACCCGCCCCCAGCCGGCGTAATGACAATGGCTGCCGGCGAGCCGATTTCCAGCCGGTATACCCCGCGCGCCCCGATCGCCCAAGCCCCCCAGAGAGACGGTTCGAGAGCCATCACCCGTTCCTCCGCCCCCTGTGCCGTCGGCTGCCGCCACAAGCCGCCCTCAGGCTCTCGCTTCGCATAGTAAAGCCACCGCCCGTCGGGCGACTCGACGGCGCGGAAGCCCCCATGCTTCGTCACCCGGATCGCTTCGCTTCCGCCCTCCGTCCGCGTCTTCCAGATCTCCCACCGCCCGCTGCGGTCAGACGCAAAGTAAATCCACGCCCCATCGCGCGACCACCACGGCACTACCTCGTTCGTCGCGTCAGCCGTCACCCTCCTGCTGTGTCCGCCCCCAAACCCTACGGTCCAGATATCTGCGTTCCCATCAACCCGGGTGTCGTACACAATCACCCGCCCGTCAGGCGACCACCGGGGGCTCCCCGTTACCGGGCCCGCCACATAGGTCAATCGCCGCGGCGCCGACCCGTCTAACCGCGAAACCCAGATCTCGCTTGACCCCGACCGCGCGCTCCGGAACGCAACCCACTGCCCGTCCGGCGATATGGCGGGCGAAGACTCCAGCGTGGCCGACGGCGAGATCGCCTCCGGCTCTCCCTTCGTCACCCGGTACAGGTTCAGGTCATCGACCCCCACCGAGTACACAACTCGTCCGCTGCCGGCAGACAATGCCGCCGTGGGATAGACTGCGTTGATTCCCGCTTCCGCCACCCGCTCTACCTCGCCCCGCCCATCTACCGGAATCCGCCACAGACCGCGCACAGACCGGCCCCGCTGCAGCGAAGCAAGAATGCTCGTCCCGTCCGGCGCGAAGCAGAAGCCGACCGCGCGCCGCTTTTCGAACGTCAACTGCCGTGCCGCCCCCGCCGCCTCGAAACTGCCGCTCAGCGGCAGCGCGTAGATCTCATCGACGCTCCCCTCCGTGGCTCGCACGAACGCGAGTGTTCGGCCGTCCGGTGAAACCGCCGGTAACCCGTCGTGAACCACCCCCGCCGGCGGAGAAGTCAGAGACCTTCTTCCCCCCTGCTCATCCACGACCACCAAGGCCGGCGCCGCCGCGGGCCGCACTCGCATCGACACCACAATCCGCTTGCCGTCAGGCAGCCACGCCATCCTGTCCCGCCGGTCCAGCGTTGCCCACGGACGTGCCTCGCCTCCGCTCACCGCCTGCACCAGCAAAAGGTACCGGCCCGGCCCATCCTCGCGAAGAAACGCAACACGCGTGCCGTCTCGCGTCACCGCAGGCTGAAAATCCCTCGCGCGCGTCCCCGGTATCCGCCAGGCCGAGGGGGTACCTACCCCATCCAGCCGCATCGCGTAGATTCCCGATTCGCTGCCGCCCGCAAACGAGTAGACCACCAGCGAACCGTCCCCCGACAGGTGCGGGTGAAGCGCTTGCCCGACCAGGTTCGTCAGTTGCCTCGGTTCCGACGGCTTTCGGTGCTGTGTCACCCATCGCGCCAAA
>DALYJJ010000308.1:901-1528 GCA_031969915.1 Bryobacteraceae bacterium | reverse complement strand
GACGACGACCCGGCGGTGAACGCCTTCGCCGACGCGGCGTTCCTGCGCGCGCGCCTGCGGAACCACGTGGCGGCGATCGCCGCGGACCTGCGGGCGTTGTATCCGGCGGTGCAGATCGAAGTACTGTTCCCGTACGACGTGAACCATCCCTCGCCGGCGGGGGTGCATCAGTTGGGCGGGCGGCTGAACCGGTACGTGAACTTCCCGCAGGAGTGGGAACAGAAGGGGACGAGCGGGCTGGACCGGCTGAAGATGGAGGCGCTCGACTTCGGCGCCTGGTCGCGCAACCTGGACCTGGCGTTCACGGCGATCGACTTTCCGTTGCTGCTCGGCTGGCCCCGCGATTCGGTGCGCCACCTGGTGCCGGTATTCCGCGCCGGTTATGCGTGGGAGAAGGAAGTGCAGCGGGCCATCGGGCTGGGAATGAGCGGCGTGAATCTGTGGGCCTTCGACCACGTGTGCATCTACAACCTGCCGCCCCAGCCGGAGCTAACGCGGGGGCGTTCGGCCCGGTTCGGCTGAGACCACGGCGCTCTCCTGCTGCACGCGGACGAGGATAGAGCGGCGGTGAGACGGCACGTGCGAGCACCAACCCGGCGTACGCGCCATCTCGAGGCACCTCCCGGC
>DALYJJ010000308.1:0-891 GCA_031969915.1 Bryobacteraceae bacterium | reverse complement strand
CGCGGACCAGCTTCGCGAGGAACTCGGTTTCCGCGTCGAGCGAACGGATGGCGATGCGGGCTTCGAAGATCAGGATCATGCAGCCCACCAGCAGACAGGCCGCGCCGGAGAGCCCGAAGACCACGGGCACCCAGGTCCAGCGTTCAAACAGGGCGGCGAGCCCGATGGCCACGCTGCTGGCGACGAAGATCACCGCCGACACATAGAACACCGTGAGCGCGAACTGAAGCAGACGCGCCCGCTGCATCTGCCGCTCAATCTGGCTGAAGAGCCAGGTCAGGCGGTCCTGTTTGAGCACCACCACGGTCTCGCCGCGAACCACCTCTTCGATGGTCTCGGCGAGCTTGCGGGTGCGGTCGACGACGCGGCCGAGGCGCGTGGAGGTGGAGAGGATGAAGGTTCCCGAGGCGGAGATCAACAACGCGGGGGTGATCATCGCGGTGAGGACGCCGATCGCGGCGGGCAGCGACTGCACCATGCCCATCAGCCATTGGGCGAAGTTCATCGGTTCGCCGCCAAGGTGACCACCGTCGCTCCCCAGGATCCGGCTTCGAGCGGAGCATCGCCGAAGCTCTCGACGAACGGCGTGCGGGCCAGAACCGCGCGGACCGCCTCGCGCTGCACACCGATCCCCTTGCCATGCACGATCCGCAACGCGGTGAGGCCGAGGCGCCGGGCCTCGTCCAGGTAGGCCTCAACGGCGGCCTTCACGTCGCGTGGCGGAATGCTGTGCAGATCGAAAACGTCGGTGATCGGGATCTCGACGGGCCCGTGGAAGCCCGCGAAGGCCTCGTCCATAGTTGGAGGGTAACAGGGGACGGGTCCCTGTTCCAAACGGCGCCAGCAGGCCGCGGCCCGCCGGCGCCTTCTCTTGGGTCAACCAGCGGTCAC
>DALYJJ010000307.1:0-1641 GCA_031969915.1 Bryobacteraceae bacterium | reverse complement strand
CGCGCGATGTCGGCCTGCGCATTAACGAACTGGCCGCCAAACCGCGCAAAGGCCAGATCTGGATCAAGCGGGTGATCGCCGAGATGGGCGGCAAGGACGCGATCATCGTCGACGATGAGGCCGATGTCGACAGCGCCGTGCAGGGCGTGGTCGCTTCCGCTTTCGGGTTTCAGGGACAGAAGTGCTCCGCCTGTTCGCGCGCCATCGTCCACCAGAAGCACTATGAGGAGTTCGTGGAGAAGGTCCGGGCCAAGGTGGCCACGCTGCGCATGGGTCCGGCTGACGATCCCTCGAACTACATGGGACCGGTGATCAGCCACCGCGCGCGGAAGACGATCCTCGACTACATCGAACTGGGCAAGCGCGAGGGGCGCCTCATCGCCGGGGGTGCGCCGCCGGAGAGCGAAGGCTATTTCATTCCTCCCACGGTGATCGCGGACATTGAAGCGGAGCACCGGATCTTCCAGGAAGAGATCTTCGGCCCCGTTCTGGGCATCACGAAGGCGAAAGATTTCGATCAGGCAATCGAACTGGCCAACAACTCCGAGTACGGGCTCACCGGCGCCGTCTATTCGTCGAACCCGGAGAAACTACGCGCGGCGGCGGAGCGCTTTCACGTCGGCAACCTCTATCTGAACCGCAAGTGCACGGGCGCGATGGTGGGAGCGCATCCGTTCGGAGGCTTCAACATGTCGGGCACGGATTCGAAGGCGGGCGGCCCCGACTACCTCCTTCAGTTCGTGCAGGCGAAATCGATCGCCGAGAAGACCGCCGGCTGAATCATTTCGCCAGCAGCTTGCGCGCAGCGGCCAGCACGGACCCGTAGGCGGGCGTGCCGGGCACGATCAGCTCGAAGTGGCCCGCGTCTTCCAGGAGCACGCGCTCCACCGTGTCGCCGGCCTTCGTCGCGAGCGGCAGGTACGCCGCGCCCGTCGCCGGCGGAACGATGGTGTCTTTCGCGCCCTCAATCAGGATCTGCCGGATTCCCAACGGCAGCATCTCAGCGGGTGACGTGCGCGCGTAGATCTCTGTGCCGGGCACCAGGCGGGGAATCGCGTCGCCGCACAGCTTCGTCTCCGCGCCCTTCCGCAGATCGGTCACACCCGCCAACGACACTACGCCGCGCAGCTTCTGCTTGCGCTTCGCGCCGACCCAGAGCGCCAGGTGCCCGCCCGCCGAATGTCCCAGCAGCACCACCCGCCCGGGATCGAGTTGGAAGCGGCCGGCAACGGACTCCAGCTTGTCGAAGCCCGCCAGCACGTCGTCGAACGTGGTGGGCCATCCGCCGCCGTCTCCCACGCGCCGGTACTCCAGGCTGAACGTCGCGATGCCGTCGCGAGCCAGTGCCGCCGAGAGCATGGCGATGTTATCCAGGTTGATGCTGGCCAACCAGCACCCGCCATGGAGGATCACCGCCACCGGATGCGGACCCGGCCCGTCCGGCAGCCGCAAGTCGCCGAACTGCAGCGGATGCGGGCCGTAGAGGATTCGGTGATCGGCCTTCGGCGGCGCCATCGCACGCACGTCGGCGAACGTCAACGGCTGTCCGAACACCACCGGACAACACAGCAGAATGAGAGTACCCAGTCGCACTGGAGCAAGGCTAGCAGACCTGCGCTATACTCGAAACCCCCCGATACG
>DALYJJ010000306.1:0-1698 GCA_031969915.1 Bryobacteraceae bacterium | reverse complement strand
CCGCCCGCTACAATCGAATGAGCCCCTGGCGCCCAACTCAACATGGAACTCAGTATCAAAGGTCTGTCCAAGACTTACCCCAACGGCGTGCGCGCCCTCGACGACGTCTCGCTCGAAATCCCGCGCGGCATGTTCGGCCTCCTCGGCCCCAACGGGGCAGGGAAGTCCACCCTCATGCGCACCATCGCCACGCTCCAGGAGCCCGATGCCGGTTCCATCCGCTTCGGCGACCTCGACGTCCTCACCCAGAAAGAGGAAACCCGCCGCCTCCTCGGCTACCTGCCCCAGGACTTCGGCGTCTACCCTCGCGTCAGCGCCTACGGCATGCTCCAGCACATCGCCCTCCTCAAGGGTTTCACCAAGGCCGGCGAGCGCAAGGAGATCGTCGAAGCCATGCTCCAGCGCGTCAACCTCTGGGACGTCCGTAAGAAGGCTCTCACCGGCTTCAGCGGCGGCATGCGCCAGCGCTTCGGCGTCGCCCAGGCCCTCCTCGGCTCCCCCAAACTCCTCATCGTCGATGAGCCCACCGCCGGCCTCGACCCCGGCGAACGCAACCGCTTCTATAACCTCCTCTCCGAAGTCGGCGAAAACGTCGTCGTCATCCTCTCCACCCACATCGTCGAAGACGTCCTCGACCTTTGCTCCAACATGGCCATCATCCACAAGGGCCGCGTCCTCTATTGCGGAACCCCCGAACAGGGCATCGCCGGGCTCGAGGGCAAGATCTGGTCCCGCTCCGCCCAAAAGACCGAACTGGCCGCGCTTACTCAATCCCATCGGGTCATCTCACACAAGCTCATCGCCGGCCGCCCGCTCGTTCATGTCTACTCTGAAGCCGACCCCGGCGACGGCTTTGCCCCCACCCGCCCGGACCTCGAAGACGTCTTCTTCTCGCACATCTCCGGCCTCACCGCACCCGCCGCAACCGTCGAGGAGAACAGGTAGCCGCCCATGTTCCGCCACTTCTTCTCCTTCGAACTTCGCTTCTGGTTCACCGGCTGGATGATGTGGATCTTCACCGTCATCCTCGGCGCCATGATCCTCGGCGCAACGTCTTCTGACCAGATCACCGTCGGTGAGGCCATCGGCAACACCTTCCGCAACGCCCCCTACGTCATCCAGAACTTCTACGGCATCTCCAGCGTCCTCACGCTTCTCATGACCACCGCCTTCATGAACGCCGCCGCCATTCGCGACTTCCAGCACAACACCCACCAGATGATGTTCAGCCTCCCCATCTCCAAGCACGGCTACCTCCTCGGCCGCTTCCTCGGCGGCTCCTTCGCCGCCATGGTCCCCCTCCTCGGCGTCTCGCTCGGCATCGTCCTCGCCGGCTTCATGCCCTGGGTCGACGACGCCCGCTTCGGCCCCATCCGCTGGGACGCCCACCTCGCCGGCTTCCTCACCTTCGCCGTCCCCAATACCCTCTTCATCGGCGCCATCCTCTTCGCCGTCGCCCTCTACTTCCGCTCCACCACCGTCAGCTTCCTCGCCGGCCTCATCCTCCTCGTCGTCCTCGGCGTCACTGACGCGCTCACCACTGACCTTAAGAACGAAGCCCTCGCCGCCATGCTCGATCCCTTCGGCGGCCGCGCCTTCGTCCTCGCCACCAAGTATTGGACCGTCGCCGAACGCAACGCCCGCTTCCTTCCCCTCGAAGGACTCTTCCTCTGGAATCGCCTCGCTTACCTCGCCCTC
>DALYJJ010000305.1:0-1742 GCA_031969915.1 Bryobacteraceae bacterium | reverse complement strand
GCCCACCTCGACAACCGCCAGCGCCTGCTCGACGAATTCCGCCGCGGCACAACCGGAAATGTCAACCAACCCCGCCCACTCCTGCCATCTTTCCCCAACCGCCCGCCCCCGCGCGGACCAGCACGAAGCGGGTTTCTCGCCGGCAATGCCTCACCGCTCCGCGTCCGCCGGCCTTCGTTGCAGCCCTCACCGATCGCCCCGAAGGCCAGTTCTTGCTGCGCATCGTGCGAAAGACCCAGTAGACTGCTTCTGTAAGGGGAACGCTCAATGCAACGCCGTGGATTCGTAGCCGCTACCACCGCCGCCGTCGCCGCCTCCGCGCGCTCGGCTTCCGCCGCCACCGATGGCAAGCCCGCCCTGCTCGGCGGTGAGCCCGTCCGCACCGCCGCCTGGCCCGGCTGGCCGGTCTTCGACGCCACCGAGGAAACCGGCCTCACCGCCGTCCTCAAGAGCGGGAAGTGGAATCGCGGTCCCGGCCAGGTGGTAGGCCGGTTTGAGGCCGCCTACGCCAAGGCCATGGGCGCCAAGGGCTGCCTCGCTACCGCCAACGGCACCGCTGCGCTCCTCGCCACCCTCAACGCGATGAACATCGGTCCCGGCGATGAGGTGATCGTCCCGCCCTACACCTTCGTCGCCACCATCAACGTCATCCTCCAGCAGTACGCGCTCCCCGTCTTCGTCGATTCCGATCCCGCCACCTTCCAGATCGACGCCTCGAAAATCGAATCCGCCCTCACCCCCCAAACCGCCCTCATCATGCCCGTCCACCTCGGCGGCAACGTCGCCGACATGGACGCCATCCTCGCCCTCGCCGGCCGCCGCAATATCCCCGTCCTCGAAGACGCCTGTCAGTCCCACCTCGCCGAATGGAAGGGCCGCAAGGCGGGTACCCTCGGCAAGGCCGGCTGCTTCAGCTTTCAGGCCTCCAAGAACCTCAACTCCGGCGAAGGCGGCGCCATCCTCAGTAACGACACCCAACTCCTCGACGCCTGCTACGCCTTTCACAACAACTCCCGCCGCCGCAACACCGCCGGCTACGACTTCAGTTATGTCAACCGCGGCCTCAATCTGCGCCTCACCGAGTTCCAGGGCTCGCTCCTGCTCTCCCAGATGAAACGCCTCGAAGCCCAGGCCGCTCAGCGCGACAAGAACGCCGATTACCTCACCTCCCTACTCAATGAGATCCCCGGCATCGCGCCCGCAAAGAAGTATCCCGGCTGCACGCGCAACGCCTACCACCTCTACATGTTCCGCTACGACGCCCGCGAGTTCGCCGGCCTTCCGCGCGACCGCTTCCTCAAGGCCATGGAGGCCGAAGGCATCCCCGTCTCCGGCGGCTACTCGCCCCTCAACAAGGAGCCGTTCCTCACCAATACCCTCCAGTCCAAGGGCTACCGTCGCATCTACGGCGACCAGGTGCTCAAGGCGTGGGCCGAGCGCAACCACTGCCCCGCCAACGACCGCCTCTGCAACCAAGCCGTCTGGCTCTATCAAGGCATGCTCCTCGGCCCTCGCTCCGATATGGACGACGTCGCCGCCGCCGTTCGCAAGATTCGCCGTCAGGCGTCTCTCCTGGTGAAGGCCTGAATGCGGCCCCTGGCCTCCGTCCTCTTCGCCGCCGCGCTCGCCGCTCACGCCCAGGAACTCACGCTCGTCACACTCGACCCCGCCCACTCCCACGCCGCCCAACTCTACACCGGGCCGCTGAGAAGCTACGCGCGCGACACCTGGGTCTACGCGCC
>DALYJJ010000304.1:0-1795 GCA_031969915.1 Bryobacteraceae bacterium | reverse complement strand
AGGCGATGGCCTGGCGCCCGACGACCACCCCGATCTCTACGTCCGCAATAAGGCGATGAGCGAACGCGCCCTCTTCCGCCTCCATCAGCGCCACGGCGTACCCGTCGTCACGCTGCGCCCTCCCTATATCTACGGACCCGAAAATCCCTTCTACCGCGAGGCCTTCTTCTGGGACCGCATTCGCGACGCCCGCCCCATCGTGCTCCCCGGCGACGGCCGCCGCCTCATGCAGTTCTGCTTCGTGAAGGATCTCGTCGCCGGCGGCCTTCGCGCCATGGAAGAACCCAACGCCGTGGGCCACGCCTTCAACATCGCCAACCCGCGGCCGGTGACTCAACAGGATCTCGTCCTCGCACTCGCCGAAGCGGCTGGCAGGAAGGCCCAACTGGTTCGCGTGCCTCGTGAGCGCATCCTTCGCGCCGGTGGCCACCCCATGGGTCCCAGGCTCTACTTCGCCATCTATTACGACCTGCCGCCGATCACTCAAGTGGTGAACAAAGCCCAGCGCGTTCTGGGCCTCAAGGCCACGCCGTTCCCGGAAGGACTCAAGGAGACCTACCGCTGGTGGAGCCGCAACAACCCGTTCCCCGCGCCCGACTACTCCTTCGAGGATGGTTTGCTCGCTCAGGTTCCCGCCTTGGGGTAGCCGCCGCCCTTGCCGCCCTTGCGGTCCTCTACCTGCACGGCTTCCGCGAAGCCCGCTTACTCGATCTGCCCGTCTGGGCGGAAATGGGCAAGCGCCCGTTTCTCCTGTGGCTCGGCTCGTATGCGGCTTGCGCCGCGCCCGTCGTGTGGCTCCGCCCGCGCTGGTTGACTCCGCTCGCCCTCGCCGGCGCGATCGTGTGGTCGGCGTCCGTTGCCGGCCCCCTCGCTGTTCTGGCCGCTCTGCTCGTCCTCGCCCTCGGCTTGCCCGGCCTCGCCGTCCTGATCACGGCGATGTCGTTGACCATCGCCCTACCCATCCACTATCCGCTTCTTTATTGGATCGTGGTGCCCGCTGCCGTGTTTCTCCTGCGCCGGCGGATGCGGCTTCCCTCGTGGCCCAACCTCTCGCGGATGGAGGCCGCCGCCGCGGCGCTCCTGATCTTTGCGCTGCTCTCGAACTGGCTCATGGCGCTCAAGCCGGAGATCAGCGCCGACGGCCTCGCCATGCACCTGGTGATTCCGGCGCGCGTTGCCCTCGATCATCGCTGGAGCTTCGATGTGGCGCGCTTCACGTGGGCCGTCATGCCTATGGGCGGCGACTGGGCGTACACCGCCGCGTACCTGATGGGCGGAGAGGCCGCCGCCCGGATTCTGAACTTCGGCCTTCTCGCCTGGATGGCGTTTTCCATCCTGCGTCTGCTCGCGCGCTGGGCCACGCTCACGCGGGCGCTCCTGCTCACCGCCGTCTTCGTGTCCAGCCCGCTGGTGACCATGGCCACGGGCTCGATGTTCGTCGAGAACTTCTGGGGCGCCCTCGTCGTGGGCGCACTTTCCGCCGTCTTCGACCGCCGCTTCCTCATCGCCGCGCTCCTGCTCGGCGCCGCGGTCGCTTCGAAACTGGGCGCGCTCCCCTTCGCCGCCGCCATCCTCGTGCTCCTGGCCGTCGAAACGCTCCGTGAGCCCGGCTTTCCCTGGGTCCGCACCGTTGCCGCCTCTTTCGCCATCTTCTTCGTCCTCGCCGCCATTCCATACGGTACGGCATGGGCGGTAACCGGGAACCCGGTCTTTCCGTTCCTCAACACGACATTCCAGTCGCCTCTCTACGACACCAGCGTTCCATTTCAGGACAATCGCTACAGGACCCCGGCCT
>DALYJJ010000303.1:0-1802 GCA_031969915.1 Bryobacteraceae bacterium | reverse complement strand
GTGACCGCTGGTTGACCCAAGAGAAGGCGCCGGCGGGCCGCGGCCTGCTGGCGCCCCCCTCGAGAGTGCGGCCCCACCTGCACGCCTCACGGTGTGCCTTTCAACGCGATGTAGGGCGCAGTGCCGGTTTGGAACCGGGCCCCGTCCCCTGGTACCCGGTCGAGATCCCGATCACCGACGTTTTCGATCTGCACAGCATCCCGCCACGCGACGTGAAGGCGGCCGTTGAGGCCTACCTTGACGAGGCCCGGCGCCTCGGCTTCACCGCTTTGCGGATCGTGCACGGTAAGGGGATCGGTGTGCAGCGGGAGACGGTCCGCGCGGTTCTGGCCCGCACGCCGTTCGTCGAGAGCTTCGGCGATGCTCCGCTCGAAGCCGGATCCTGGGGAGCAACGGTGGTCACGTTGTCGCAGAACCGATGAACTTCGCCCAGTGGCTCATGGGAATGGTTCAGTCGCTGCCTGCAGCGATCGGCGTCCTCACCGCGATGATCACCCCCGCCCTGTTGCGATCGGATTCGTGTATACTTCGTTGAACCACTCATCCAAAGTCTGGGCGAGATGCGGCGGCGCAGGGCGGTTCGGTGTGCCGTGCAGATCCCCAAATCACATTTCCAGGGGCCCATGGCGCGCCGCGCGGCGGAGACCACGGTCCCGGTGCGCGGCGCCGGCCGCATCCAATTTCTGAGCCCAGTTCCACTTGAGAAGGAAGACCCTCCCTTGCCATCGAGACAGTTCTTGCGAATCAGGCCGCTCGCCGTGCGCGCAGCCTCCCCGGCCCTGAGCTTGTTGTTGCTGAGTCTGGCGCCGTTGACACCCTCCCACGCGCAGACGATCAGTTACGCCAGGACTCTCAACGATGACGGCAACATCGACCCTGCGAACTCGCTCCATCTCACGGGCGGAGGCACCATTTTTGCATCCCGCAATGGGGTGGTGGGGATCTATGCCATTGGTTACGGCGGCCCGGACTCCAACTGGACCCCACTCGTATCGGCGATGGGATCCGCGGCTGAGTTTTGCAAGATCGGCGCGGGGATCCGCCTGCCCGATAGCCACGGCTCCATTATCCGTTGCTTCACGGTGACAGGCGAACCGGCCGATACCCGGTATAGCCACTTGCTGGTGCGTCCCAATAATCCGCAGCGGATCAGTTACGCCGGGGTTGAAAACGACGCCGTCAACTCAGCGGCGAGTTGGACGCCGAACGGCCAGATCACGGTCCAGAGGCTCGACGTCGGCGTTTACCGGGTTGTTTTCCCTGCCATGTCTACTCCGGACCACGTCCAGGTGGCGGCCTATGGTGCAGACAACACGTACTGTTATCCGGCGGCCTGGACCACAAACGTGGAAGTTCGCTGTGTCAACCCCGCCAACCAACCGGTAGATTCGGCCTTTCACACTATCTACGTGCGGGCGGCGGGACAGCCGGGTCTGGGGTTTGCGTGGGTGGGCGACGCGGAGTCGGCCGCGTCCACGCCGCCCTCCAGCTCTCGGTACAACTCGGGAGGCGGCGCCATTCAGGTGACGCGCACGGCCACGGGGCGATACAGCGTTGTGTTCCAGGGCATCAACCCGTCGCCGGCGGCGGGAGCAAGAGGTGCGAACGCGCAGGTGGTTGGCTATGGGCTGAGGAGCACGGTGCGCTGCTCGTTGGACGCGATTACCACCGTCGGAGCCGACGTGACGGTGAACGTCGCCTGTTTCGCGGCGGGGAATGCCGCGGCGAACGGGCGGTTCAACGTGTTGGTGATCCCGCCGCTGCAGGCGGCGACGCCACCCGCGGCGACAGTGACCGGAACC
>DALYJJ010000302.1:0-1806 GCA_031969915.1 Bryobacteraceae bacterium | reverse complement strand
GAATCGCAGATTCGGGCCCATTTTACCGAATACACGCCGCAATGGGCGGAAGGGGTGAGCGGTGTTCCGGCAGACGTCATCGAGCGAATTGCGCGTGAGTTGATGGCTTCGGGCGGCGGCATCGTGCCGGCGCACAAGAAGACGCTCTGCGCGAACTACATGAACGCGACACAACTGGTGCACGCGATCTCGATCCTGAATCTTCTGGCCGGCACCGTGGACCGCACGGGCGGACGCTACTTCCCGCGCACCATCGCCGTGCCGGGCGTGGACGGGGTCTATCCGCCGCCTGCGTACCCTGCCAAGCGGGGGCGGCGTGTGGACGGGCGCGACAAGTTGCCGCTGGTGCAGGAGACCGACACGGGCCTGTTCTCCACGCTGGCCGACGGCATGCTCAACAAGTTCCCCGGCATGATCAAGTTCGCCTTCTGGAACGCGTACACCATCCTCGCCTTCCCGAACCCGAAGAAGATGGAAGAGGCGATGAAGCAGGTGGACTTCACCGTGGTGATGGACTTCATCCCTACGGACACCGTGTCGATGGCCGACATCGTGCTTCCCTCCGCGATGTACCTGGAGACGAGCGACGTGGTGGTGCGCGACTACAACGCCAAGTTCCCGCAGGCGGTGGCGCGCGCGGCGGTATCGGCGCCCGTGTTTGAGACCCGCAGCGCCGGGTTCGTGGCCATCGAATTGGGCAAGCGGCTTTGTCCCGATTACTTCAAGACGGCGGACGGCTCCTGGATCAATCCCAACGTACTGCTGGACGAGAAAGTGAAGCGCGCCGGGTTGGGCGCCGACTTCGCGGAGTTCCGGCAGAAAGGGATTGTCGAGCGGCCCGCGGCCTTTACGCCGCGCACCTCCTTTGCCACCGGCGACCCGAACAACAAGTGCCAGCTCTACGTGCCGCAATTCGCCGCGCGCGGAGCCGACGCACTGCCCAAGTGGCGGCCCAAGCGTGAGATGCCGAACGCCGAGTTCCCGCTCTACTACCTGACCTTCATTCCAGGCATTCACAAGCGGAACACGACACAGAACAACCGGCTGCTGAACGAGATCATGCCCACCAACGCGGCGGTCATGAATCCGGCGCTCGCCAAACAACAGGGAATCCTGGAAGGACAGATGGTGCGCATTCGCTCGCGCGTGGGGCAGATCGAACTGCCGGCGCATTTGAGCGAAACCGTGCGGCCCGACGCGGTGCTGGTGGCGCACGGGTTCGGCCATCGTTCGCGGTACCTCGGCGCGGCGGGCGGACAGGGTGTGCGCGACGGCGACATCGTGCCCGACGCTTCCATCGACGATTTCGTGGCTGCGGGCAACTTCGGCGGCGCGTCCTGCATCATGGACGCGGTGTGCGCCGTCGAGAAGCTGCGATGATGGCGGCCGCGGAAGACCGGGTCCAACTCCTTGCCGAACTCGGCCGCACTCTGCTCCGCCCGCCGGCGGGCAACCTCGATGAACAGCGCGATTACGTCCGCCTGTTCGTCAGCCCGCAGGGCGCGGCGTGCCCGCCGTGGCAATCGGTGTGGACCGAGGGCGGAGAAGGCCCGCGCCTGCTCGGCGGCCCGCATCAGAGTGCGCTCGACTGGTATCGCCGCCATGGCTTCGAACCGGCGGCAGGCAGCGAACCCGCCGACCACATCGGCCTCCTGCTGATCTTCTACGCGCATCTGCTGGACACGTCCGTCGAGGCCGCGGCGGACTTTCGGGCGGCGCACCTGGCGTGGGCCGCACCGTTCGCCCGCAAGCTCGGCGCCGAGGCCCGCACCGACCTGTACCGGCTGGCGGCCGGCCGGTACAGGT
>DALYJJ010000301.1:756-1841 GCA_031969915.1 Bryobacteraceae bacterium | reverse complement strand
AAGGCAACGCGCGTCGATGGGGTCTTCGACAAGGACCCGATGAAGCACGGCGACGCCACCATGTACAGCGAGATCTCCTACCAGGACGTTCTGGCGCGGGCTCTCGGGGTGATGGACGCCTCGGCCGTGGCCATGTGCCGCGACAACGGTCTGCCCATTCTGGTCTTCAATCTCACGCGTCGCGGCAATATAATGCGTATGGCAATGGGCGAAGCGGTGGGTACGGTAATCCACGCCGCGGCGCCAAAACAAGTGAGCTGACTTATGAAACCTGGACCGCAAACTGGCACGCAGCAATCGGTGAAGGACGTCGAAACCGGCGCGAAGACGCGCATGGAGAAAGTCCTCGCCGACATGCAGCATGAGATGTCTCACATCCGCACCGGACGCGCGTCGGTGAGCCTGCTCGACGACATCCGCGTCGACTACTACGGCACGCCCTCCCCGCTGAATCACGTCGGGCAGTTGCACGTGCCGGAGCCCACGCTGATCACGATCCAGCCGTTCGACACATCCATGATCGGAGCCATCGAGAAGTCGATCCGGACCTCCGACCTCGGGCTCAATCCGAGCAACGACGGCAAAGTGATCCGCGTCCCCGTGCCCGCTCCCACCGAGGAGCGCCGCAAGGAACTGGTGAAGAAGCTGCATCACATCGCCGAGGATCACCGGGTGGCGATGCGCAACATCCGCCGCGACGCGAATGAAGCGGTGAAGAAGATGCTCAAGGACAAGGCGATCAGCGAAGACGACGACCGCCGCGCGCACGACGAGATCCAGAAGATGACCGATGCGCACATCGTCAAACTCGACGCCGCCGCGAAGGCCAAAGAGAAGGAAGTCCTCGAACTGAAATAGCTCCGTTTCGTCAGTCGAACGCGGTCGGCAGCGACGGGTCCTTCCAATGCCGCAGCACGAGTTCGATCTGCCGCGGCATGACGCGCGTCAGCGACAGCGGTGGGAGTTCCGCCGGATCGAAGAAGCCCACTTCGGGCGTTTCGTAGCTGGTCTTCGCCTCGCCGCCCACCAGGTGGCACACGAAGAACATCTTGTACGCGTGGAACGGGAACGGCGGGTGGCCGTTG
>DALYJJ010000301.1:0-721 GCA_031969915.1 Bryobacteraceae bacterium | reverse complement strand
CGGTCGAGGACCGCGGCGAGCTTGCCCGCTTTCACCACGTAGCCGGACTCCTCCAGGACTTCGCGCTCCACGCATTCTCTCGGCGTCTGGCCCACGTCCGCCCAGCCGCCGGGCAGTGTCCAGAGGCCGTCCTCCCGTTCCCGCACCAGCAACAGGCGGCCGTCCCGGACAACGGCTCCGCGCACGTCCACCTTCGGTGTTGCGTATCCCGCGTCGTGCGACAGTAAGCGCACCATCTCCCCTTTGTCCCGTCCAGACATCGCGGCCAGCATCTCGGCGGCGATGTCGCGGATCTGCTCGTAGCGGTCCGTGTCGTAGGGACTGAGCGAGTACGCCAGCCCCGACTGCGCAAGGGCAGCGAGCCGCCGCGCCCAGTCGATCATCGCGCCCCCGCGTAAGGCAGGCCCGTCCGTTCGAGCGCGAGCAGCCGGTTGTACTTGGCCAAACGCTCCGAGCCGCGAATCGACCCCACCTTGATGTGCCCCGCCCCCGCCGCCGTGGCGAGGTCGGCGAGGAAGGCCGATTCCGTTTCGCCGCTCCGGGCCGAGATCACGGCCTCCAGGCGGCTTGCCGCGCACAGGTCCACGACGGCGAGCGTTTCGGTGACCGTTCCGATCTGGTTCATCTTGACCAGCACTGCGTTCGCCGCGCCCTGCGCCAGGCCCTGCCGGATGCGGGCTTCGTTGGTGGTGAACAGGTCGTCGCCGATGAGCCGAACCCG
>DALYJJ010000300.1:0-1851 GCA_031969915.1 Bryobacteraceae bacterium | reverse complement strand
ATTCACAAGGTGCAAGTAGAGCGTCTTGCCGTCGGGCGAAGCGGTGAGGTTGGAGAGCATGCTGGCCACGTTGAACAAGCGCACGCCGAGGTTGCGCCGGCCGGTCATGGAATTCAGCTCTTTCCAAATCGTGTCGAGAGTCTTCACGGCCTCGTCGCCGAGCGTGATCTGGCCGTCGGGGATGGCCGGGAATTTCCATCCGGGCGGCCCGGTAAGCAGGGTGCCGCCGCTGCGTGCGAATCGTCGCAGGGCCTCCTGCTGCGGCGCTGTGAGCGTGTCGGGGTTGACATTCACCGCCATCTGAGCGCCGCTCGGCACCCCACCCTCCAGCCGCCGCGACGGCATGGGGCGGACCGGCGTGTGCTTTACCGCGATCATGTCGAGGATGCCGCCGGACAGCAGAGCGCCGGGCGTGTCCTCCACCACAGCCAGGAGCCCGTAGGGATCGAGGCCGCGCCACTCGCGGTGTTCTTCATAGAAGCGGAGATGCTGAGCGATGCGATTCCAGTCTTTCAAGGCGCGCGGCTCGCCGGCGAATAGACGCTTCTCGAAATCGGGATCCAAAGCCACAATCCAGCGCGCACCGGACATGGCGGCGTCGCCGATCGCTTGCAGATAGCGCTCCACGCGGAACGTGTTTTTTTCTGGTGGGCGCACGCCGATCCAGAGCGCGGTCCGGGGTGAGGCAGCCCTGGCGAAACGGAGAAATCCCGTGTTGGTGTTGATCCACGGCGCGCCACTGGGGGCCGACTTCGTCGAACCCTCCTCCTCTAATTGAATGCCGGGCCACACGCCCTGCCAGGTTGCGGAGACCAACTGCGACCCATCGAACCGCAGGCGGTGACGCCCGCTGAGTTCGACCACCGGCTTGCCGAGATCGCGATAGCGGGCCGCCTCGGCGGGTGGAAAATCGCCCTCCAGGACGATGCCGTGGAGCGCGGAGGGAATCGAGGCGTCCGCGCCCGGGCGCACCACGCCCAAGGTGACCAGTCCGCGCTTGCCGGCCGCGTCGAGCAACTCGGGCTTCCAGCGGTCCCGCTCGAGCAACAGGCAGTTGACCGGCCCCGGCTCCAGAAGCGCGAGGCTCGCGGCGGTTTCGCCGTTCCAGCGCATGGGAACCCAATCCGCCGGGGCCGCCAGCGTCGCGAGAAGAAACGCGATCAGCATATTCTGATTCTATGCCGCAGCCATTCCGGGAGCGCCTGTTCCGCGTCCTGTTCACCATCGGGAAGCTCGCGACCTTCATCTTCGCGGCGATGCTGCTTTCCATTGGAATGGACGTCGCTCTCCGGTGGCTGGGATTGGGCGCGATCGAGGCGAGCGCGTTCCTCGCGGTGGCGGCATTCGGCGCGACGTGGTTCTGCATGAGGGTGTTCGAGGGCTTGCCGGTGTGGGATTTCGGACTGCGTTGGAGCCTGAGGAACGCATGGTGGGGGTTGGTGGGCGGGCTGGCCATGGCGGGATTGGTGACGCTGCTGCCCGCGGCCACACCCGCGGCGGAATTCGTGCCCGCGCAACCCGAGCCTCCGCATATGGTGCCTGTCATGGCGGGAGCGGCGGCGGGCGAAGAGCTCATGATGCGCGGTTATTTCCTGATGATCCTGGGGCGGCTGATCGGCTTCTGGCCCGCCGCGGCGTTGACATCGATGCTCTTCGGCCTCGGGCACCTTGGCAACACGGCGGCGTCCTGGTTCTCTGTGACGAACACCGTGCTCGCCGGGCTCGCGCTCGCCGCCGCCGTGTATCGCACGAAGGAACTCTGGTTTGCAATCGGCATGCACTTCGGATGGAACCTGATGTTGGCCGCAACGGGCGCGACGCTCAGCGGGTACTCGATCGAGCTCTTCGCCT
>DALYJJ010000299.1:0-1907 GCA_031969915.1 Bryobacteraceae bacterium | reverse complement strand
GATGGGACGCGGAAATCTGGCTACGATTGCAGGCGAAGTGGGACCTGTGGCACGCCGCGAAGGCGCGCCGCATGCGACCCAAAGTGCGCGCCCTGCCACGAAGCGCGTAGTGGGGCCGGTTGTCAACGAGCGCCAGCGCCCACTCGTTCGGGGATAGGTAACGATCAGTCGCGCAGGGTTGAGAAGACTGGTACAGGGGGCACGAAAAAAGAGTATCGCGCGCGGCCGGATCTGCCGATGAGCCTCATGAGGAGCATCGGACTCTCGTGAGCCTTACCCCTTTAGTTTTCACAGGAATAAGCAGCTACTCGCAGGACTTCCAGGCGATTATGGAGCGCGCGGTTTCGATCGCGTCGATCCCGCTGAAGTCGATGCAGAATGAGCAGACCGACGTGCTTCAGAAGAAGATGCTGGCGGCCAGCCTGGGCGGGGTGATGGAGACGCTGGCCTCGCGGCTGGAATCCTTGGGACAGAAGGGCGCGATCGGGGGCCTGACGGCCTCGTCATCGGATTCGAGTAAGGTCACGGCCACCAACGTGTCGCTGACCAGCGTGGCGTCCTACACGATCAGCGACATCACGAGCCTGGCGAAGGCGGCGGCGGAGACGTCGCTGACCTTCTACGCCGATCCGGCGGCGACGCCCGTGGCCATCGCTACGCCGGACAAACTGCGGCTGGTGGTGGGCTCGGAGAACAAGACGCTGGACCTGACGGGCGGCAAGAACAACCTGCTTGGGATACGCGATGCGATTAACGCTTCCGGGCTAGGAGTGACGGCAAGCATCCTGACCGCGGAGCCGGGAAAGAGTTACCTGTCGATCACCTCGAACGGAACGGGCGAGAAACAGATCCGGCTGCTGGACAACGTGACGCAGGAGACGCAGCAGCCGGAAGAAACGGACTTGATGACCGCGCTGAACCCGGGCGCGAATGCGGTTTTCAAGCTGAACGGCGTTCCGATCAGCAAGGGCAGCAATTACATCAACGATGTCGTGCCCGGGCTGACGTTCGATCTGTTGGGCACCGCGACGTCGGTGACCGTTACCTTGAAGACCAATCGTTCCAGCCTGCGCTCCGATCTGGACGGGTTCATCCGCGACTACAACGCCGTGGTGGAGGAAGTGAACCAGCAGGTGGGGGAGAACGCCGGGCTGCTGTCGGGTGACTTCCTGGTGCGGGAGATTCAGACGCAACTGCGGAATGTGGCGGGGTACCGCCCGGAATCCGGGGCGATTCGCTCGCTGGCGGAGCTGGGGGTCGAGTTCGGCACCGACGGCAAGGCCTACATCAACGAAACGGCCTTTGGCAGGCTCACCGAGAACCAGATCTCGGAGGCCTACGAGTTCTTCGGCTCGACGAGCGCCGGCTTTGGCGGGCTGCACGCGAACATCAGTTCGGTGAGCGACCCGCTGCTGGGGCTCGTGAAGAAGCAGCAGGATCAGTACGACGCGACCGATCGCCGGCTGACGGCGAGCATCACGGAGCTGGTGGACAAGATCAACCGGATGCAGGACGGGATGGCGGCCAAACTATACGCCGCGGACGCATTGTTGGGGCAGTTGGAAAGCCAGCAGCGGATCGTCGAGGCGAGCGTGGACGCGTTGAAGCTGACCATGTACGGGCGCAAGGACGGATAGTTGTTCACCCTCACCGATCTCGAAACGCTGGATGCGGCGATCGCCGCGGCGGACATTTCCGACCTGACAGCCGTGGGCGAGTTACTGGAGCGGCGGTCGCGCATCCTGGCGGACCTGGTCTGCGAGCCGGCGGCCGAGGCACTGGTGCGATGGGAGGCCGCGCGGGAGAGAGGGTTCGACCACATACGGCGGGTGGCCATGGAACGCATCCGGTTGGCGGACCAGCACGCACAGTTGGATCGGGAGAAGCGGGTGGCCCAGGCGTTCGGC
>DALYJJ010000298.1:0-1954 GCA_031969915.1 Bryobacteraceae bacterium | reverse complement strand
GTGGGGGGACGGCGGTCGGGATCATTCTGGCCCTCACGGTGGGTGTTGGTTGTGGGCAATGGCGTTCCCCGATCAAACCAGGGCGCAAGGTCCGCATCGGTGTCGATAGCTCCGCGCCTTATCAGGAATGGGCGCCGGGCGGAGGTCCTCGGGGCCTGAGCGTCGATGTCCTGAACGATGCCGCGCGGAGGCGGGGCATTGTGCTGGAGTGGTCGTTTCACCCCGAAGGGCCGCTGGAGGCGCTGACCCGGCACTCAGTGGATGTGTGGCCGCTAGTGACGGCCCGGCCGGAGGTTTCGTACCCGCATCTCACCGAGCCCTGGCTTCGCAATGAAATGGCGGTGGTCGCGCTGGCGGAGACGAACTGGCTCGATTCCGACGCCTGGCAGCGCTCTCGCGTCTCGAGCCTCGGCATTTCCGCGACCGCTTCCCTGATGCGTTCCCGTTTGCCTGGGGCGGCGCGAGTTCCGCTGCCCACCCGGGCGGAAGCCTTCGCGGCGCTTTGCCGCGGCGAGGCGGATGTCTTCCTGGTAGAGGCGCGGATTCTCGAGGCGCTGCTGTTGAGCCGGCCCGGCCCCTGCTCGGGCAAGAACCTTCGAACGCGGCTGATCTCCGATATCGGCTTTCCGTTGGCCACGGCGTCGCAGCGGGAGTTCGCGGGCGTTGCGGACGATTTGCGGGCGGAGATCGCTCGGATGGCCGGCGAAGGCGTCCTGGCCCGGCACATCAACAACTGGTTCTTTCTTTCGGGCGCCGAGGCCCGGCAAATGCTTGAGATCGAAGCCGCTGAGCGCCGGGCGCAAGCCGGCTTGGTGGGAGCCCTGCTTCTCGGAGGGCTGCTGCTGCTGCTCACCGCGATGTACGCCCAGATGCGCTCGGCGCGCCGGGCCGCCGAGCGGGCCAACGAGGCGAAGAGCCGCTTCCTGGCCAACGTGAGCCATGAGTTGCGCACGCCCCTGGCGGGCATTCTGGGGATGACCGAACTGCTGCTGGAAGGCAAACTCGCCGACCCGGAGAAGCAGCAGGCGCGTATTGTGCTTCACTCGGCAAGGCATCTCCACGAATTGCTCGACGACCTGCTCGATCTTTCGAAGGCGGAGGCGGGCAAAGTCACTTTGGGCGACGGCCCGTTTTCGCCGCGGTCGCTGCTCGAGGAACTCGCGAGCCTCTTCGAGCCGCGGGCGCGCGAAAAGGGGCTGGACTACCGCGTGGTCTTCGAATCGCACCTGCCCGAGACGCTCGCGGGCGACGCCAAGCGCGTGCGGCAGGTAATCTCGAACCTGCTCAACAACGCGCTCAAGTTCACCGAGCGGGGCTCCATTGAACTGCTCTCCACCTGGGTGGACGGCCTGTGGGTGGTGCGGGTCATCGATACGGGGATCGGCATTCCGGACGACAAACTCGGGCTACTCTTTCAGAAGTTCTCGCAGGTGGACACATCGGCGAGCCGCCGCGCGGCGGGCACGGGATTGGGCTTGGCCATTTCGCGACACTTGGCGCGCGCCATGGGAGGAGACGTCCACGTCGCGTCGAAGGAGGGCCAGGGGAGCACGTTTACCGTGACCTTGCCTTTGCCCACAGTTGCGCAGGCGCCGGCGCCGGCGACGTCGCCTGAGCAGCGGCCCGCCGAGGTGGTGCCGCTCGATTCTCTCTACGAGGACCAGCCGAAAGTCCTGCTCGCGGAGGACAATCCCGTGAACCGGCACTTGTTGACGGTGCTGCTGGCGCGGCTGGGATGCGCCGTGGAAGCCGCCGAGAACGGGCGGATCGCGGTTGAGAAGGCGCGGTCGGAGGAGTTCCGCGCGGTGTTCATGGATTGCCAGATGCCCGAGATGGACGGGTTTGAGGCATCGCGCGCCATCCGCGCATCGGGCTCGCGCGTACCGATTGTGGCGATCACCGCGAGCGCGTTCGAGTCCGACCGCGAGCAGTGCCTGGAGAGCGGGATGGACGC
>DALYJJ010000297.1:0-2026 GCA_031969915.1 Bryobacteraceae bacterium | reverse complement strand
CCCGCCGTAAGTTGATCACAGCGAACGAAGTGAAGCGCAACTGCATGAGGGCGACCGAGTGTGGGGAGGAAGCGTGGAGCGAAGCTGCGAGCCGATGGACAAGAACTGGGTAGAAGGCGCTGCCGAGCAGGGCGAGCGGGCAACATACCGCGAAGCTCTCGTGATCAAGGCGAGGTGGCGTAAACCCGGCGGTTGTGCAGCGAAGGAGTGCGTTCTTACCTGGGGAGATCTCGCCTTGTGCCTGAAAGGGCGACGACCAGCGGAAGTCCCTGTGGGACGGTGACAATCCGGAGCGAGAAGTCAGCAGAGGCCGTCCCCCAAGGGGACTTCCTTCGGGGCGTAGTAGCTGCCGGTTTGGGGCGAAGGGCCGAACGAGTAGGAGGGCCGAAGGCCGTGTCGCTCGGACGTGTAGTGCATCAGAAGCCCGCGCAGGCGGGGCGTAACGCGGGAGGGCACGGTGAAGCCAAGCCTGAAGCGCGGCGTGATGAAACACGGACGGCGCGGCGCGAAACTGGAAGCCCGGGGCGAGACGACCTGCTTGCGCAGGCACTCGCGAGAGCGAACCTGGTGATGGCCTGGAAACGGGTCAAAGCCAATCGCGGCAGTGCTGGGGTGGATGGACGGACGATCGCCGAAACGGCGGCACACCTGAAGACGCACTGGCCCCGGATTCGGGAAGCGTTACTAGATGGCAGCTACCGGCCCGCGCCGGTGCGGCGCGTCGAGATCCCGAAACCCGGTGGCGGGGTGCGCGAGTTGGGGATTCCGACGGTAACGGATCGGCTGATCCAGCAAGCCCTGCTGCAAGTCCTGCAGCCCAGGATTGATCCGACATTCTCCGAACACAGCTATGGCTTCCGTCCGGGACGCCGTGCGCACGACGCGGTGCTCGATGCGCAGCGCTACGTGCAGGACGGCTATCGGGTGGTGGTCGATGTGGATCTGGAGAAATTCTTCGACCGGGTCAATCACGACATCCTGATGGAGCGGTTGGCGAGGCACATCGATGAGAAGGCCGTGCTACGGCTGATCCGTCGCTACCTCGTGGGCGGCATCATGGATGGCGGGATGGTCATGGAGCGGTACGAGGGCACGCCGCAAGGCGGGCCGCTGTCGCCACTCTTGGCCAATGTGCTGCTCGACGAGGTGGATCGGGAGCTTGAGCGACGTGGTCACCGCTTCGTGCGTTACGCCGACGACTGCAACGTGTACGTGCGCAGTCGCCGCGCGGGCGAACGGGTGCTGGAGGGGCTGCGCAAGCTCTACGACCGACTCCATCTGAAGGTCAATGACGCCAAGACGGCCGTCGCACCGGCCTCGAACCGCAAGTTTCTGGGCTATGCCTTCTGGTACGGCCGGGGCGGTCAGGTCAAGTGCAAGGTGGCCACCAAGGCGTTGGACGCCTTCAAGCAACGCATCCGGGAAATCACCCGTCGCTCGGGTGGGCGCAGCCTGCCCGAGATTGCCGAACGACTGCGGATCTACATGCCGGGCTGGAAGGCGTATTTCCAGCTTGCGCAGACGCCCAACGTGTTCCGCGAACTCGACGAGTGGATTCGTCACCGGCTGCGTGCGGTGCAGCTCAAGCACTGGCGTCGGGGCACGACGATGTATCGGGAGTTGAAAGCGATGGGCGCTTCAGAGGCGGATGCCCGCAAGGTGGCCGCAAACAGTCGGTGCTGGTGGCGAAACAGCCGCTTGGCGTTGAACCGAGCGATGCCTATTGCCTACTTCGACCGGCTCGGTGTGCTTCGGCTCTCCTGACCTCAACTGCTCGAACCGCCCGGTGCGGACCCGCATGCCGGGTGGTGTGGGAGGGGACGGTCAGGTATTCTGGCCGCCCCTATCCCGATTCATCGACGCGGTATCCCGTTCGGGTTATCGCGTTGGATACCAGGGTTCAGTGTTATAGAACGCGAAGCAGGCGGCGAGTCTGGTTTGTTGGGTTGCGTTGGTTTCGACGAACTCCACGCCGTAGTAGACGCCTTCCGGGGTGCTACGTTGCCACGCCAGACGCCCCTTGATG
>DALYJJ010000296.1:0-2148 GCA_031969915.1 Bryobacteraceae bacterium | reverse complement strand
GGCATCCGTCCGGTAGGCCGACTCGACCTTCGCCACGGCGTGCACGATCTCCGGGGGCAGGCCGTTGCGGAGGGCCGCGTCCGTCACGATGGCGGTGGGAGAAAGCGGCTTCGCGGGTTCGGGCGCGGCGGGCGGGGCAACCACCGGCGGAGGCGGGGTGGGCTGGTGCTCGGCGGGCTCAATGCGGTCCACCAGGCTGGCGGCGATTTCCATGGATCCGCCTCCGCCGGTGTGAATGACCATCCTGTCGCCGACGCGATGGTGGCTCTCGGCGAGAATCCGGAAGCCCGTACGCAGGACAATCGCGTCCGCGGCGAGCGCCGGCGCGCAGGCCAATCCAGCCATCACGATGAGATCCCTACAGCGCATGCGTCAATCAGTCTTGACGCCGGCGGAGGCCGGAACGTTGAGGCTATCGTAATGCAGCATGGCATTAAAGAGGAATGCGAAGCTGCCCTGGGTCTGGTGGCGCCAGACCGGATTGATGGCGAAGAAGAGGACGTTGCCTTTGCCTTTGGGCGCGAGCACGATCGCGGGACGGCCGGCCAGTTCCCTGCCCCCGGCGAGCATGCCCGAAACCAACAGTTCGCTCTCGGGCGCGAAACGCAGGACGACGCGAGGGCGCTCGGCGGCGGGCGGCAGGAAGGCGCGCAGGGCCTCGCGCATCTCGTCGGAAGGCGGAGGCTCCTCGCCGGGCGCCACCTGCGGACGCGGCGGCGGGGCGACGTAGGGCCGGGCTTGGGGGATGTCGGGGTCGGAGACGGTGCCGCGCCCACTGGGACGCGTCGCGGGCGCATCGCCCGCTCCGCCGCCCGGGCCGCCCAGCCCACCGGTGAGACTGACCTGCAGCACCGGCGCCTGGTTGAAATAGACGGGGACCTTGTCGTCGTAGCCGTAGACGATGGGGCTGGTGCGATCGGCAACGACAGCCTGGACCACGCTGCCGCGAACGCGCAACTCGCGCGACGGCACGATGGAAACACCCTCGACCAGTCCGTAGTCGACCGGGAGAGACGCGTTGCCGCCGATGGTGATGAACAGCCCGCCCTCCTCGATGAACTTCTGGAGGTTGGCGAGGCCGCGCAGTTCGATGCCGCCGCGGATATCGTCGCTCTGGTCGGGCGAGTCGCCGAAGTGCGGGGTGAGATCGGACTTCTTCCAGGGGATCGGCTGTCCGCGCACGGGCAGGCCGTTCACGATGCGCTGCGCGGAGCCGCCCACCGGGCCCAGCAGGATGACGTCGTACTTCTCGCGCAGGTTGACGGTATCGCGGAGTGCGTGCACGGAGACGTAGGAGTAGGGGATTTCGAGGGCGTCAAACGCGAGGCGGTACCAGCCCTCGTTCTGCGTGCTGGTCCAGGTATGAACCAGCGCGATGCGCGGCGCGCGCACTTCCGTCGTGGCTACGTCGGGCATCTTGTCCACGGCAACGGCGTTCACGCCCAGCGCCGCCGCCACGGGCCCCAAGCGCTCCCGGACACCTGGCGCGCCGGGGATCACCAGGCTGCCGGCCGGGTAGCCGTTAAACGCCTTCTGCGCGGCGAGGACTTTCATGCCGCCCAGCTTGAAGCGGAGCGTCGCGAGGTGCATCTCCGCGGTGTGGCGGATCACGTAAGCGGCGGGCGCCGAAGCGCCTTCGATGCGCCCTTCGCGCTTCACCGGCTCCCGCAACAAGGCCATCGGCGCCTTGAGGATCGCGGTATCGGTAACCCGCGCGGTGCGCACGTTGCGAAGCGCGCCCAGGGTCCAGCCGGTGTCGTCGTAGGGAGGTGTATCGTTGGCGTTGTAGAACTGGCGATCGAGCAGCATGTCGGCCATGCGCGAGTACGGCTGGTCCATGCGGATGACGTAACTGCCGGGCGCGAACTTCTCCTTGCCCGCTTCGATCGCGGCGTCCGCGCGATGCACTTCGACGCCATGCCGCTGGAGCAGGTTCACCAGGTCGGCCGCGTGATGGGCGCGCGGCTCGTCGCCCGGCAGCACGTACGCCGCCGGCCCTTCGTTCACCGGCTTGGCGACGCTCCGCTTGCTCTTCAAGTAGAAGTTGCGCAGGAACGTTTCCTTGTTGGCGGCGGCGTAGTGCATGGCGAAGAGAATGGCGCTCTGCTGGAGGTTGACGTTGTTGCGGAGAGACCAGCGGACGCGCGG
>DALYJJ010000295.1:0-2152 GCA_031969915.1 Bryobacteraceae bacterium | reverse complement strand
GTGCTAACAAAACCGGACAACTTGCAAAACCAACGACAGCCTCCGATGGGACACAGCGCCAGTCGCCGCCCTGCCTTCACCCGCCGGAATACCAGGTCGCGTGCTTGGCCAGGAACAGTGGCAGGCTCAGCGACAACTGAAGGGGCTCGACGATGGTGTGCAGATCGGGCGCCTCATAGTAGGCGAACTTGCCCAATCCGCGGATCCACCCCTCCAGAACCGGACGGTACCCCTGCGCCGCCAGCCCCTTTCCCGCCTTCGCCAGGCTGGTGACGTGGGTTCCCAGGTGGTGCAGGCCGGGACCGTGCGTTTCCAGATGCCGGCTGTGCAGCGTGGTCCCGGAAACCGGCTGGATCAACTCCACCGAAACCGCGCCCGCCAGCGCCACCGCGATCCGCAGACGAAACCGCTCGCTGCTGCCGCTGAAGGCGCTGTTGGTTTCGCTCACTTCGAATACCGCAAACGGCGCGCCAAACGTGGCGAGATACGCGTCCATCGCGTGCGTAAGGTCGGGCACGATGATCCCAATCTGATCGACGCGCCCGCCGCCGATCCATCCACCGAGCGCAGGCATGGGAGGTTGGCCGCCCACCGTCAAGGCACGCGCTTCGCCACAAACTCCTGCCCACCCTGTGCGCCGCCCTCCCGTTTGAACCGGATCTCGTCCCCCGCCAGCGTCCCCGTGTACGTCCGCCTGCCGCCGCGCGTCTCCACGCCGAACGTCACCTTGTCGCCGGCGATCTGGACCTCGCTCAGGTCGTTGCTGCCGCGGTTGTCGGACATCGTACCGGTCGCCTTCTCGCCTTCCACCTTGAACGTGAACGTCACCTCTCGCGTCGCGCCTCCACGGCCCGGTACCGCCGCCTTCCACTTCCCGTTGAAGTCCGCCCCCAGCACCGCCGCCGCCGTCAGCGCCGCGGCCGCCAGCACACGTGTCCAATTCATCGTTCGTTCCCTCCGCGCCGGGCCTCCGCCCGAGCCCCGATCTTAACTCGCCGCCGCCCGGTGCGCCAGCCCCGCTGCGAGCGACTATCCCGCTCGTGCCGGTGTGCAGCCTGCGGCGGTATCCGATCTTTGACAGCCTGAACACTGTCCGATAAGGTGGGGAAGGGAAGGATGTGGCGGATGCATCTGAACATTGAGATTCCCGATGCCCTTGCGGCAGTTGTTAAGGCAAAAGCAGAAGCGCAGGGCGTATCCCCTGATCGTTACGTGAGCCGCGTCCTCGAAATCACTCTCGGCGCTCCCTTGGAGAGCAAGGGTCAGTTGCCCCCGTTCGAAACCGGCTATGGCATGTTGGCAAAGTATGGGCCCGCTCCTTCTGCCGAAGAGATCGATGAGAACCGGCGCGACATGTTCCGCAGTTTCGCGCAAGAGTTCTGATGCCAGCCGCTGTTGCCGATACTCATACCGCTCTGTGGTACTTGTTCGGCGATCCCCGTCTCTCAGCCACTGCAAAGGCGTTCATAGATCAGGCCGCCGCTGACCGGCAATCCATCGAGGTTTCGCCGATCAGCCTTGCCGAAATCGTTTACCTTGTCGAGAAGAGGCGCATCCCGACTTCCGCGTTCGAAGACCTGAGCGCGGCGCTCAAGAACGATAACCATGTCTTCAAGGAAGCTCCGTTCACGAAGGATGTGGTGAACGTGATGAGCCAGATTTCCCGAGATGAAGTTCCAGACATGCCAGATCGGATCGTTGCGGCTACAGCACGCTATTTGAGCGTTCCTGTTATCAGCAAGGATCAGCGCATCAAGAGTTCATCGGTGCAATCTATCTGGTAGTCACCGATCTCAAGGGGGCGTCTTTGCGAAGCCTCTGATGAGTGGTCATCAGGGATTGCCCGAGCCCCGATCTTAACTCGCCGCCGCCCGGTGCGCCAGCCCCGGATCGCCCTTCCCCGTCCGCAGGATCCGCGGCAACAGAATCAGCGTGGCGCCGAACAGTACCAGCGACGCCACCAGCCCGAGCGATGTCGCCTGCCGGAAGTCTTGTGCCAGTAGCTTCAGCCCCGCTACTCCCGCGAACGCAAAGGCAAGCCACACCAACTCCGTCCTCCCGGCCGACATTCCCAGCTTGGCGCAACCGATCGAGATCGCCGTCAGCACCGCCGTGCGCAGCGGCGCCGCCGCTCCGCCCGCGCCGGCCGCCG
>DALYJJ010000294.1:0-2240 GCA_031969915.1 Bryobacteraceae bacterium | reverse complement strand
CTCGATTCTCAGGAAGGCTCAGCCTACGGAGCGGCGCTGCTCGCGGCGGTAGGAACGGGTGCCTACGCCTCGGTCCCGGAAGCCGCGCGCGGGGTAATCCGCGAAACCGCCAGCGTCGATCCCCGCAACCACGAAGCGGGCCTTTATCAGCGGGGGCACGAAGTGTACAAGGCGCTCTACCCGCAATTACGCCCGATTTACGGCCTGATTCAGAGCCTGGCTTAGGAGAACGGCTAGGTCTTGTGCTTCGAACGGCACTCTTCCGAGCAGTAGTAATAGGTCTCGCCGCCCGCCTTTTTCGAAAGCGCCGAAGCCGCCGCCACGTAGGTTCCGCACACGGGGTCTTTCTTTAGCTCGCCTCCGGCGGGAACGTTGGTGGAGGAGCGCCGCTGGGGCGACTTCGGCCCGCTCAAGACTTCCGTCGCCGCGCGGCCCAACAGGCCCGCGACCATGCGCAGAACGGTTAAGAGCAGGATCGCGCCGAAGAGATAGAGGACGATTCTCACGGTGGGAGGAGGCGCCGCTCACTCTGGAACGGCGCCCCTTGGGGAGAGGAAGACTTACTTCTTCTTCGTCTTCGGAGACTTCTTTTCCGCCGAGGGATTGGAGTACTGCGTCTGGACGCCCGCCTCGAAGGAAGCGATCATCGCCTTCGCCGTCTCGGCGTTGGCGCCGTTGGGATCCAACTGGAGGTACTTCTCAAACGCTTCGCGCGTTCCCGGCGGAGGTATCATCTTGTCGCCCTGCATGGTTGCTTTGCTCACCAGGAACATACCGTACTGATACTGCGCCGGGGCGTAATTCGGATCGGCCTCGGTCGCCTTCTTGAACGCCTCGCCGGCGCCGTCGAGCTGCCCGGTGTTGGTCAGCACCGCGCCCAGGTTGAAGAAGTACTTGCCCGCCTGCGTCGGGTCGAGCGTCGCCGCCTTCGTCAACTCCGCCTGCGCTTCTTCCAGTTTCCGCGCCCGCGCCAGCGCCAGTCCGTAGTTGTTGTGCGTGCCCGCGTCGTCCGGCTTCAGCTCAATCGCCTTCTGGAACGCTTCGAGCGACTTGTTCGTGACCGCCGTCTGCTCGTCACCGGTCTTGGTTCCCGCCTGGCCCTGGTAGGCTTCGGCCAACTGAACCCACACGGCGTACTGCTTGGGATCCATCTCACTGGCTTTCGCCAACTGCTCCACGGCGAGGTCAAACTGCTTGGTCTTGATCGCTTCCATGCCGGCATTGAAGGCGTCATTCAAGGCCTTGTTCTTCGCCATCTGGGCCTGGCGCTCTTTCATCTGCTTTTCCATTTGCGCCTTGGCCTCAGGCGACATATCGCGGGCCTGTTCCTGCGTCAACGTGCCCGATTCGGCGGCCTTGGCGAGCGCCTGCTGTTTGGACGCCTGCGCCTGGAGATCGAAATCGACGGCCACGACGTCGCCCAGCCGCGTGGACACGCCGTTCACGGTGTCCTTCACCTGGCCGTTCACCGTGCAACTGACCTTGTACTTGCCAAGCGGCAGTCCGGCGTGGAAGAACTTGCCCTTCTTGTCCGTCTTGACCTTATAATTCCCCTTGATATCCAGCCGTTCGATGAGGATCATCGCGTCCTTCAGCGGCTGTCCGTCTTCACCCTTGACGGTGCCTTCAAACGATCCCGTCTGCGCCTGAGCCGTCCCCGCAAGGACGAAGCACGCCACGGTCGCCAGGATCGATACGCGCAACTTGGCAGTCATTCCAGACCTCCAACTCTGTTTCGACAACCTACGCCCTCAGCATACTACACCTGACCACGCAGTCGCGACCGGACAATCCGGTCCCGGAAGCGGACACCGGGGGCGCTGGAACACCCGCAAAATCAACCCTGTTGAGCGGGTGTCTGAGTGCTTGGACGTGGTCCATGGATCTGCGTTTCGCACTTCGCGGCTGGCGGCGGAATCGCTCCTTCGCGGCGCTGGCCGTTCTGGTCCTCGCGCTCGGCATCGGCGCCAACACGGCCGTTTTTACCGTGGTCCAGTCGGTGCTCCTGCGGCCCCTCGAATACCGGGACTCCGAGCGCCTCGTCACCGTCTGGTCCCGCAACCGGACCGGCGGCCGCACGTACGCCGTCTCCGGCCCCGATTACCACGACTGGCGCCGTGAAAGCACCGCCTTCGAGGCCTTTGCCTACTGGACCGGGGGCGCAGAGAGTGTGCGCACCGGCGAAACCGCCGAGCAGGTGAATGCCGCGGCCGTGACCTCGGATTTCTTCCGGGTCTTTT
>DALYJJ010000293.1:0-2245 GCA_031969915.1 Bryobacteraceae bacterium | reverse complement strand
TTCTCGCGGCTGATCGACGACGCGGGCGCGGTGTTCGACTCGGCCGTGGCGGCGGGTCCGGCGACCAACTTCCAGGCGGCGGACAGCTTCAACAAGAGGCTGGAGAAGGACGTCTCGACGGGCAGCGTCCCGCACATTCTCTCCAGCGGCTGGGTATACGAACTGCCGTTCCGGAGGGGCCTGCTGCGGGGCTGGCAGGTGGCGGGGCTGGCGCGGATGCAATCGGGAAGCCCGGTGGCGGTGACGCAGGCGACGAACCTGAACGCGTTCGCGGGCTTCGGCATTCAGCGGCCGAACCGGGTAGCGGATCCGATGTTGCCCGCCGCTGAGCGAACGACGGCGCGGTGGTTCCACACGGGGGCGTTCACGCCAGCGCCGCAGTTCACGATCGGGAACAGCTCACGCAACCCGGTGGTGGGTCCCGGATTCCGTTCGCTGGACGTGATGGTGGGGAAGACGTTCGAGGTGACCGAGCGGGTGAGGGCGGAGTTCCGGGCCGAGGCGTTCAACGTGACGAACACACCGGCGCTGGGGAATCCGAACGGGGCGTTCGGCACGGCGATGTTCGGTACGATCACAACGGCGCTCGACCCGCGGGTGTTTGAGTTCGTGGTGAAAGTGCATTTCTGAGCCGCGGAGCTTATTTCGAACGCGACAGACTGGCGCGCCGGAACAGGAGGCCGCAGGCGGCGAACACGAGGATGAAACCGCCGTGCATGACGCCGATATTCCACACGGGCCCGGCCGGGGTGTCGGGGAAGATCACCTGCGTCACGACCCAGGCCGCGGCGAGGGAGGCGGCCATGGCGAAGAGGGCGAGCGACATGCCGCGGGCCTCGAGCCGCGCCAGGGCGGCGCCGGCGGCACCGACGGCGAGTACGCCGAAGTACACCAGGTTGACCGGGTTCTCCGTTTCCGACATATGAACCATGGTGGACCAGCCGAGAACGAACCCGGCTACGAGGGCGATTCCGACGGCGGCCTTGTACGCCCAGGCGCCCACCTTCCTGGCGATGAGCGCATACGCCATGCCGGTTCCGAAGAACATGACGTAGGTAAACACGAAGGCGCCGGGACCCCAGTTCCATCCCTCGACGAGGCGGGAAGCGATCAAGGGCACCATCAACAGACCCAAGGCGGCCAAGGCCACGCGCAGGACCGTCCGTTGCATTTGCATTCGTGTCATCAGGGCTGTGTTCTGCCTCGTACCGATGCAGCGATGCTATTTCCGTTGCGGAAGTATGTCAAGCGGGGGCCTGTGTTTCGTGATGATTGCCTTCGAGGCGAGACACCAATCGATCTTGATACCTTTGCTTAGTAACAGATCTGGCGATGGAAGAGACGTCATGACCGACAACGATCACTTGCACTTAGCCGCGCTCAGCGATGAGCAAGCGGGCCGGTTCCTCGAGGATGGCTTCATCCGTCTCGATTGCGCCTTTCCCCGCGAACTGGCCGAGGAGGGCCGTGCCATCATGTGGCGTGACATCCCCTTCGATGCTCACGATCCAACTACATGGACAAAGCCTGTGGTCCGGCTACCCGGTTATGCTGGCGGGCCTTTTGAGAGGGCAGCGAACACGCCTCTACTCCATGCCGCTCTTGATCGCCTGGTTGGGAAGGGCCGCTGGGTACCGCCTGGTGGACTCGGCACCTTCCCCGTGCGTTTTCCGCATCCTGAAGATTCCGGGGACCAGGGCTGGCATGTCGACGCCAGCTTCCCCGGTGAAAACGACGATCCGGATGAGGAGCACGATTTTTCCACCTGGCGGGTGAACGTCACTTCGCGTGGCCGTGGCCTGCTCATGTTGTTTCTTTTTTCCGATGTTGGGGAAGACGATGCGCCAACAAGGATCAGGGCAGGCTCACATGTGGATATGGCCCGGTTCCTTGAACCCGCGGGGGAGGCAGGTATGTCGGGGATGGATCTTCACGAAATGGGCTCCGACCGGCCTGTCGCGCTGGCAACCGGTGCGGCGGGCACGGTTTATCTTTGCCATCCATTCCTTGTCCATGCGGCGCAGAGTCATCGAGGGGGGAATCCCCGCTTCATGGCGCAGCAGTGCTTATATCTACGAGAGCCCTATCAACTCCACCGTGAAGATGGCGCTTACTCGGTGGTCGAACTGTCGATTCGGCAAGCGCTGTCGGATGGTCCGCGCTCGTAGTGCCAGAAAACTACATGGTGCGGAAGATCCTGGGTATGGTTGCCGGTGGGCTGTGGTCTCATTGAGAACGTATCGCG
>DALYJJ010000292.1:0-2254 GCA_031969915.1 Bryobacteraceae bacterium | reverse complement strand
CGGAGTTGGCGTGAGAACCACGGATGGGCGTTTACACAGAATGCTTGACACTACCTTCTTGTGCGCGCCCGGCCTAAAACCGCAAGAAACTCCAAGGGCGAACAAGCAGCGAAACACCCCGGTGACAACTTTTTCAAGAAAATATCCCCCCACCTTCAAATCACTTACAAATCCCCACCGCCAATCCCCCAACCACCGCTCCGTAAACTAAAATCGCCATGCAGAACCCATATCTCGCCCCGCTCTCCCTCGTCTCCGCCGCCGCTCCCATCCCCATGCTCCCCCTCGCCCCCGTCGCGCCCCCGGACATCCTCCGCTTCGCCCGCGAGCGCCTCCGCTTCCACCCCGACCCCCTCCAGGAACAGGCCCTCACCGCCGGCCACCGCCTCCTCCTCTGTTGCTCCCGCCAGTGGGGTAAGTCCACCGTCACTGCCATCCGCGCCCTCCACGCCGCCTACTACGACCCCCGCGCCTTCGTCCTCATCGCCTCTCCCTCTCTCCGCCAAAGCCGCATCCTCCTCCGCATCATCCGCGAATTCGCCTGTCTTCTCGGGCTTCGCAAACTCTGCGGCGACGGCGATAACCCCGCCAGCCTCCAGTTTCCCCGCGGCGGCCGCATCGTCGCCCTCCCCGGCCGCCCCGATACCGTGGTCGGTTTCTCCGGCGTCTCCCTCCTCATCTTCGACGAGGCCGCCCGCGTTCCCGACGAACTCTTCGAGGCCCTCAACCCCGTCCTCGCCGTCTCCGGCGGCCACCTCTGGGCGCTCTCCACTCCCAAGGGCCAGCGCGGCTTCTTCTGGCGCCTCGTCACCCGCCCCGCCGCCGGCGACAACTGGCTCCGAATCCAGGCCCCCGCCACCGAATGCTCCCGTATCTCCGCCGAATTTCTAACAGCACAACGGCGTGACTTACCCGATCGTAAGTTCCGCCAGGAGTATCTCTGCGAATTCCTCGAACCCGAAGGCGCCGTCTTCTCCGCCGCCGCCCTCGCCAACTTACTCACCGACGATGTCCTGCCCCTCCAGGTCTGACCCGCCATGCCCTTCTCCACCGCCCAGGCCGATCACCTCTTCCTCGCGCCGCCCCCCAGGTCAGCCTTCTTCCTTGGTCTCGACCTCGGCCAGAGCCAGGACCACTCCGCCCTCGTCGTCGTCGAACGCCTCGCTCGTACCTTCACCCAATCCGACGGCGTCGTCGTCACCGGCTACCAGCGCCGCTTCGAATGGCGCATCCGCCACGCCGAACGCATCGCCCTCGGCGTCTCCTACCGCCACGTCCAACGCCGCGTCGCCCAGGTCGTCCAGGCCCTCGGTCCCGCCGCCACCCTCGTCGTCGATGCCTCCGGCGTCGGAGCGCCCGTCTTTGAAGCCCTCCGCGCCGAACTCCCCGCCGCCCACGTCGTCGGCGTCGTCATCACTGGCGCCGGCCGCCCCTCCCGCAACGCCGGCCGCTGGACCGCGCCCCGCGGCGAACTCGTCGGCGTGCTCCGCCTCCTCATTGAAAAAGGCGAACTCCGCGCCGCCCGCGGTATGACCGGCTTCCCCCAGTTACTCGAAGAACTGCAATCCTTCACCGAACACGCCGCCCACGCCGTCCACGACGACTTAGTCATGGCCCTCGCCCTCGCTTGTTGGTGGGCCCACCGTGGCGTCTGAAAAGGACCAACGAATCCTCTAAGTGAGAATAAGTGAGAACTGCCATGAACGAACCCAGGAAACCCCGCTCCGAGGCCCAGAAGGAAGCTTCCCGCCGCAACGGCGCACGCTCCCAGGGCCCCAAGACCCAGGAAGGCAAACTCCGCTCCTCCCAGAACTCCCGCCGTCGCGAAGCCCCGGCCAACGAACTTGCCATGGTTCCCTTCTTACTCCCCGGCGAATCCACGGAGAGCTTCCATAACCTTCTCCGATCCTTCTGCGAAGATCTCAACCCCGTCGACACCGTGCAGTTCAAACTCGTCCAGCGCATGGTCTACGCCGAGTGGATCATGGATCACTACAACTGCTTCCGCGCCCGCCTCATCGAAGCCGAAATGGTCCTCCAGTTCCCCCATCTCGCCGAAACCTGGCCCGACCCCTCCCCGCACTTCCGGGCCGCCATGGCCGTGGCCGCCAAGGCCGGCCAGCACGCCCTCGACTACATCGACAGCGTCGTCCTCGCCCAGGACCGCATCTATCACCGCGCCCTCAACCAGCTCCGCCGCCTCCGCCAGGACTTGAAAACCGGAGCCGTCCCCCCTGCCTCCTGGCGCCGCAAC
>DALYJJ010000291.1:0-2400 GCA_031969915.1 Bryobacteraceae bacterium | reverse complement strand
GCGCGGATTGCCACGGGCAGAGCGAGGACGGGCGGTTCGCGGGGATCCCGGTGGTGGCCAAGTGCGGGGAGTGCCACTCGGCGCCGATGGGGACGACGGAGAACGAGAAGAAGATGCTCGAGGCCTACGTCGGGCCGGGGCGGGAGATTCCGTGGAAGGTCTACGCGCGGCAGCCGGACAACGTGTGGTTTTCGCATGCGATTCACGTGAACCGGGGCCAGGTGAAATGCGAAGACTGCCACGGGAAGCACGGGGAGACGGAGACGCTGCGGGAGTACCGGGAGAACCGGCTGACGGGCTACAGCCGGGACATCTGGGGGGCACGGATGTCGCGCGTGAGCCTGAAGAAAGACGCGCTGCTGGGAATGAAGATGGACGACTGCGAGAGCTGCCACGCGAAGCACAAAGTAGAGGCTTCGTGTTTAGGCTGCCATCGCTAGGACAGGGAAGAGGCCATGATCAGACGAAGAGATCTGCTCACCTTCACGGGCGGCGCGGCGGCAGGGCTGGCGCTTACGCCCGTGCCGTGGAAGCTGCTGGACGACAGTTCGATCTGGACGCAGAACTGGAGTTGGACGCCGCGGATCCCGCGAGGCGCAACAACGGCGCAGTTTACGCGGTGCACGCTGTGCCCGGCGGGGTGCGCGATGCGGGCGACGTGCGTGAACGGGCGGCCGGTGAGCCTGGCGGGCGTGCCGGGCGACACGGCGAGCGGCGGGCGGCTGTGCGCGGTGGGGGTGGGGGCGCACCACCTGGCATATCATCCGCGGCGGGTGCGGCAGGTGTTGCACTACGGGCGGCCGTCGAGGGCGGAATCGTTGTATCGCACGGTGGCGGAGTTGGGGGCGGGGGCGGGGATCGCGATCGTGGACGGGAATCCGCGGCGGGTGATTTCGTCGTTATACGCGAAGCTGGCGGCGGCGGCGCCCGGGTCGTTGCACCTGGCGGCAGGAGTGGAGCCGGCGGCGGACCTGGAGCGCACCCGCACGATTCTGAGCTTCGGCGTCCCGGTGCTGGACGATTGGGGTGCGCCGGGGCGCGTGTGGCGGCGGCGTGACGACCTGCACGTGATCCAGGTGGAGCCGAGCCCGTCGCGGACGGCGCTGCTGGCGGACCAGTGGCTGCCGACGCGGGCCGGAAGCGAAGAGGCGGTCGCGCGGGCGATCGGTGGACTGGAAACGGCGGCGTGGGCGGCGGAGCGGACGGGCCTGCCGGAAGGGCAGATCGCCGAGGCAGCGCGGATGTTCCGCGAGCGGCAGCCGGCGATTGCGCTGGGCGCGGCGGGCGAGTTTCTGAACGGCTTGGTGGGGAGCACCGGGAAGCCCGGCGGCTTGTACGGCGCCGGGCCCGGGCTGCGGCGGCTGCAGGATGTTCCGGACGGATCGCTGCGGGTGGTGCTGGTGGACGCGCCGATCGACTATGCGGAACTGGAGCGGAAGCTGGCGCCGGGGCCGGTGGTGATTTCGATGAGCCCGCTGGTGGACGAGCGGATGCCGTGGCAAGTGCCGCTGCCGGTGTTCGGGGAAAGCGTGGAGGACACGCCAGGCAGCGAGCCGCGCCTGGGCTTCGCGCTGGCGGCGGCGATGATGAAGCCGCCGGAGGGCGTGCTGGCGGTGGACGAGTTTCTGGCGGGATTGTCGCGGGCCCTGGGGGCTCCGGAGCCGGCGCCGTTGGAAGAGGCGCGGAAGGCGCGCGCGGCGGAATTGTGGGCCGCCAAGCGCGGGCGGTTGACGGGGCCGGACGGGAGCGAGAAGACGGCCGATTCGGCGGAGTCGCTGTGGAGCGCGCTCGTGGAGGGCGCGCGGTGGATGGAAGACGCGCCGGAGCGAGCGTTCGACGCGCCGAAGGCGGCGCCGGCGGCAAGCGAGCCGCGGCATGGGTTGATGCTGGTGGTTAAGTCGTGGAAGGGATCGCGGGCGGGGAGTCCGTTGATGACGAAGATCTACCAGGAATCGAGTTTGCGGCCGCCGGGCGATCTGATCCGGATGCATCCGGAGACGGCGCGGCGGCTGGGCGTGCGCGCGGGAGAGCGGGTGGAAGTAAAGACGGCCCGGGGCGCGGCGGCGGGCCGTGTGCATGAGGACGCGCGGGTGCAGCGGGAGACGCTGGAGGCCGAAGCCGCTCCGGGTGGGCGGTTGGGGACGCTGGCCGGGGGCGTTGCGCCGGCGACGTTGAGGAGGGTTTGACGCGATGACGAAGAAACCGGCGGCACGGCGCTTCGGGATGGTGATCGACCTGGACCGCTGCAACGGGTGCGGGGCGTGCATGATCGCCTGCGCGGTGGAGAACAACGTTCCCCCGGCGGCGGCGAAGGCGACCGACCGCACGGGGATCACGCCGATGCGGGTGTATCGCGTGTCCGGCGAGGGCGCGGCGGAGGAGCGGCGGACGGCGGTCTTT
>DALYJJ010000290.1:0-2401 GCA_031969915.1 Bryobacteraceae bacterium | reverse complement strand
GAGGGTGAGGGCGGCCGCGGCCGGGGTTTCGAAGCGGGGGTGGAGGCGGGCGAGGAAGGCGGGGGCAAGGCCGTCGCGGGCGCCGGCGAAGCACGAGCGGGTTCCGGCGAGGAGAGCGGCGTTGGCGGAGAAGACCGTGGAGATGACGATGATGAGCGAGACGAGAGTGCCGCCGGCGGGTCCGAGGAGGCGGGTGAAGAGTTCCGCGCCGACGGCGGGGCTGGCGGCGACTTCGGCCGGTGTGAGCACGTGGTGGATGCCGATGACGGCGGCGAGGTAGGCGGCGGCGATGACCAGCATGCCGGCGGTGAAGACGCGGGGGAGTTGGCGGCCGGGGTCCTTGACGTCTTCGGCCATGTGGGCGAGTTGTTCCCAGCCGGCGTAGGTCCAGAGGACGGGGATCATGGCGGCGAGCAGGGCGCCGAAGCCGGACAAGGAGAGGGACGGGAGGAGCGGGGCACTGTCGAGGCGGGTGGGGCCGCGCCAGAGCAGGAAGGGGAGGAGGAAGGCGGCGGCGACGGCGGCGAGTTTGAGGACGGCGCCGGCGACCTGGAGAGAGGCGCCGAGGCGGGTGCCGGTGGCGGCGAGGGTGGCGAGGACGGCGATGAGGAGGATGGCGGCGGCGGCTTGCCAGGCGGGGAGCGGGATGCCGGCGGGCGGCGGCAGGAGTTGGGAGAGATAGATGGCGAAGCTGAAGGAGATGGTGGCGGTGGCGCCGGTGCGGATGAGGAGGGAGTCGGTCCAACTGAAGAGGAAGGCGGCGAATTCGCCGAAGGCCGCGCGGATATAGGCGTAGCCGCCGCCGGCGTGGGGGAGCGCGGCGCCGAGCTCGGAGATCGTGAAGGTACCGGCGAGGCAGAGGAGCGCGCCGAGGATCCACACGCCGAGGAGGCCGGCGAGGGATGTGGCGTGCTGAGCGACGGCGGAGGGGACCAGGAAGATGGAGCCGCCGATGACGCCGCCGACGATGAGGGAGAAGGCCTGCGCGGCGCCGAGCACGCGCGGGAGCTTTTGCATAGAGGATAGTGTCGCAGGTGGCGGGCGGGGAGGGGTGAGGAGCGGGGAGTGACGGAATCGCCGACGGGCGTGTGGGCGAATCCGGCACGCGGGGTGTGGGGCTGGCGGCGAGGGATCTATCTTTCAGCGAGTTACGGTTCTGGCCCGCGTCTTGCACAGTTCACCGGCGGAAAGGAGTACGCCGATGATAGATACCGTCCCGGAGGCCGAGCTGTTCTGGCTGAACGCCACGAACATCATACTCGGCCTGGTGGTGGTGGTTTGTTGCGCGATCATGGCAGTGGCCGTAGTGCAGGCCTTGCTTGAGCGCGCGCGCAGCCGGCGGGCCGCGATGCGGGAGATCGAAGCGGACATGCGGAGCCTCGGCTCGCATGCGTTCGAGGTACCGGGCCTGGGGCTGACCATGGCCGACGGCGGCGAGCCGATGCGGCCGAAGCCGGCGGGGCAAGAGACGGCCCCGGCCAAGAAGGAGCGGTGACCCATGCAGTGCCCATTGTTAGCCGAGGCTCGTGTGACGCAGTGCCGGACGGCCTCGGCTTCGCGGGCGGTGCCGATGGGGGCCGCGGCGCGGCAGCCGTCGGACCGCTGCCATTCGCCGGAGCACGCGCAGTGCGCGATGTTTCCGTCGGGTGAGGCGGCGGGCGGGGCGGTGTGTCCGTGCCTGGAGGAGCGAACGATGCTCTACTGCACGGGCGCGCCGGCAGCGAAGTACATCCCTTACAGCGACACTTCGCAGAGCCGGTGCGGCGACGGGCGGCACCGGTACTGCGACGTGTACCTGGGGGTGTGCGGACGCGCGCGGCGGGGACCGATGGTGCGGGGCGTGTTGGTGCCGGACGGGCTTCTGTTCACGGCGAACCATTTCTGGTTCGATCCGGGCGAGGACAACGTGTGGCACATCGGGATTGACGGGCTGCTGGCGACGGTGCTGGCCGGAGTGGAGCAGATCACGTTTCTCTCCGGGGGAGGAGCGCGGCCGGCGGCGGTGGTGAGGGCACGAGGGCTGGACCTGACGCTGACGTTTCCGCTGCCGCTGGCGGGTGCGGAGCCGCACCTGTATCTGCGGGCGAATCCGCAGCGGCTTGTGGAGGACCCGTACCAGCGGGGCTGGCTATTCGAAGGGCGGTCGCCCGCGCCGGAAGGCATGGTGGGGGGCGCGGAGGCGGTGCGGTGGATGGACCAGGAGTGTGAGCGGTTGTCGCGATGGACCCACGACCGGGTGGCCGAGCGCGAGCCGGAGCTGGCGAACGACGGGGGCGAGTTCGCGGCGGACCTGACGGCGCACCTGCAGCGCGCCGGGATACTGGCGCTGCACCAGGAGTTTTTCTCTCCGTTTCTGAAATGGGAGGCGGTTCGGTGACGGTTCGAGGAGCAGCGTTCTTTA
>DALYJJ010000289.1:0-2471 GCA_031969915.1 Bryobacteraceae bacterium | reverse complement strand
CCTCAGGCCATTGGAAGATGACGCCGACCGACCCGGTGATCGTGTTGCCGCTGCGCTGCCCCACGCCCGGTTCCAGCGCCAACAGCGTCAGCGGATTGCGTCCGTTCAACGGCAGGTTGACGATCGCCTTCTGCTCAACCACGTTGCCCAGGGTCGCGTTCGAGGTTTGCAGTTGCTCGGCGGCGGCTTCCACCACCACCGTCTCCGTGGTTTCACCGATCTGGAGCGTGATGTCGACGGCGAGCGGGGTGTTGATCACCACCGTGACGCCCGGCGCCTGGTACTTCTTGAAGCCCTTCGCTTCCACCGTGACCGTGTATGTGCCGACCGGGATCGAAGGGAACGCGAACAGACCGGCGGCCGTGGTTTCCTGGCGGTAGACGATCCCGGTTGCTTCGTTCCGCGCCGTGACCGTCGCGCCCGGAACGACGGCCTGCGATGAATCGCTCACTGTGCCGGCAATCTGGGACGTTGACGTTTGCGCCCAGGCGAAAACCGCCGTGGCGCCAAGGATGAGGACGAGCCTCGTGAAAAAGTTCAGCATGTTCGGACCCCCAAAGGGAACCCGGCGTGGGATTCCGTATTGAACCGACTTGGATTCCCCCAGGATACGGCAGAACGAGGCTGCCGCTGCCGGTCTTTTGTAACAATTGCGTCGGAGACGAGGCGCCGCCCGAACGCTCCGCCTGCCGGGAACGGAATATCGCGCCCGCACGTACTGATAAAGTGACGCGTTTCACGCCGCGTGCGCGGCCGATGGGCCGCCCCGGCGAGTCCTGCCCAATGAGGGCGGGGCGAACGGTTACAATGTAAAAACGTATCCCCACCAGGATCCCCTAAGGAGAAATCGATTCCCATGATCCGACGCACAATGTTGGCCCTAGCCGCGCTCACCGTGGCGGCCTTCGGCCAGGAAATGACCGTCGACCAGATCGTCGCCAAGCACTTCGAGGCGCTGGGCGGCGCCGCCAATCTGAAGGCGATTCAATCCGTCAAAATGACCGGCAAGGCAGTGATGGGCGGCGGCCAGATGGAAGCGCCGATGACCCTCATGACCAAGCGCCCGAACCTGATGCGCGCGGACCTCATGGTCCAGGGCCAGAACATCACTCAAGCATTCGATGGAACTACGGCCTGGGCGGTAATCCCCTTCCAGAGCATGGAGCCGCAGAAGTCCTCCGCGGAAGACACTGAGAGCATGGCGGAGAACGCCGACCTGGACGGCCCGCTCATGGACTACGCCGCCAAGGGCAACAAGCTGGAACTCATCGGCAAGGAAGACGTCGAGGGCTCACCCGCCTACAAGCTGCAACTGACGCGCAAGAACGGCAAGACCGAGAGCTACTATCTGGACGCCGCCTCCTTCCTCCTCATCAAGACCACCGCCCGGCGCCGCCAGATGGGTCAGGAACTGGACATTGAGATCTTCCCCGGCAACTACAAGAAGGTCGGCAAGGTCATGATGTCCCATTCGCTCGAGCAGAAGGCCAATGGCAAGCCGTTCATGACCATGTCCTTCGACACGATCGAACTCGATGTCCCCATGGACGCCGCGCAGTTCAAGATGCCCGAGCCGAAGAAGCCCGAAGAGAAGAAGTAGACCGTCAGCGCGCGCGGAGAGCGGCCCATGTACAAACGTTTCGCCTGGTGGGTGGTTTGGTGTGTCCCGGCTCTGGCCCCTGTTCCGGCCGGGGCCGCGGAGGTCAAGATCGATTCGGCGAGCTTCGGCGCGGTGGAAGCCCGCGCCATCGGACCGGCGGCCATGAGCGGCCGCATCGCCGCCATCGAGGGAGTCAACAGCGAACCCGGCACCGTGTACGTGGGCGCCGCCGCGGGCGGCGTCTGGAAGACCACCAACGGCGGGGCGACGTTCAAGCCGGTCTTCGACCGCTACACCCAATCGATCGGGGCGATCGCCGTCGATCAGGCCAATCCCAAAACCGTCTGGGTGGGCACCGGCGAGAGCTGGGTCCGGAACAGCGTATCGGCGGGCACGGGCATCTACCGCAGCACCGACGCCGGCGAGAACTGGCAGTTCATGGGACTGCCGAAGAGCGAGCGCATTGGGCGCATCGTCATTGACCCGAAGAGCCCCAACACGGTCTACGTCGCGGTGCTCGGCGCGCTGTGGTCGCCCGGCGAGGATCGAGGCCTGTACAAGACCACCGACGCCGGCAAGACCTGGCAGAAGATCCTCCACGTGGACGCGAATACCGGCTGCGCCGACGTCCAGATCGACCCGCAGGAAACCAACGTCGTTTACGCCGCCATGTGGCAGTTCCGCCGCACCGCCTGGGACTTCAAGAGCGGCGGGCCGGGCAGCGGCCTCCACCGCAGCAGCGACGGCGGCAAGACCTGGGAGAAGGTGAAGGCCGGCCTGCCCGAAGGCGATCTCGGCCGCATCGCGCTCGCGGTCTCCCCCGCCCGGCCCACCCGCGTCTACGCCGCGGTGGAGGCCAAGAAGACCGCCT
>DALYJJ010000288.1:0-2531 GCA_031969915.1 Bryobacteraceae bacterium | reverse complement strand
CGATGAGCGCAGCAGTTCCTTGTAGAGCACGTCGTAGACGAGTGTCGCCTCGGGGTGCCGGGCCAGATACTCACGGCCGAACGCCACTGCTTCGTTGCTCCGCCCGCCGTACGCGCGCGCCTGGATGAGCATGGCCGCCACGTCGACGTCGTCCGGCCGTTTGGCGAGTGCCTCCTGGAAGTACTTCTCCGCCTCGCCGCCCTTGAAATCGGTCAGCGCCAGATAGCCCCGGATCCGGTTCCCGGCGAAAGATGTGCGATCGGCGGCGAGGAGCTTTGCCGCCAGCGCGTGCAGCTCATCGTAGACCGGACGAGGCCGGTCCTTACCGGACCAGAAGCCGGGCAGGAGGAGGTTGGCCAGCGCTTCAGCGGGTTCGGTGCTGTTCGGCATCTGCTGAACCGCCAGGCGGAGCGTGGTGTAGGCGGAATCCAGCCTGTTCTGCCGGGCGTACACCAAGCCAAGACGGTAGTTCGCCTCGCCGAACTGGGGATCCTTCTGGAGCGCTTGCCGGTAGGCGATCGAAGCGTCGTCGAGCTTACCCTCGTCGAAGTACCGGTTGCCTCGGGCCACCGCATCGGCAGCGGAACGGCCGCAACCCGCCAGGGCCGTAAACAAGAGAACGGCCGCGACGCACCAGGCGCCGCGGCCGCTGACGATAACCATTGAGACTACGGTAGCGCGATTCGTCTACGCCTGCGCGCGCCGCCGCCGAAGGTACGCGATCCCGGCCAGGCCGGCGCCCAACAAGGCGAAGTAGGCGGGTTCCGGAGTCGGATCGATGGTGATCACTTCCTGGCCGACGATCCGCTCATAGTCGGCCGGGTTCGTGCTGCCGGGCGTCTTGCCCGCGCGCAGAACCACGGGCGAGTACACGCGCAGGTGCGTGCTCGCGGCGTTCGGGTTGTTCTTCAGGAAGTTGAGGTAGATGTTCGCCTGCCCGAGCACCGCCGTGTCGACGGCGTCGGCCGGGTTGATCCAAACCCGGTTCGTATTAGAGTTAGGCCACTGACTAGACAGCGTGAGGTCCGGGCCGGCAGCGTTGTAAACGTTGTCACCCGGGTTGCTCCCGTTCGTGCCCGTGCTGGAGTTGTCGCGGACGATCTCCCACACGGCCCACTGGAAAGCGCTCGATTTGGTCGCCGTCGTCTTTGCATCCGCCCAGTAGGCCGCAAACAACTGGCCCAGGAGCTTCTTGCGAAGAGCCTGCGCGGGGTCCGCGTTCGGCAGCGAAGCCGGCGGGTCCTGCGAACTCAACACCTTCGTGTAGTCGCTCAGCGTTTCCACGAAGTGCAACTTGCCCTTGGATGCGTCCGAGGGGTTCGTGAACAGCCATTGGTTGGCGTCCATGCAGACCGCGTCGATGGTCTGCGAGGACGGGAAGGCGTTCGACGCCGAAACCTGGAAACGGAAGATGCCCGAATTGTAATTCGTCATCCCGTTCGGGCCACCCGACTCGGCTGCGCCCGGCGAGGGCTCGCCCTGTACCGTTTGGTTGCCGTACGGGAACAGCGTCCCGGGGCGCCGCAGGTACGTCGGATACGCCTCCAGCAAGGCAGTCGAGGTGAGAAAGGTGACCCCGAGAAGGCTGAGTGAAAGAAGTCTCATGTGTTGTATCTTTCGACGGGTAGGGCAATTACGACCTCCGGGCCCATCCCGCTCGTATTACGAAATTAAGCGTACTCGGGATGAGAGTCAACGCGAGAACAATTGAAAAAGTACTATTACTTACCTTTGGCCCTACTGATACCCGCCGCTTCCGTCTTTCGTAGCGCGAAACGGAACGCATCCTGGCGCACGGCCTCAAGCTCCTCAAAAGAAAAGCCGAAGTGCGTCCGCGCTCGTTCGTATTCTTGCTCCAGTGTGGTATCGAAGAGCGCGGGGTCGTCGGTGCTGAGCGTCACGGGGACCCCGGCGTCGAAGATCGTCCGGAGCGGGTGGCGGTCCCAGGAGGCCGCCGCCCCGGTCGCTACATTACTTGATAGACAGATCTCGAGCGGAATGGAAGACCGCCGGAGGTGATCCAGCAAGGCAGGGTCGTCCACGGCTCGGATTCCGTGGCCGATCCGGCAGGCCCCCCGCTCCAGGACGGCCCAGATCGAACGGGCATCCGTGGTCTCTCCGGCATGCGGGACCAGGGCCAGGCCGGCATCCCGGGCGAAGGAGAAGACCTCGGTGAAGAGCTCCGCCGGACCGCGGGCCTCGTCGCCTCCGATCCCGAATCCCAGGACCCCCCGGTGGACGCGCCCGGCCGCGAGGCGGGCCACGCGCCAGGCGTCCTCCACCGGCCACTGCCGGACCGCGTCGAAGATCCAGACCACCTGCAACGCCGCCCGGGCGGCTTCCTCCTCCAGGGCGTCGAAGATCGCCGCTGCATCCAGGTTCCGCCACAGCATCACGCCCACGGAGAGGTTGATCTCGGCGTAGGTGACGTTCTGCGCCTGCAACTCCTCGAACAGGCGGCGGGCGGCCATCGCGTAAGCGCGCGGCCCGTTGAGGAAGCCGGTTACCCAGCCGTAGGTCTTGAGGAATGA
>DALYJJ010000287.1:0-2555 GCA_031969915.1 Bryobacteraceae bacterium | reverse complement strand
GTGGATCCGTCGGCGTGAGGCTTCGGGGTCGCGCCAGTGGTACTACGCGCGCCCGGATGGCCCTGCCGAAGCGCCGCGAAGCCGTCAGGAGGTGCCCGATGAGGCTTTCTAGCCCATTCCGTCCCAACGTCCCAATCTCCCGAAAGATTGGGACGAAGAATGGGACGGGACGGATTGCTGCGATACGAATCAACGGGTTAGGCCAATCCGTCCCATCGTCCCAATCCCTCACGCCCGCACGTGCGTGCGAGCGCGCGCGAGAGCGCGCACGCGCGCGCATGTGCGCGTACATGAGCACATTCACTGGGACGAATGGGACGTTGGGACGGACGCTTACAGATCAACGAGTTATGCCGTCCCAATCTCCGTCCCAATCTTTCGGGGATTGGGACGGCGAATCGGAGGAATGAATGCCTGCCGTTGCCAAGCACTACCAGGCCGAGGAAATCGGCCGCCTCATCGAGCAGCTCGCCCGGTGGCCGGGTTGGAACGGCTCCACCTCGAGCCAGTCGACGCTGAGCTGGATCGCGGACTGCATGAGCCGCAAGCGCCAGGACGAGCTCGGGCCCAGCGTGCCTGTGCTGGGCGGGGAGGCGGCGGACACCATGGAGGCGCTGCGCCGCATCGAGATGATCCAGGCCGAATGCCTGCAGGCGTACTACGCCGGCCGCGGCACCCTGGAACGCCGGTTGTGGGAAGTGAACCGGCGCCGGCCTGCGAAGCTGCGGATCTCGAGGGCGACGTTCTACCGGATCGTCGACGCCGCGCACCTGGCGTTCTGGGAAGCGTACTGCGCGGTGCGCGCGGCCGCGCGCGTGGTGTCGACCGCGAACGCCGCGACGACCACGGATGCCGCCCGCGTGCTCGCGCGGCGATACCGGCTCACGACGCCTCACATCTCGATTGTCGAGGCGGCCCGGAAACCACGCCAAGACGCCGAATAATCCGAGCCCCTGCAATGACTTGCGCGCGCTCTCTGAAAATGGGAAGTAAACCGGTGAGACATCAAGCTATGATTCTCGCCATGCTTCGGGAACTGCGCCCGGAGATCCACCGAGGGCCCGCCGCGTGCGGGCCTTCGCACGGGAGGCGCGGGTGAAGATCTCGCTCACCACCGAGGGCCTGCTGCAACCGGGGGCTCTGGAGCGCTGGCGAGAGGACCAGGCCAAGCGCGTAAGGGCGGCAATCCAGAAGGGAATCAAGGACGCGCGCCCGCGCACGGACGCGATCCTGAAGGAAGAGACCCGGCGCTCGTTCAAGTTCGGGACTGCGGCCCCCGGGAAGTTCGAGAAGGCGTGGCGTATCCGCCGCGTGGAAAGTTCTTCCGGGCATGGCCTGCAGATCATGAACCTGGCCAAGTGGTTCAAGATCCACACGGTTGGCGGCACCATCCGCCCGCGCAAGGGCAGGGCGCTCCTGATCCCCATCAACATGCGGCTGGGGATGCGCGTCTCGACCACGAAGTTCGCGCGCATGATCGACTGGCTCTCGAAGGAGAAGCTGCTTTTCGTGCGCGGCGACACGCTGTTCGTGAAGCCGGTGATGAACACCTCGAGGCGCGGCGGGGTGGCCGCGGGCTCGCGGGTGAACAAGCGGTTCAGGACCAAGTTCCAGGGATCGAAGCGCAGGCCCTCCGGGTTCGACATCAAGCTGAACGAGGAAGGCCTCACCCCGATCGCCAAGATCAAGAGCAGCATCACCATGCGTCGGCGGTTCGACCTCGAGCGCGTTGCACGATCGCGCGTGGCGCCTCACCTCGCCACCCAGATCCAGAACGCGCTGGCCGACAGGAGCATCCGGTTCTGATGTGCCACGTGGAACACCAAGCCTCGCCGTCGCGTGCACGCGTTGCGGGTCCTTCCTGGGCAATATGGACCACGGCGCAAAAACACCGCCTTTCGCCACAAGCTGTACGGGCGCTTAAGGGTTAATTGGTCCCGGACCATGGGCCGCATCGTCAACCAGCGCGAGCTCTCCGAGATCACCGGCGTGTCCAAGGTGTCGCTGTGGACCTGGGGCAAGGAAGGCATGCCGGTGCTGCGCACGGGCGCGACCGGCGAGGAAAACCAGTACGACACCGAGGCGGTCATCCGCTGGATGATCGACCGCGAGGTGGCGAGGCTCGGCGTCGTGGACCAGAAGGACCGGCTCGCGCGCCTGCAGGGGGACAAGATCGAGATGGAGCTGGCGGGCTCGCGCGGCGAGCTCGTGCCGGCGGCGGCGATCGAGCCGACGTGGTCCTCGATCGTCACCGCCGTGCGCCAGGCGGCGCTCGCGCTCCCGGTCCGGCTGGCCCCGCTGCTCGAGGCCACCCCGGGCGTCGACGCCAAGCGCGCGCTGATCGAGGAAGAGGTCCACGACGTCCTGCAGAAGCTCTCCACCTATGAACACGCCGGCCCTGACGACGATGGTGCGCCGGGTGATGGGGAGGTTCGCGCCGCCCAGGAGGATCCTGCCCAGCCAGTGGGCTGAAGCGCACCGCGAGATGCCCGAGGGGTCGCCGATCCCGGGCCGCTTCAGCTTCCGCATCACGCCGTACCTGGTCGAGCCGCTCG
>DALYJJ010000286.1:0-2565 GCA_031969915.1 Bryobacteraceae bacterium | reverse complement strand
CCTTCGCCTCGCCCTCCAACGCCGCCGCCTCGTCCACACGAAGACTCATCCCCTGCGGGCCTGACGCACGGATCTACGCGCCTCGTCCACTCCCGTCCGATCCTTGAAAACTGAATACTGAGCGCGGCCCATGCAAGCCGCGAAGCGTTACGCGAAGAGAGCGGCCCGCCGCAAGGCCGCTCTCCCGAGCGGCATCCCCGTCGCCCTCTCGCCGGCCCGAGCCCTGGCTTAGCTAAGCTAAGATCGCAATCATCGTGTTTGGTCAGAATTCCGTCACAGCCGTAAGGAGAGCCCGCGTGTACCATCAGACCGCTGCGCCGGAAGGCGCCCCCGGAGGCTTTCGTCCGCTGTTCAGGGTAGCGCTCGTCGCCGTGCTTCTCGCGGCGTGCCGGCTTCCGGCCTGGCCGCAGGCGACCGCCGCGCCGCAGCCCCCGCAGGCGGCCGAGCCGGTGAAGGAAATGCTCGCCGATTTGCGCGGCGCAATTGCCGGCAAGGAGAACCAGCCGGCGGAGATGGTGTTTCGGAACATCGAGGTCTTTCGAGGCCAGCCGGCGGTCCGGGTGCTCCGCATCATGGAGATGGCCTTTGCGGGATCGCTGGGGGTGACGTGCAGCCACTGCCACGATCCGAAGGCTTGGGATTCCGACGCCAAGACCCCAAAGCAGACCGCGCGGAAGATGTGGATCATGATGGGGAAGATCAACCAGGAAGTGCTCCCGGTCAAGGGGACGGTGAATTGCTACACCTGTCATCGCGGCCAGACCAAGCCCGCCCTCACTGCCCCCGCGCCGCCGCGATAGAGTGGTACGCGCCTCTATGAAGCGCCCCCTGCCGTCCCTGCGATCCGCCGTTCTGCTCGCCGCTGCCGCCTTCGCCCAACCCGCGCCCGATCCGCGGAACTGGACCACCGCCGATGACCACCGCCACATGATGGAACAGCTTGGCATCAAGGCCCTGCGTCCCGGCCCGAGCGGCAATCCCAGCGCGCCGAATTCCGCCAACTACGACGAATGGAAGGCTAATCCCTTTCCGGACTACCCGGAGATCCTCAAACAGAAAGACGGCCGCGCCGTCACCACGGCCGCCGGCTGGTGGAATCTGCGCCGTCCCGAGATTGTCGAGGACTTCGAGCGCGAAGTGCTGGGCCGCGTGCCGTCCGGCGTCCCGAGGATTACCTGGACCGTGACTAACACCGTGAAGGAGAACCTCGGTCCGTACCCGGTGGTGGCGCGCGAGCTGATCGGCCGCGCGGACAATAGCGCGCATCCTTCCATCACGGTGGAGATGCAGATGGTGGTGGTCCTTCCCGCCTGGGCCGCCAAACCGGTTCCCGTGATGATCCAGTTCGGCCGGGCCGCGCTGCCGAACGCCCCCGTGCCGCCCGCCTTTGCCCGCTTCGCCGCGCTGGCGGGCACCGATCCCCCTTCCACCCTCCAACTCATCGGCGCCGGCTGGGGCTACGCGCTGCTGAATCCGAACTCGGTTCAGGCCGACAACGGCGCGGGCCTCACCAAGGGCATCATCGGACTCACCAACAAAGGACAGCCGCGCAAGCCGGACGATTGGGGAGCGCTGCGCGCTTGGGCGTGGGGCGCTTCGCGGGCGCTCGATCTGTTCGAAACGGATCCCGCCATCGACGCGAAGCGCGTGGGTATCGAAGGCGTCTCGCGTTACGGCAAGGCGGCACTCGTCGCCATGGCCTTCGATCCGCGCTTCGCCGTGGCGCTGGTGGGCTCTTCGGGTGAGGGAGGCGCCAAGCCGCATCGCCGTAACTTCGGTGAAGCCGTGGAGAACCTGACGGGCTCCGGCGAATATCACTGGATGGCCGGGAACTTCCTGAAGTACGGCGCGGCCGAAGCCACCTTCGGCAGCCGGAACGCCAATGACATTCCCGTGGATGCGCACCAGTTGATCGCCCTCTGCGCCCCGCGGCTGACGTTCATCAGCTACGGCGTTCCCGAGAAGGGCGACGCCAAGTGGCTGGATCAGCAGGGGAGCTTCATGGCCGCCGTGGCCGCGGGGTCCGCGTTTCGCCTCCTCGGAGTAAAGGACCTGGGCGTCACCGAAGACTACCGGACGGCCCGGATGCCGCCCGTCAATACCGGCCTGCTCGATGGCCGTCTCGCCTGGCGCCAGCACGACGGCGGACATACCGACGGGCCCACCTGGAAGTACTTCATCCCCTGGGCCGCCAAGGGCCTCGGCTATAGCGCCCCGCCCGCGCCCCCCATCCCCGCCGGTGTGCCCGCCCCGCGCCTGGACGCGAACTCCATCGTCGCGCACGGACAGTTGGTGGAGAAGGCGAAGAAGGGCGGCATTGACGTCTACTTCCTCACGCGCCGCTGGGGGGCCACCGATTATCCCGAACTGCTCGCCAACTGGAAGCAGAACTTCCACGGTTGGAACGCCGCCAATTTCGGATGGGGCGCGGATCGCACCCAGCACATCCTCTGGCGCATCCAGAACGGCGAGTTGGAGAATGTGAATCCGAAGGTGGTGGTGCTGCTCGCTGGCACGAACGACATCGGCGCCGGGGCGACCGCGGAAGAAACGGGGCGCGGCGTG
>DALYJJ010000285.1:0-2643 GCA_031969915.1 Bryobacteraceae bacterium | reverse complement strand
GGCGACACCTGCCGAAGAGTGAAGTGACAGCCGGAGAGCACGGCGCGTGAGGAGCAATGCCATGCAGAAGCAGCAGCATCCGAGCATCGTCGTGTTCTCCCGGGTAGGCGACGGGATGGTCTTCATCGACGCCAACTGGAGCCCGGCCGGCGTCTTCCACATCTTCGGCGGCGACGTCGACCAGCGCCATGTGACCCTACCCACCCCGCACGCCGCGGCGGTGGTCAAGCAGATCCACGCACGCTTCAGCGAGCGGCGCCTCGAGCCGTGCGGATGCTGGTTTGCTCTGGAATTCCAGGTCGCGCAGGCCGCGCTCAACGAGTACGACTTGGTCACCGGCCGGCGCGTGGGCTCGGCGGGCATCAAGCTGCACGACCTCGCGTACGTGGAGGGCATGGGCTCGGGCCGCGTGATCGGCTTCCCTGCCGGGCGCGTCGAGGTCGACCTCAGCCCCTCGAAGTTCGCCGACCTGATCGTCCAGGCGCCGCGCTCCCAAGTACAGGTGATCGCTTGAGGCGCGCCCGCGGCATCGTGCTGCGCGGCTGCCCGGTCCCTGGGTGCTGCTTTCGCATCCCTCACCGTCACGTCGCCTGCGCGGACCACTGGAAGATGATTCCCACGTGGCTGCAGCAGCGGCTCACCGAGCAGCTGCACTACGGCATCGCGTGGAAGTGCCACCCCACCCAGGAATTCCTCGACCTGCGTTCGCAGGCGATCCAGATCGTCGCCGACAAGTCCGCAAAGAAGTACGCGCGGCCCGGCCCGAACCCGCAGCTTCCCCTCCTCCCCACCACCTGAAGGCTCCATGGACATCCCCATCCTCGATGGGGTCGCGGAAGTCCGCGCCCCCGAAACCGCAGAGCTGCTCGCCGTCGCGGGCGCTGCCGCCTCGCGCGGCATGTTCCTCATCACGAACGGGCGCGAGACGCGCATCTCTCCCTACGTCATGCCGGGCTGGTTCCGCATGGGCGTGCGCGTGAAGGAGGCCGCGTGAGCCGCATCGTCGCCCTGTACGTGGGACTGGCCGCGATGATGACCGGCGTCGCGCGCGGCGCGGCGCGCGTGATCCCGCAGCCCGTCGTCGACTTTCTGATGAGCCCGCCGCCGAGCCCCCTCACGAAGCGAGAGCAGCGGGCCTTCGCACATCTCCGAGACGTTGCGGCCGCGGCAGGCCGCCGCCAGTTCCTCAAGCAGGACCTGGGCGGGAAGCGGTGGCGCCCGTACCGGCAGCCGCATTCGCAGCCGCAGTTCATGGCCATCTCGCGCACGGCGAGCGGCGGGCGCAAGTACTACCTCTGCTTTACACGCGACCAGGCGCTGCAGCACAAGCCCTACCTCGTCGAGCACCTGAACGGCTTCGGCCAGGCGACGCACAAGGAGCGCCTCCAGTGACAGCGAAGCGCCCACCCCGGTACGCGCTCGCGCCGCGGCGGGACCCGCTGCTGGATGAATCTCCACTGTGGCGTTTCGCGGGGGTGGCTTCGCGGTGGGCGGCCGCAATCGCGCTTGTCTTCGCCTTCGTGGCCGTCGACGCCTGGCTGGACAAGTTCGAGCAGCAGGAGCGCCTCGATCAGCAGGTGAAGTCGCTGCAGGAGCGGGCGCGCGACATCGATCGCCTGCACCACCAGCTCGCGCTTCGCGAGGCCTCGGGCAACTGCTCGACGCTGTTCTACCTGGTCGAGAGCGAGGACATGGTGGGCGCCGGCAACAAGCTGCTCGCGGCCTCCATGCAGCTCGCGCGGGCCACGAACGACGTCCTGTATCCCACCCCTGCCCCGCCCATCAAGGTCTCGCGATGAACGAGATCTACCTCTTCGGCTCGACCTTCGTGCTGGTCTTCGCCCTGGGTTTCCAGAGCCTCAACGTGAATGGCGGCCACTACGCGCTCGCGTTCGTGACCAGCTTCGCGATCGGAACCGCGAACCTCGTGCTTTACAAGATGGTGCCCAGCGCCACCGTGACCGAGATGGCCGCGTTCCTGCTGGGCGGGCCCTTCGGGATCGTGGCGAGCATGGCCGCCCATCGTCGCTTTGTCCGCTCGTCTCGACGCGGCGCTCCCGCTCGAGAAGCGTCTCCGGTCCCGGCGATCGAGCGCCGGGACCGCCACGACTTCCATGGGAGGTTCAAGTGATCGCCGATGACGCCGTGCTCCAGGCCTTCAAGGCGCGCCGCAATGTTCCGTGCTCGCGCGTGCAGGTTGCGCGAGATCTGGGTATCGACGACGACAGCGAGTTCGCCACTCAGCTCGCTCACCTGGTGAAGGACGAATTGCTGCGCCGGTGGTGCCACGGTACTACCTGGATGTACTGCCTCACGCCCAAGGGCACGCGTGCCGTGGGCGGATTGAACGAATCCACAGCGGTCGATAACCAGGGTGCGTCCCCTGGGGTGAGGGCATCGCGCACGGAGGCCCGGAGGGTAACCGTGAGAAGTCCAGCGCCGCCTCCGGCATCTCGACCATCGCCGCGACTGCCTCGGGGAATCGGCTACCCGGGGAGGAAGGACTGGAATCGGCCCGCCGGAAGCCCAGGGCCGATGCCGCGGATCACCACCACAAGGACGACAACATGAACGACGTGACGCGCGAAGCCGCCCGCCAGAAGATCGCCGCGGGCCTCAAGAACGCCGCCGACCCGATGACGG
>DALYJJ010000284.1:0-2714 GCA_031969915.1 Bryobacteraceae bacterium | reverse complement strand
CGGCGAGCCCAAATGTCGCTGCGAGTGCGGGCCTGGGCGGCATCTTCCCACGAGGGATGCGGGTTGTCGAGGTAATGGCACAATTCGTGGGCGTTCGAGTTGGGTGTGCCGCTGTCGGCGATCACGATGCCGTAGCCGTTGGGCCGTGCGGTGGTGTTGCCGAAGGTCAGACCGTGCACTTCGTTTGCGTCCCGGACGAAGTACATATTGATCCGGAAGGTATCGTGATTCGTGTTGATGATGGTGGAGAACTCGTTCCAGTTGCCGCCGGAGATGTTGGTGGTCATTTGGCCGGCGACGGCGAAGCCGTTCAAGGCGGGGGTTCGAGTCAACGCGGGGTCGTACTCGTAAACGATCCCGGCGGGACGCCAGATTTCGTTGATCTGGCGAAAGGTGTCCACCAGGCCCGCGGCGGTTCGGGTGGTGGAGACGCCGTTGATGCTCACCAGGTGGGCGCGCACGCGGAGTGTGCGGAGCTGGAAGATGTGCGGCTCCAGTTCGCCGATGACGGGTCCGTCGGGGCCGCCGATGCGGACCTCGACGATGACGGGGTCGTTCGCACGATCGACCAGTCCTTCGATCTCGAAGATGCCGTCGCCGGGCAAGGGTGAGCCGTGGGCGGGGGCGCGGACGGCGACGATGGATGGTTTGCTGCTGGTGACGAAGAGGGGCGTGCCGGAGTCGATGTCCTCGCGGAGCACCTTGACGCGGATGGTGTCACCGGCGGCGAGGCTGCACATGGCGCCGCGCGCCGTGGAGGAGCCCCAGGTGGCGGGCCGTGTGCCCATGTTGAAGCCGCGATCATCGACATCGGGCGCGGTGGGGCTGGGCGCTCCCGTGACCGCGCGGGTGAAGCGGATGGGTACGATGATCTGCTGGTTGTTTCGAACGCGAACTCGAACTGCCATGACTTACGCGCCCGCCTGCGTGGTGAGTTGGTTCTGGACGGCGGCGTTGGCGCTGCCGTCGGTGAGGATGTCGTTGTCGGCCTGGAAGTCGAGCACGGAACGTTCGAATTCCATGTTGTTGACGGCGTCGACGCCGTCGCCGTCCGTGCCGGCGTGTCCGATGTGGTAGCCGAGCAGCCGGAGGCGCTCTTTCTGGCCTTCGACGGTGTTGGCCGCGCGGAGGGCGTCGGCGGAGACGGAAACGGTGTATTCGGCGACGGACGCGCCGTTGACGAGGATGCGAACGGTGGACGAGCCGCCCGGAGGCACACGGACATCGGCGCGCCCGTTGGGTCCGGTAGTTCCGGTCTGAACCACGGCCCCGTTGATGACCACCTCGAAGTTCAATCCGGCGATGCCGCGGAGCGCGCCGCCGGAAGGGAAGGCGGGCGAGCGCTGGAAGAAGACCGGCACGGGCGGGGGGAGAGCGATGGTGTTGTGTCCGGTGGCGCCCCGGACCAGGCGGGCGATGACTCGCGGAACGGTGCTCACAGGCCGTAGACCTCCTTGAGTTTGTTCCGGAAGACGTCGTCGATGGACTCGTCGACGGGCGACAGGCTGTTCTTGGCTTTGAAGGCTTTCACCGCGTCCGCCAGGTTGTCGACGCCATAGCCGAGATCAGAGAGCCGTCCCCGCACGCCGTTTTCGGTGGTCACGGGATCCACCGTTCCGAAATTGAGTTCATACAGATTACGCGTGCTTCCGGAGCCAACAATCAGGCGGCCCTGCCTTGCTTCGGGAGGAAGCGGCTGGCGGATGAAGCCATCACCGTCGGTGGAGCCGGTGACGGAATGTCCGTCGATGATCAATTCGTAGGCCTGGCCGGTGATCGGCTGGTCGCCATCCAGCAGGCGAACGGCGAACTGGGCGGGACCCTTCTTCTTGAAGTTGTGCAGGGCGTCGGTGGCGGCGTCGACCTCTTTCGCGGTGATTTCGGGAATGAAGACGACATCGCCGGGAAAAATGACGTTGGGATCCTGGCGGAGCTGTTTCAACTGGGCGTTATTGGCGTGGTTCCAGAGCGTGCTCCAGTCGAAGCCATAACGTTCTGCGATGCTGCTCAGGCAATCGCCCTGTACGACGGTATGGGACGGCATAGCCTCCGATCGGTGACCAAACCGATGATCCAAAACTATACCAGATCCCGCGATAACTGGCATCGTGCTGTCGTCGTTTTCGAGGGCGTAGTAAGATCGAGAACACCGGAGGACGTCTTTGGAGCACACGGTTCAGCAGGGGGACTCCGTCAAGAGCGTCGCCTTTCAGCACGGGTTGTTCTGGGAGACGGTCTGGAACCATCCGAACAACGCGGAGTTGAAGGCGTTGCGGAAGAACCCGAACATTCTGTATCCGGGCGATAAGCTCTTCGTGCCGGAGCGGGTGGTGAAGGAAGTGGACGCGGCGGTGGATGGGCTGCACCAGTTCAAGGTAAAGAACGTTCCGGACAAGCTGAAGGTGCGTTTTCTGAAACAGGGCGAGCCGCGGGCGGACGTGCCGTACACGCTCGATGTGGATGGAGAAACCAGCCAAGGGAACACGGACGGCGGCGGCTGGGTCATCAAGACGATCAAGCCGAACGCGAAGAAGGCGAAGTTCGACTTCGGGAAGGGTGAGGTCTTCGAAATGAAGCTGGGCCACCTGGATCCGATCGACACGGTGAGCGGACTGCAGGCGCGCCTGGCGAACATGGGGATCTGGGAGGGCGCGGTGGACGGACAGGTGACGCCGGAGTTTACCGACGCGTTGAAGGGGGACCAGAAGAAGCGG
>DALYJJ010000283.1:0-2818 GCA_031969915.1 Bryobacteraceae bacterium | reverse complement strand
CCGCACATACATATCGAACCCGACCGCGGCGATGTGGCCGTGCTGCTCGCCCCCCAGCAGGTTTCCCGCGCCCCGCAGTTCCAGGTCCAGCGCCGCGATCTTGAACCCCGCGCCCAGGTCGCTGAACTCCTTCAACGCCGCCAGCCGCTTGCGTGCGATGTCGCTCAGTTGCGCGTCCTGCGGGACCAGCAGATAGGCATACGCCCGCCGGTTCGAACGGCCCACCCGGCCGCGCAACTGGTACAGCTCGGAGAGGCCATACCGCTCCGCGTTCTCGATCACGATCGTGTTCGCCAGCGGAATGTCGAGCCCGTTCTCGACGATGGTCGTGGAGACGAAGACGTCGAACTCGTGCTTCATGAAGCCGAGCAGGACCTTCTCCAGCGCGGCTTCCCCCATCTGCCCATGCCCCACGCCGACGCGCGCCTGGGGCACAAGCTGCTGCACCAGCGCCGCCCGCTCCCAAATCGTCTCGATGCGATTGTGCACGAAGTACACCTGGCCGCCCCGCGAGATCTCCTGCTCGATCGCCGCGCGCACCACGTTCGCATCGAAGTGCGAAACCACGGTCTGGATCGCCAACCGGTCCTTGGGCGGCGTCTCGATCACCGACATATCGCGGATGCCCAGCAGCGCCATGTGCAACGTGCGCGGGATGGGCGTCGCCGACATGGTGAGCACGTCCACGTTGTGCCGCAACTGCTTCAGCCGTTCCTTGTGTTTCACCCCGAAGCGCTGCTCTTCGTCCACGATCAGCAGGCCCAGGTCGTGGAACTCCACGTCCTGGGAAAGCAGCCGGTGCGTGCCGACGGCGATGTCGATCTTGCCCTCCGACAGCTCCTCCAGGCCCTTCTTGAGTTCCTTCGCGTTCTGAAAACGGCTGAACATTTCCACCCGCACCGGAAACGGCGCAAATCGGCGCTTGAAGGTCTCAAAGTGCTGGAGCGTGAGCACCGTGGTGGGCGCCAGCACCGCCACCTGCTTGCCGTCCCCCAGCGCCTTGAACGCCGCGCGCATGGCGACTTCCGTCTTCCCGAATCCAACGTCGCCGCACAGCAGCCGGTCCATGGGCTGGGTCGATTCCATGTCGCGCTTGATATCGACGACTGCCGCCACCTGGTCCTTGGTCGCCGAAAACTCGAATGCGTCCTCGAACTCCCGCTGCCAGTTGCCGTCCGATGAAAAGCGGAATCCCTCCGCCAGCTTGCGCTGCGCGTAGAGCTTCAACAACTCGTCGGCCATGTCGCGCATCTTGGCCTTGACCTTGCTCTTGGTCTTGGCCCAGGTCGCGCCGCCCAGGCGGTCGAGCGGCGGCGCCGCCTCTCCCGCACCCCGGTACTTCTGCACCAGGTCCATGCGCGCCAGGGGCACGTATAGCTTGGCGTCCCCCGCATACTCCAGCAACATGAACTCGGCCTTGCCGTCTCCCTGGTCGAGCTCCTTCAGGCCGAGAAAGCGTCCGACGCCGTGCGTGGCATGAACCACGTAGTCGCCCGGCTTCAGGTCCGCCAGGTCCGCGGCGAAAGCGGCCATGCGCGAAGCCGAAGGCCCCGGCTGCCGCATCACCAGATCGCTCGTGTCGAACAGGTCTTCCGAGCCGATCATCGCGATGCCCGCCTCGGGGAAGACCGCCCCGCGGCGGACACGGCCCTTCACCAGGTAGGTGCTTGCCACCGCACCCGAAAGGTAGGCCCGCTGCGCCAGGTACTCCGGCGTACCCGCGGCGCTGTCGACCGCCAACTGGTACGGCACCCGGTACTCCTGCAGGATGTCGGCGAGCCGCTCCAACTCGCCCGTGGAGGCCGCGAAGAACAGAACGCGGTTGCCTGCCTCCACCAGGTTCCGCGCTTCGGCCACCGCCACGCCCATGTTGCCCCGGAACGGCATCGAGGGCCGCGCCGCGATCGCCGGCGTTCCGCCCGCTAAGTCCAGTTCGCGAAGGGTCAGACGGCCGGCCCCGCTCGTCCGCGCGGCCAGTTCTTCCCAGCGGTAGTAGACCTTCTCGGGAGGCACGGGCGAGGCGCGTTCCGCCTCCTCCAGGCGCTTCCACAAACGTTCCGCCGCTCCCCGCCCCTGCTCCGGCTCGTCCCACACGATCAACGGAGCCTCGACGAACGAGAACACCGATGCCTCGCGCGGGCGTTGCGCGGCCGCCAGAAACTCCCACCCCGGAAACGTCTCCCCGGGCACAATGTCGTGCCCGTCGTAGTGCGAGGCGAGTTCGAGCAGCGTGGCGCGCGACCGCGGCGTCTCCACCAGCGGGAGGATCGTCACATCCTCGGTCTTCAGAACGGAACGCTGCGTCTCGACATCGAATCGCCGCATCGACTCCACCAGGTCGCCGAAGAATTCGATGCGCACCGGACGCTGCGCCTCCGCCGGAAACACGTCCAGGATGCCGCCGCGCACCGAATACTCACCGACCAGCTCCACCGGCTCTCGGCGCTGATAGCCGATGCTGTCCAGATGGCGCGTGATCTCCTCCAGCGGCAGTTCGTCGCCCACGCGCAACGGCAGCGCCAATTGCCGGTAGAATTCCGGCCCTTCCGTGCGCACCAGCGCCCCGGCGACGGGCGTGATGGTCAGCGGCACGCGCCGCGTCGCCAGCCGCCAAAGCCCGATCGCGCGCTTCTCCGTAATCTCGTTGTGCGGCGACAGCCGCTGGTTCGGGATCACGTCGAGCGCCGGGATCGCCAGCGGCCGGGCATCCGGCGTCAGCAGCTCGAAGAAGGTCTCCAGCAGCTCGCTCAGCACCTCGAGCTGCTTGTTGCCGTCCACCACCACCACCATCGGCCGCTCCGTCGCCTGCCACAGCAGC
>DALYJJ010000282.1:0-2865 GCA_031969915.1 Bryobacteraceae bacterium | reverse complement strand
ACCCCGAAGTCCGCGGCGGGGTCGACGGAGGGGATGCGGGGCATTGCTTCTCCTTTGCTGTCAGCGGCTATCGCCGTCTGTCCCCGGCCATTCTACGTCACGCGACGGCGCAGGATGTGAAGCGAGGCTGCCCGAGCGCCCGCGCGACTGGGACCGACGGCCGCTCCAGCGGAGCCGGTGGATCGGTGGTGAGGCGATAGACCACGTAGATGACGACCAAGAGGACCAAAAGTAACCGTCCGCCCGAGGCCGTCTTGACGGCGGGCGGGTAGATCAGGCTGCGAGTTCGAGGGGCGTGTCTTCGCCGCGCAGGGCGGCGGCGACGTTCCAGGGCAGCAGCTCGTCGATGCGGCTGATCGGATGATCGGCGATGCGCTCCAGGACGTAGCGCAGGTAGGCTTCCGGGTCGATGTCGTTGAGCTTCGCGGTGCCGATCAGGCTGTAGATCGCGGCAGCGCGCTCGCCTCCGGCATCCGAACCACAGAAGAGGTAGTTCTTGCGTCCGAGGGCGACCGCCCGCAGCGAGCGCTCGGCGGCGTTGTTGTCGATCTCGAGACGCCCGTCGTCCCGGTAGCGTGTGAACGCGGTCCAGCGCGTGAGGATGTAGTTCACCGCCTTGGCGAGTTCCGACTTCTTCGATACGCGCCCCAAGATATGGCGCAACCACTCCCGCAGCGATTCAAGCAGCGGTCCGGCACGCGCCTGCCGGATCGCGGCGCGCTCGCTCGGCGGACGCCCCCGGATCTCGGCTTCGATCACGTAGAGGGCGCCGATTCGCTCCAGCGCCTCGGCGGCGACCGGGGATTGGTTGGCTTGGTGCAGCTCGTAGAAGGCGCGCCGGGCATGCGCCCAGCAGGAAGCCTCCTGGATGCGTTCGCCGTAGAGATGGCCGAATCCGGAGTACGCATCGGCTTGGAGGATGCCGGTAAACGGTTTCAGGTGTTCCTTCGGATGCTCCCCGCGCCGGTCCGGTGAGTAGCGAAACAGCACTGCCGCCGGTTGCTCGCTCTTGGCCGGCCGATCGTCACGCACGTAGGTCCAGAGCCGGCCCGTCTTGGTCTTGCCCCTCCCCGGATCGAGCACCGGCACCGGCGTGTCGTCGGCGTGCAGCTTGGCCCCGGCGAACACGTAGCGCGCGAGCGCTTGGGCAAGGGGCGTCATGAGGTGTGTGCAGGCGCCGACCCAATCGGCCATCGTCGAGCGATCGAGCTCCACGCCCTGGCGCGCGTAGATCTGCTCCTGCCGATACAGGGGCAGATGGTCAGCGTATTTGGCGGTGAGGATATGCGCCAGCAGCCCCGGCCCGGCGAAGCTGCGCTCGATGGGGCGTGACGGGGCCTCGACCTGCACGATGCGCTCACAGCCGGGGCAGGCGAGCTTCGGGCGCACATGCCGGATCACCTTGAAGTGCTCCGGCACGTATTCGAGCATCTCGGAGACGTCCTCGCCGATCCGGCGCATCGCGCTGCCGCAGTCGGGGCAATTGCACGCGGGCTCGTGCACATGCTGCTCACGCGGCAGCTCCTCGGGCAGTGCCCGGCGCGCCGGTGGCGTCTTCTCTTGCGTCGCCGGCTTCCCGGCCAGCACCGGCTGGCTCAGCACCTGCAGCTCTTCGAGCTTGAGTTCGAGCTGCTCGATCTCGCGATCGAGCTTCTCCGAGCGAGGACCGAACTGCAGCCGCTGCAGCTTGGCGATCAGCAGCTTCAGCCGCTCGATCTCGGCGGCGCTGGAACAGAGCTCCGCGTTCTTGGCGTCCAGCTCTTCGCGTTTGGCGAGCAGCTCCTCCTCCCGAGCAACGAGTTCGCTGCGCTGCGCGCGCACCAGCGCCTTCAGTGTCTCGATGTCTTCGGGAAGATCGGCGCGTTCGCTCACGCCCCGAGATTACCGCAAGGGCCAGCAGCGTACAACAGCGTCATGCGCCTACGCCGCGATCTCCGGACGCCACGTCTTCACCGGACGTCGCCAGTCGATGCCCTCGAGCAACATCGAGAGCTGCGCCGCCGAGAGCGAGACCGTGCCGCTCGTGGCCTGCGGCCACACGAAGCGCCCGCGCTCCAGGCGCTTGGCGAAGAGACACAGTCCGTCGCCATCGAACCAGACGAGCTTGACCAGATCGCCGCGACGACCGCGGAACACGAAGATGTGTCCGGAGAAGGGATTCTCGGCAAGCGTGGTCTGCACCAGCGCCGCGAGCCCATCCATGCCCTTCCTCATGTCGGTCACCCCGGCCGCCACCCACACCCGGGTGCCCGAGGGCAGCGCGATCATCGGGAGGCGAGCGCTGCCAGCACCACCCGCAGCGCCTCGGCGTCCACCGCGCCCTTCACCACCAGGCGTGCGCCGTTCAGCTCGATCTCGATCGTCCCGCGCGTGCGGTAGCGGCGCTTACCCGCTGCGCCCGTGTCGGCGGCGGGCGCCGCCCTCGTCTCCGGATCGGTAATGGTCACCGGCAGCAGCTTCACCGCCCGTGCCCTTACAGGTGCCAGCGCGGGCAGAAGCCGGCGCCGCCAGGTGAACACGAGATTGGCATTCAGATGATGTTTAAGCGCCACCCCGGCAATCGAGGCCCCGGGAACCAACGTCTCCTCGACCACCTGCCGCCGAAATTCCTTGGTATAGCGCCGGCGCTTGCCCCGCCGCGCGCCTTCCGTGTCACGCAAAATAGGTGTCCACTTAGCAATTAAGCGGACACCTATCCGGTGACCGCAAACTGCTGATCGTGGACACCTAAACTGCCGCCGGAAAGAGGGCCTCTACCGGACGCTTACGCCCCGCATTTCGCCGTGGCGGAGAATCCGACATCCGGAGGCCACCATGAAGACCCTGTTGATGACCGGCGCCGCCGGACGGATCGGCACTTTCCTG
>DALYJJ010000281.1:0-2934 GCA_031969915.1 Bryobacteraceae bacterium | reverse complement strand
GGCTACTACCTAGATAGCGGCGAGCCGCTCTGGTTCCTTCGCCAGTCGTCCATGGGCGGCCTCGGCACCCCCGTCGTCGACGGCGACACGCTGCTCGTTTCCACCGTGAGCACGCCGGAGCCGTGGCTGCCGCCCTTCTCGACCGTCGCCGCCAAGTTCGACAAGGACAAGAACGGCGAGCTGTCGGAGGCGGAGTTCAAGGACGATCCCGATCTCGGAGGCCACTTCGGATGGCTCGATACCAACGAGGACCATCGCCTCACCGCCGCCGAGTGGAACGAGACCCGGCGCCTGATCTCGATCGGCGACTACGGGGCCATTGCGCTGCGCCCCAGTGCCGCCCGAGGCGAAATCGCCGCCAACGCCGTCGCCTGGCGCTTCAAGAAGAACCTGCCGTTCGTCGCCGCGCCCCTCGCCTATCAGGGCGTCCTCTACCTCGTCAAGGACGGCGGCATCGTCACTTCGCTGGACCCCGCCACGGGCAAGGTCTTCAAGGAGGGCCGCACGCGCGAGGCTCTGGGCCAGTACTTCGCCTCCCCCGTGGCCGCTGACGGCAAAGTCTATCTCGCCAACGCCGAAGGCAAAATCACCGTGCTCCGGGCCGGAGCGCAATGGGAAGTCCTCGGCGTCAACGCCATGGGCGAAGAGGTGCACGCCACGCCCGCCCTCAGCGGCGGCCGCCTCTACGTGCGCACCCGGTCCGCCGTGTACTCCTTCGCCGCCCCCGGCAAGTAAGCGCGCGCCCTCACGCCGGTACGGCCGCCGCGATCGCCTTGATCTGCGCAATCGTGTGGTCCAGCTCTTCCTCCGCCGTGTAGAAGTGCGGAGCGATGCGGATGCCCGCCTGCGGCCGGTAGTCCACCAGGATCTCGCGGCGCGCCAGTTCCCGCGTCACTTCCTGGCCGTTGGGGACATCCAGGATCACCACGCCGCCCCGCTGCGCCGGGTCGCGCGGCGTGCGCACCGCCAGCTCCGCTTCATCGGCCAGTTCCATCAGCCGCTGCGTCTGCCGCACGGACTTCGCCCGAATCGCCTCCACCCCGATTTCATTCACAATCTCATAGCCGGACCGCGCCGCGTACAGCGCCGGCACGTTCGGAGTGCCGTTGAGGAAACGGAACGCGTCCGAGGCGAATCGGATCGGACCCGGTTCAAAGTCGAACGGACGCGCGTGCGCCATCCAGCCCGTGGCGGCGGGCTCGAGCTGCGGCCACAGGTCCCGCCGCACATAGAGGTAGCCGGCGCCCGGCCCGCCGCACAGCCATTTCACTGAGCCGCCCGTCGCGAAGTCGACCCCCAGTTCCCGGACGTTCACCGGCAGGCACCCCGCCGATTGGTAAAGATCCGCCACCACCATCGCACCCACCCCGCGCGCCTTGCTCGCGATCGCAGCCAGGTCCTGCTGGAAGGAACTCCGGAACGCCACGTGAGAAACCGACACCAGCCGGGTCTCTTCGTCAATCGCCGCCAGCAGCGTCTCCAGCGGTAGCGTCATCCCGTCCGGCGACGGCACCGATACCACGCGCGCGCCCTGGCGGGCCAGCGAGTGATAGATGTAATCGTTCGACGGGAAGTTCAGGCCGTCGGTCACCAGTTTGTTGCGCCGCCCGGACCAGTCGAGGCAGGAGGTCACGATCGTCTGGCACACTGAGACGTTCGGGTGCATCACCACTTCGCCCTTCCCCGCGCCGATAATCGAGCCGATCAGATCGCCCACCGTCACCGGCATGTTCCACCACCCCTCCTCCCACGCCCGGATGCCGCGGGTGGCCCAGGTGTCGGCAAACTCCTCCAGGGCGCCCGATACGCGCCGCGGCATCGCCCCCAGGGAGTGGCTGATCATGTAAGTGGTGTGAGCGAGGATCGGGAATTCCTTGCGCCAGGCCAGAAGCGGGTCCATGCGGGCCATTCTCGCATGAGCCCCCCTCCCACACCCCCGGGTTCAGGTCTTTCCCAACTGTCATTGCGCACCGCCGGCCGCCGCTGCTCCGTCGGCGCGTTGTACACCACGCTCGACCGGCTCCAGGCCAAAGGCTTCATCGCCACCCGCTTCGGGGAACCGAACGCGGAGCGCGGAGGCCGCGCCAAGCGCTTGGTTACGGTCACCGGCGCGGGCCGGCGGGCGGCGGCGGAATTCTACTCCGCGATCACCCGCGTGAGCCGTGGCATTCGATGGGAGGTCACTGATGCTTTGGCGATGGATTGAACGGATCAGCCTGTTGTTGGATGACGCCGAACGGGAGGCCGTGTTAGGCGACCTGTGCGAGCAGAACCGCTCGGGCGTCTCGGCACTCGGAGAAGTGCTCGGGCTGGTCGTGGCGCGGCAGTTCGCTTTGTGTAAGTCCTGGCGGCCGTGGGTGTCGCTCGTGATGTTGTTGTTCCCGGCCTTGGCAGTGGTGTCTCCGGCGGCGTCGCTCGCGTCGCTCCTGGCGCAATCCCTTTGGCCGCGCGACCAGCCCATCCCGGCCGCGCAAAGCCTCACCGTCCTGTTCTCGGGAAGCCTCGTCACCATCGTGCTCGCCCGGGGCATCGGATTTTCGCTCGGATGGATCTGTCGCCGCGCATCGGGCCCGGGCGTTGTGGGATTGCTGGCCGTCTGCGTCTGGCAGGCCAGGGAGTTGCCCGCCCGGCCCTGGACTCTGGCCTCCGGTCTACGCGCTCGCGATTCCCCATCTTCGTCCGCGAGGCGCCTGAACGCCCCCGCCTACACCCCGCGCCGCCCCCACCAGCACGCCAGCCCCAACGCCATCACCAGGTCGTCCCGGCTCTCTTTCCCTCGCTCCAGAAACGCTCCCAGTTCGTCTTGTAACTCCTCCCGGCCCCGCATCCCCTGCGCCGCCGTCAAGTCCCCTTTCTCCATCATCAGCCGCAGCACGCCCACCACCTCCCCTCGCGGTACGTTCCATCGCCCCGCCCCGCGCGAGGCATGCCCGC
>DALYJJ010000280.1:0-2976 GCA_031969915.1 Bryobacteraceae bacterium | reverse complement strand
CGGCGAAGTTCTCCTGGGGGTCAGCCGGATTGGCGATCCACCACTTCCCTGACGTCAACTACATAGGGATGCTGGCGACAATTACACTTCCCCGTCGTCGGGGTCCTTCCCCGGGTTTCTATCCCCGGGTAGGGAGGGGTTAGTAGCAGCAGCAGCGGTTTTTCTTTTTTGGTTCTTTTTTCTTTTTGTGAATTCGTGTGAATCTGTGGAATGGTGGTCCGCGCACCGGGAGGTCTCCGGTTGTCGGAACGGCCCCAAGGCCGCTTGGAATGCGGGTTCTTCTTGGGTTCCCGTGCGGCGGTTCCGGGGTGTGCGATAGAGGAGGAGGATTCCTCAGCGATCGTGGCGCCCTGTGAGCTCGGTGGAGAGCCGTACGTAGGGCTCGGGGGTCGGCCGGGGAAGGTGATGGAGGCCGCCCTTTGGGCTCGCCCACGCCTTTCCGGGCACCGTAGCGGCGACGTCGGGTACGGGAGCGGCCGAGAGGCATTCGCGGCCGCCGGTGGCCGTGAGACGTCATGGGGCGGCCGCCGTCGGGGGTTCAGTCGTGATGGGAGGCAGGGCGTCAGCCGGGAGATCCTGGAGGCGCGCGCGGCCATTAGCCTTCTCGGCCGCCTCGCGCCTTCGGCTCGGGCCGACCAGCTCGAGGATGATGGCGTGATGCACCACGCGGTCGATGGCGGCCGCGGTCGTCATCGGGTCCTTGAAGATGCGGTCCCACTGCGAGAAGACGAGGTTCGAGCTGATGAGGACCGAGCGGCGCTCGTAGCGCTCGGCCAGGAACGTGAAGAGGACCTCCATCTCGGCGCGGTCCTGCTGGGTGTAGCCGATGTCGTCCAGGACGACCGCGTCGAAGGCGTCCAGGCGGCGAATCTCCTTTTCGAGCGTCAGGTCTCGTTTGCTGGCCAGGAGCTGCTGGACGAGCTGGTAGGTGGGCGTGAAGAGCACGCGGTAGCCGCGCGCGATCAGCTCGTAGCCGATCGCCGCCAGAAGGTGGGTCTTGCCGCGTCCGGGAAGCCCGAAGGCAAGCACGTTCTCGGCGCGATCGACGAATCCACCGTCGCACAGGACCGGCAGCTGCCGGCGCACGGGAGCAGGCAGGCGCGATAGGTCGAGCGTCGAGAGCGTCTTGCCAAGCGGCAGGTCCGAATCCTTCAGAGCACGCTCCGTGCGGCGGCGACGCCTCTCCTCGATCTCCAGCTCGGCCAGGTGCGCCAGGTAGTCCTCGAAGGACAAGCCCTGCTCCTCGGCTTGGCGCGCCACCTCGCGGTAGTGCTTGACGAAGGCCGGGAGCTTCAAGGCCTTCAGCAGCACCGCCAGAGAGTCCTTCTCCCCGCGCTTCACAGGCTCTCCTCGCGGTCCACCAGAAGCTCGTCGTAGCTTGCCAGATCCACCTCCGGCGCCTTCACGTCGGGGACCTCCGTCTTCCCCGGTGACACGCGCGATCGAACCGCCTCGTACAACGGCACCGCCCCCTCCGAGAGCAGCGCACCCAGAGCCTCGGCTACCTGGCTCTCCATCGTGGCGGCCGCAAGGTGCAGGACCCTCACGTACTCCAGATCACCCTTGAAGCCCGGCCGCTCCTTCTGCAGGGCGTCGTAGGCCTGGCGGAACACCGCACCGGGGAAGAGCTCCTCCCGATACCGATAGCGCTCGAAGCCGCCCGGCTGCTTGACCAGCGACCAGATGATGTGCCGGTAGTTGATCCGCTTGCCGCCGCTCCCGACCAGCCGCTCCACCGACAGCTGCAACGACCCGGCGTAGTACACCTCCAGCCGCTCGTCGTACACCCGCACCTCCACGCGCTGTCCCTTCAGACGCGACGGGACCGAGTACGTGTTCTTCTTCACCCGGATCGTGCCCCACTCGGTGACCGTCACCTCCTCCCGGTTCCAGTCCGGCAGCCGCTCGCACCGCAGCGGCTTCATCACGTCGAGCTCCTCGTTGACCCTCTTCTGACGGCCGCCGTTGGCCTTCTCCACGATCCCTTGCAGAAACACCTCGTACTCGCCCACGCTCGCGAACTCGCGGCTCCCGCGAAGCAGCAGGTGCTGCTTGATCCTCCTCTTCAGCGCCCCGTTGAGCGCCTCCACGTCCCCGTTCTGCTCCTTCTCGCCCACCTGCGTCGTCCGCGGCTGCATCCCCAGATGCCCCATCAGCGCCCGGTACTCGGCGTTGAAGCCTCGCTTGCCCGTCGACAGGTCGTGCGTGGCCGCCGTCGAGTTGTCCGTTTGGTGGTGCTCAGGCACCCGCCCCAGCCGGAACAGCGCCGCCTGCACGCCTCGCCTCAGCGCCGTCATCGACTCCGACCGGCATACCGTCACCCACTCCCAGTTCGAGTACGGCAGCACCGGATGGCACAGAAGGTGCCCATACGCCTCCCCGCCGATCGTCACCTCCAGCTCGTTGCCCGACGTGAAGTCCGTCTGCATCGCCTCCCCGGGCCGATGCTCCTGCGCCAGGAACACCCGCCTCTCCGGCCCTTCCTGCCCTCGCCACCTCCGCATCCGCCTCTGCAGCGTCCGCAGCTGCCCAGGCTCGTAGCGCCCCGGCCTCCTCTCCATCAGCTCGTCGAACAGCGCCTTGGCCTCCAGCTCCGGCGCCTCCATGAGCCTCGCCCGGATCTCATGCCAGTCCTCTTCGAACGGGTCCGGGCGCGTTCTCCAGTCCCTCGCCTTCTTCAGCTCGGACGGCAGCTTCCCCTCTCGCGCGTACTTCCGCCCCGTCTTGCGGTCCATCCCCGCACGCAGCGATGCCTTCTCCATCTGTCCGTGTCGCGACAGCTCTTCCATCAGCTTTCTCACCTGGGCATCCGTCGTGATCAAGCAACCTCCTATCCGGAGGGTGCCAGCTCACCCGGCGGCTCGACTCGCCGCCTCGGACCCGTGGGGAAATGTAGTTGTCGTCAATGTCCAGGTGTAATTGTCGTTCGGCATCCGCGAGCAGGACTTCCAGTAGGGAGCATCGCCGAGGCCACCT
>DALYJJ010000279.1:0-3042 GCA_031969915.1 Bryobacteraceae bacterium | reverse complement strand
GCGCGTTGTACTCGACGAAGCGGGCGAGAAAGAGGTCTACTTTCGCATCGCCGTCATAGTCGCAGAAGACGGCGTGCGTGTACCAACCGGTTATGGCGAGGCCGGCCTTCACGGTGACATCCTCGAACGTGCCGTCGCCGCGGTTGCGGTATAGGATGCATCCGCCGAAGTTGGTGACGAGCAGATCGGTGTTGCCGTCGCCGTCGTAATCCGCCGCCGCCGCGCCCATGCCGACGCCGCCGCGCGCGACGCCGGCCTTCCCGGTCACGTCGCTGAATCGCCCGTCACCCAAGTTCCGATAGAGCGCATTGCCTCCCGCGCCGTTCACGAAGTAGAGGTCCATGCGGCCATCGCCGTCGTAGTCGAGCACGGCGATGCCCGAGCCGACCGTCTCCGGCAGGTGCTTGGCGGCGGACGCACCGTTCAGGTGGGTCCAGCGGATCCCCGTCTTTTCCGCGGGCAGTTCCTCGAACTGGACACCGAGCAACAGAGCGAAGACCAGGATCATGGCTTCTTGCCCTCCGTGAAGTCCGGAGCGGTGGGGCGGTCGGCGTAGCTCTCATGGGAGCCCAGGTTGCGCGCCTGCTCTTCGTCGGTCAACTTGCGGATCGCCGCCTGCACCCGCCCGGCGTCGGCGGCGCGCCCGAGCTTCGCATAGCCGCGCGCCAACAGTACATGCGCAGCCCGGAAGGATGGCTTCTGCGCGACCACGCGCTCCAGCGCCTCCACGGCCCGCGCGGTCTCGCCTTTCGACGACCAGACCTGCCCCAGCAGATACAGCACGCCGGCGTTGGAGGGACGCGCTTTGAGCGCGCCGGCGAGCAGCGCCTCGGCGCGGTCGAACTCACGATCCTTGACGAGAATCCATCCGAGGTTCGCGCCGGCGTTGAAGTCTTTGGGTGAGATCGCGAGTTCGGCTTCAAAGGCGCGGATCGCACCCGGATAGTCGCCCAACAGCATCAGCGTGTAACCGAGCTGATTGTTCAGCGAGGGCAGCCGCGGGTTCGCCTGGCGTGCGGCCAGGAGCGCCGTCTCCGCCTCGCGGTAGCGGCCCTTCGCGTTCAGCACCATGCCCCGCACCAACTGAACTTCGGGCCCCTCCGAGCCCGATACCAACTCTTCGGCGCGCGATAGTTCGCCTACGGAGACCAACGCCGTGGCGAGCGTGGTTTTTGCCGCGCGGTTATCGGGCGCCTTCGCAAGGGACTCCTCGAGCAGACGGATCCCTTCGTCCAAGCGGTCGAGTTTCAGCAGGCAGAGGCCGTTCAGATGCAGCCCGCGAGCGTCCCCGGGGACGCGCTTCAGGAAAGCAACCAGCGCCTGGTGGGCTTCGTCGAAGCGGCCCGCCTCGTAGAGCGCGAGGCCGAGGAAGAAGCCGAGCTGCGGCATCTCCGGCCGAAGCGCAAGGGCCTGGCGGAACCGGGCCGCCGCCTGGTCCGGCTGGCCGGTTCGCAGGAAGACGGCGCCCAGATTCGCCATCGCGTCCACGCGCTGCGGGGCCAGATCGAGCGCCTTCTCATACTCGGTGCGCGCCACGGCGAAGTTGCCCGCTTTCTCCGCTTCCACGCCCCGCCGCACATGTTCCTGAACGGGGTCCCCGGTTTGCCCGGAAAGGCCCCAGCAGGCGGCCGCCAAAACGAAGAGGCGGAGGCCGAAGCCTCCGCCCTTTGTGATCCAAGGAAACAACCGCGCCCGTTCCCGGCTAGAACTCGAGCCGCAGGCTGAGTTGCATCTGGCGTTCCAGACGCGCGCCGGTGAGCTGGCCAAACTGTCCGTTGACCTGGCGACCCTGGGCGTCGAATCTGGCGTTGTTGTCGACCGCATTGAATTGGGTGTGATTGAACAGATTGTAGAACTCCCAGCGGAACTGGAACCGGGTGCGTTCCGTGATGGGGAAGTTCTTGTAGACGGTCATGTCCCAGTTATTGATACCGGGTCCGCGGAAGACGTCGCGCGGTGCGTTGCCAAAGTCGCCCCGGTTGAGCGGCGCGGCGATGGCGTCGGTGTTGAAGTACCGTGCGAAGGTGCGGCTCCCCTTGTCGAGGATCGGATTCCCGGCCATGTTCACGCGGGGAGCGTCGCCGCCGCCCCAGCGGTCCACGCCGTCGATGAAGCTGAAGCCGATGCCCAGAGGAGTGCCGCTGGCGAACGTGGTGATCCCCGCGATTTCCCAGTTGTGGAAGATGGCGCGCCCCACGGCGTTCCCGGCCACGGACTGCAACTTGGGAATCGAGTAAAGGTAATTGAACACGAACATGTGAGTCTGGTCGAAGCCGAGCTTGCCGTAGAGGTACGTGCGGTAGTCGCGATAGATCGGCAGACCGCCGCCATCCTGGTTGGCGATGCCCATGGCCTTCGACCACGTGTAGGCGACGCCGTACTGGAAGCCCTTCGTGTACCGCCGATTCAAGCCCACCTGCAGCGCATGGTAGTTCGAGTAGCCGGAGTCTTCGACGTAGCTCACGCCCTGGAACCCGAGGTACGGCCGCAGGAAGATATCGGGCAGCGGACGTCCGGTGGTTGGATCCTGCGAACTGGCTTGGAAACGCGTGCCGGGGGGCAGCGTGTTAATCGGCCGGTTCTGGCGCAGCCAGCGTCCGCTGTTGCCCGCGTAGCTGACGTCCAGGACCGCGCCCATGCCCACGTTCTGCTGGATGCCGAGAAGCCAGTTGTACACTGTCGGCACGTCCTCGAACGGCCGGTCGAAGGACGAAGCGTCGGTGGGGAACAGCACCTGGCCCGCTCCGAGGAACGTGTCGATGGTCCCGAAGAAAATGGTCGGGCTTTCGATGAACGGCGGCGCGGTGGTGGTGGTCCACATCGAATTCTGCGACGAGAAGACGGTTTGCTTGGCCACGCCGAAGCCGCCGCGGATGACCGTCTTGCCGTTGCCGAAGGCGTCGTAGGCGAAGCCCGCGCGCGGCGCGATCTGGAGCGGCGGCCGCTCGCGGAAGCCCTCCGGGTAGGTGTTGTCCGTCACCAGCACGACGCCGTTGAAACGGTCGCCCGTGCCGGGCACGAACGCGCCGATGTAGGGCGTCG
>DALYJJ010000278.1:0-3063 GCA_031969915.1 Bryobacteraceae bacterium | reverse complement strand
CCTGCCGGAACGCCGCCAGGTTCCTCCAGGTGGCGCCGCCGGCGGGCCGGGGCGGGCGGCGTTGCTGCGGGGAGCGGGGCTGGGGTGCTCAGAGGGGGCGAGGCGGCCGCGGGCGATGTTGCCCGGGATGCGTGTGGGGCCCGACGGCTTGCGGGACTGCTTAGACATGGACGGCCTCCGGGAGGTGGGATTGAGAAACGATCCGGCGGACGAAGCGCAGGATCTCTTCGGCGCTGGGAACGTTGCCTCCGCAGCGGCCATAGAACTCGACGGGGCGGCGGCCTTCGAGGGCGAGGCGCACATCCTCGACCATCTGGCCGGTGGACATTTCGACGACGGCGAAGGCCTGGGCGGAGTCCGCCAGGCGGCGCAGTTCGCGGGTGGGGAAAGGATAGAGGGTGATGGGGCGGAGCAGGCCGAGGGAGAGGCCTTCGGCGCGGCCCTGTTCGACCACGGCCTTGAGCAGGCGGGCGACGATGCCGTAGCCGACGAGCACGAGTTCGGCGTCGTCGGCGTAGTAATTCTCAAAGCGAACGGCCTCGGCTTCGGCGCGCTTGTATTTCGACTCGAGGTGGCGCACGTGGCGCTCCATGTTATCGGGCTCGAGTTGGATGGAACTTACTAAGTTGGCGCGGGTTTCGGGGGTTCCCCGCACCGCCCAATCGGGGGCCGCAGGGAGGATGGCGCGTTCGGCGAACTCGACGGGCTCCATCATCTGGCCGATGAAGCCGTCGGCCATGACGACGACCGGATTCCGATACTCGTCGGCGAGATCGAAGGCAAGCATGGTGAGGTTGGCCATCTCCTGGCAGGAGTCCGGCGCGAGCACCAGGCAGCGGTAACTCCCGTGGCCGCCGCCCTTGACGACCTGAAAATAGTCGCTCTGCTCGGGGGCGATGTTGCCGAGGCCCGGGCCGGCGCGGGTGATATCGGCGACCACGCAGGGGAGTTCGGCGCCGGCGAGGTACGAGAGGCCTTCCTGCATGAGGCTCATGCCGGGACCGGAGGAGGCGGACATGGCGCGGACGCCGGCGGAGGCGGCGCCGTAGAGCATGTTGACGGCGGCGACTTCGCTCTCGGCCTGAAGGAAGACGCCGCCCGCCAGCGGCATGTAATAGGCCGCGGCTTCGGCGATCTCGCTGGCCGGGGTGATGGGGTAGCCGTAGTAGGCGCGGCAGCCGGCGAGGATGGCGCTCTTGACGATGGCTTCGTTCCCCTTGATGAGTTGCTTCGGCATGATGGTTCTCCTAGGCCGGGGTGGGGACGGGCACGGCTTTCGGCCGGGGGTTGGCGGCGCGCTTGTAGACCACGATCGCGCCCGGCTCCGGGCAGACGTAGAAGCACAGGCCGCAGCCGTTGCAGCCGTGGCCCTGGTAGACGGCGGGGTGGTAGCCGTTGTGATTGAGATAGCCGGCGAGGTGGAGGCCCTTCTGCGTGCAGACGTCGACGCACAGGGCGCAGCCCTTGCACTCCTCGGGATTGATGGTGACGGTACCTTTATCTTGTTTTCCAGTGGCGGTCATTGACTTACAACCTCCGGCCGGGTGCGGGGTTCGAGATAGTGGGCTTTTTCGGCGAAGTCGATCAATTCGCCGCGGAACTTAGGATCGGCGATGGCGATGAGGGCCTCGGCGCGCTGGCGCAGGTTCTTGCCGTGCAGGTAGGCGATGCCGTGCTCGGTGACGACGTAGTGGACGTCGGCGCGGGTCGTGACGACGCCGGCGCCGGGCTCGAGGGTGGGAACGATACGGGAGACGGTTCCGTTCCTGGCGGTGGAGGGGAGGGCGATGATCGGTTTGCCGCCCTTGGAGCGGGCGGCGCCGCGCATGAAGTCGGTCTGTCCGCCGAAGCCGGAGTAGGGGCGGGTGCCGATGGAGTCGGCGTTGATCTGGCCGGTGAGGTCGACGGCGATGGCGGAGTTGATGGCGACCATGTTGTCGTTCCGCGCGATGACGAAGGGGTCATTGGTATAGCGCGTGGGGCGGAACTCGAACATCGGGTTGTCGTTGATGAAGTTGAAGAGCTTTTCGGCGCCGAGGACGAAGCCGAGCAGGACCTTGCCGCGGTGGAGGGTCTTGCGCTCGCCGTTGATGACCCCCGATTCGATGAGCGGGACGACGCCGTCGGAGACCATCTCAGAGTGGATGCCGAGGTCGCGGTGGTGGCGGAGTTCGGAGAGGACGCTATCGGGGATGCCGCCGATGCCGAGTTGGAGGACGGCGCCGTCGGGGATGAGGGAGGCGACGTGGGAGGCGATGCGGCGCTGCACCTCGGTGGGGGGCTCGGTTTCGAGTTCGAGGAGGGGGCGGGCGGTTTCGACGACGGCGGAGACTTTGGATACGTGGAGGAAGATGTCTCCAAAGGTACGGGGCATCTTATGGTTGACCTCGGCGATGACGAAGCGGGCGTTGCGGGCGGCGGTGAGGGTGCAATCGACGCCGACGCCGAGGGAGAGGAACCCGTGCTGGTCGGGCGGAGAGGTCTGGATGATGGCCACGTCGATGGGAAGGGCGCCGGATTCGAAGAGGTTCTCGATCTCACTCAAGAAGATAGGCACGTAGTCGGCGCGACCTTGCTGGACTGCGCCTCGCACGTTACCGCCCAAAAAGAGGCCGTTATGGCGGAAGACGCCTTCGTACTCGGGGCGGGTGTAATCGGCGGGGCCGAAGGTCAACATGTGGCAAAGCTCAACATTCCGGAGCTCGTGGGAGCGGCGGAGGAGCGCCTCGATGATGGGCGTAGGGGCACCGGAACCGGGATGGATCCAGACACGGTGGCCGGAGCGGACGAGTTGGACGGCTTGATCGGCGGATTGGAGGCGTTGCTGGTATTGATTGACCCAGGACATGGTTTTCTCGTTAACAACCACTAGCAAGTGGGGTTCCTTTCTGTGAGCCCACCTATTTCGTGGTGCTTGGCTGTCGTCTCCATTATAAATCAGAGTATAAGATCTGGAAATAGGTGAGTAAAGGGACGCAGGTGGGTTTTTTCGCGCGTGGGGGTCATTCGTCTGACTCCTCGGCGCGCTGGGTTGGGGGGAGGCCGCACGGGGGTATGGAGGGA
>DALYJJ010000277.1:0-3073 GCA_031969915.1 Bryobacteraceae bacterium | reverse complement strand
CGGTTCGCTTGGTGAGCAACTCGAAGCGCCGCGGCCCGAACAAAGGCATGCCCGCGGAGAGGACCTGGCCCAGTTCAAAGACCTGGCCGGTGCGGATCAATCGGGCGGCGCGCAGGACGGTGCCCGGCGACATATGGTTGGCGGAGCCGCGTTGATCGCCCGCGCCCCAGGGCGACGGGCAGCGGTCGCGGTCGGCGGGCGGCTGCCACGATTGCCCGGAGGCGAGGGCGGCGAAAGCGAGGAGAACAAGCGGCGGTTTCATGGGCGCTTCACATTCTATCCGCGCGGCCGCGCGGGCTATTCGTTAGACTCGGTACGCATGGCGCATCGACGGTACTTCTTTCAGACCCTCGCGGCGGGCGCGGCGGCGGCGCGATACGCTTTTCCGGCCAACGACACGGTGCGGGTGGGCTGCATCGGCGCGGGCGGCCGGGCGCAGGTGTTGATGCGCACCTTCGAGAGCCTGAAGGGCGCACAACTGGCCGCGGTGTGCGACGTGTGGGACCAGAACCTGCAGCGCGCACGCCAGATCGCCGGCCCTGCAGCGTTCGCAGCGAAGGACTACCGCGCCTTGCTCGACCGCAAGGATCTCGACGCCGTGTTGATCGGCGCGCCGGATCATCAACACGCGCCGCTGACCGTGGCGGCCTGCGAGGCGGGCAAAGACGTGTATGTGGAGAAACCTCTCACGCACGACCTGACCGAAGGAGCGGCAGTGCTCGAGGCGCAGAAGCGCACGGGACGCGTGGTGCAGGTTGGCCTGCAGCAGCGCAGCATGCCGCACATGCAGAAGGCGTTTGAGATCGTACGTTCCGGGCAACTGGGCAAGATCCACAAGGCTCACCTCACCTGGAACCGCAACCACGACCGTTGGGAGAAGCCGCCGGCCACGGTGGATCCGGCCTCCGTGGACTGGAAAGCCTGGCTCGGCGCGGCGCGGCAACAGCCGTTCGACGAATACCGCTTCCGCCAATGGCGGTGGTTCTGGGATTTCGGCGGCGGCATCTTCACGGACCTGATGGTGCACCACATCGACATCGTGCAATGGATGCTCGACCTGGGCGACCCGGCGAGCGCGACGAGCATCGGCGATCACTTCGCGACGAAGGGACTCTGGGAGACACCCGATACCGTGCAGACCCTGATTCGCTATCCGGAGCGCGAGTTGCAGGTCTACTTTGAGGGCACGTTTGTCAACGCACGCAACGCGGAGATGATTGAACTGATGGGAACCGACGGAACGCTTTACCTGGACCGCGGGCGATACGAACTGCATCCGGAGCCGAAGCGCGCCACCTACAACGCGCCGGCCCGCGCCCCGAAGTTCCCGTACTCGGAGTGGATCCTGGGCGCGGGACCGAAGGGCGCGGACTTCTACGAGAACCCGAACGGCGAGTTGCTGCACCTGACGAATTGGATGGAGTGCATCCGATCGCGAAAGACGCCGGCCGCGCCGGTGGAGGCGGGCGTTCGTTCAGCCGCGGCCGCGCATCTGGCGAACCGGGCGCTGCGCGGCGGCGAGGTGGCGCGCTGGGCCTGAGCGTTCAGTAAACGCAGCGTTCCTGGGGAGCGGATTTCGCCGCCAGCGAAAAGCTCGGCTCGGCGGCAAGGCCGCCCGCCATACGTGCGATGACGTACTCGGCGACGGCGGGGCCGTGCTTGAAACCGTGGCCGGAACCGCCGCCGACGAACCAGACGTTGGGCGCATCCGGATGGGTGTCGATGAGGAAGTCTCCGGTGGGAGTGTTCTCGTATTGGCACACACGCGCTTCGAGAAGCGGCGCGCCGCGCAGCGGGGGGAAGCGCTGGCCAAGGAAATCGCGGGCGGCGTCCACCTCGGCCGGCGTGACGATGCGCTCGCCTGTGCCGGGAGAAAACGGCGCGCCGTTGTGGTGCCAGCCGATCTTCACGCCTCGGGTTTCGATAGCGGGGAGGCCATAGGGCATGCCGGGATGGGTCTCGTCCACCCAGCAGGGGAACTCCGGCGCATGGAAGCGCGCTTCGCCCGGCGGCGGCCCGAAATAGAAGACGGGCTGGCGCGTCGGGGCAATGCGCGGCCCGATGACTCCGGGAAAGAGAGCGCCGAGCCACGGTCCGCAGGCGAAGATGAACCGCGCGGCACGAATGCGCGAACCGGAGGAGGTCTCGATCGTGTCGAAGGGGCCGTGCGGTGGAGGCAGCACGGATGCGGGCACGCAGGTGACGCCGGCTTCGCGGGCCGCGCGAACAATGGCGAGCACGGACTGGCGGGCCAGCAGCGCGCCCGAGTCGGGTTCAAAGATCGCGGCGGCTCCGGCGGGCGGGTCGATCTGCGGGTAGCGTCGCGCGATCGCCGCCGCGTCGAGATCTTCGAAGCGCACGTGGCACCGCTCGAGGGCCGCCCGGCTGGCGCGAAGCCCGGCGTGACCGGGCGCGGCGATCCAAAGAACGCCGCATTGCTCGAACAGCTCCGGGCGTCCGAGGCGGGCGAAGAGCTCGCGCCAGCGAACCAGGGAGCGGGCGGAGAAGCGCGTGTACACCTCACCCTCGCCGTAGCACATGCGGATGATGCGCGACTCATCGCCGGAGCTGGAGCGCGAGTTGGCGGGTCCGAACTGGTCGATGAGCGCGACCCGTGAACCGGCGCGGGCCAGGTCGTAAGCGATCCAGGAACCGAACACGCCGGCGCCGATGACGGCGGCGTCGTAGTGGACGTCGATGCTCATCGCCTGGCTACCGCTTCGCGCTCGGGTCGCCGGTGGGCGGCGGTGCGCGGTCCTCCGCGGAAGGCGGCCCGAGCAACTCCGTCAAGACCGGTTTCAGCGCATCCGCCCAGATCTGGTAGGCCTGGAGCGAGGGATGCAGGCGGTCCGGCATCATGCCGTCGAAGAGCTTGCCGTCCGGGCCGGCGAGCTTGGCGTTGATGTTCAGGAAGCGCACGTTGGCGCCATCGGCGAGCTTCGACAAGCCCTGGTTGGCGGCGTTCACCAGCTCCATCGCGCTGGGCCGGTCGTTCCGCGGAAGAATCGCGGTGAGAATCAGCGTGGCGGCCGGGGCTTTGGCCTGCACCGCCGCGGCGATGGCCTCCACGCCG
>DALYJJ010000276.1:0-3116 GCA_031969915.1 Bryobacteraceae bacterium | reverse complement strand
GGGGGGGCGGCCTGCGATGAGTTCGGCGAGGAGGCCGGGGCGGTAGAACTCGTTGAAGAAGATTTCGCCGGGGCTGGCGGAGAGGGGGCCGTCGGCGGTGCGCCAGGCGATTTGGGACCAGCCTTGGGGGGAGCCGTCGAAGAGGCCGGAGGGCGTGGTGACCAGCCACTCGCCTTGGGCTAGGGCCTGGAGGGTGCCGATGCGTTCGGCGGTGGGGGAGCGCCAGAAGCCGAGGCGGTTTTCGGCATCGGGGGCGATGAGGATGTCGGCGCGCGGGTTGGCGGCGATGCTGAGGGCTTCGGCGCGCATTTCCTGGACGAAGAAGGTTTTTTCGCCGGTGAGTGGATTCCATCCGACGACGCCGGTGGGGACGAGCTCGGTGTCGGCGTTGCCTGCGGTGAGTAGATGCTGTCCGGTGGGGGCAAAGCCGAGGACACGCAGATTCGAGGGCGGAATGGTGGCGCGGAGCTGGCCGGTGGCGGTGTCCCAGATCCAGATGGGACGGGCCGTGGTGCGGCGCGAGGGCGAGTAGTCGGTGGGGACGCGGCTGAGGCCGCCGGCGGCGGCGAGGGTGCCGTCGGCACTGAAGTAGATCTCGTCCGGCGTGAACTCGAAGTTAGTCGCTGTCTGGTCGGGCTGCAGACGGCTCAGCAGGCGGCCGGCGGGCACGTCGTAGATGGCGATGGTGCCGGCGTTGAGCACTGCCCAGCGAGGGTTGCTTGCATTCGCTGGGGGGCCGGCTTCGACCGCAAGGAGGCGGCCGTCGGAGCTGAGCGAACAAGGGGAAAGCCGGAACTCATAGGGGGAGGTTTTGGGGAAGGCGAATGGAGGAACACCGATCGCGAGGAGATCGACGGTGCGGCCGGTAGCGAGGTCTTCCCAGCGCGCGGCGGCCAACTTGTTTCTTTTCGTCCGCTGCACCTCTACAATGTGGCCTCCAAGGGGCGAGCGGCAGGCGTTTTGCTTTGGGGCGAGGGCGGAGGGTAAGGGCGCGGCGCGACCGGTGAGGACGGACTGGAGCCGGGCGAGGTCCCTGGCGTTCAGGATCTGGTAGGCGGGATCGAGCGCGGCCCAGTCAAGGTGGTCTTGCGCGGCGGGTTGCCGGAAGGGCAGTCGATTGCCGGTGGCGACATCGAACAAGTCCCAGGCGAGGTCAGCGGCACGGACGGCGAGGAGCCGGCCATTTTCCAGGAGGACGGGCGTCCGGGGAACGATCAAGAAGCCGCTGGGCTTTGAAAGGGCTTTGCGCGCTACTTCCCGTTGCACCGCGGGGGCGCCGAAAGTGGCCATTTGCTCCGCCATCCCGACGGTCAGAGTGATGGCGTCCGGATCGCCGATGGTACGGCGGTCGCTTGGATTCGCGGTATTCACTATCACGATAACGGAGTTTTGAACGAGTACCAGTTTCGACCCATCACGGCTCAAGGCGGGTGACACGGTGTAGGGGAGGTCGGGCGCATTTACCAGGCGAACGGATCCGGTGCGGCCGTCCACGATAACGAAGCCCTTGGTGCTGGGAGTGACGAAGTGGTCGTCTTGGACGGAGAAACCGGGAGAATGCGGAGGAAGGTCGAGTGTCTTGCCCGTTCCCGATTCGAGGTCGACGAGGCGATCGATGGTCTTGACTTGATTCGGGGAGTTACCCGGCCCAAAGGTTGTCTCAAGGGCGAAACGTTCTCCGATGGTGACCATGACTAATGCGCCGACAGGTGAGGGCCTGGAGCGCAATTGCTTCCCGGAGGCGGTGTCCCAGTCGCGGATCTCGGCCGGCCGGGAGCTCGAAGTCATGGAGGGCGGCCATCGGCAAAGGGTGCGAAGGGTCTCACCGCTGCCAAGGAAGGCGGGCTGCGAACACGACATGTCCGTCTTGACGGTCCAGATGTAGGCGCCCGAGGTCAGGTTTTTCAGGCTGAGTTCGCCAGGGGAGGCGACGGCCAGGAGCGGCTGGGCAGGATGAGCGCCGACGCTGCTGTTCTTGGGAAGCCTGATTTCCTGCGAGACGCGGCCGGAGGCAAGGTCATAGATGCGCACGCCGGTAGCGCTGGAAACGGCGAGCCAGGAGTCGTTGCCGCCAAGGAAAGCCTCGCCCAGCCTGTCCGAGCCGCCGCCCTGGACGACGAGTTCGGGGCGTTCGGGCTGGCCGGAGGCGGCCCCGGCGGCCAACGCGAGGAAGGCACACCAACGCGCCAGGATCATACGATTCGGCTCCTCCTTGGTTCTGTGGCGGCCTGGGTCTTGGGGGGCGGCGAAGCGCCTTCCTGAGGCCGCTCGATTGTACTAGCGCGAACGGAGATGGAAAACCGACAACCGCATGATTGCGCGGATCTCTGTTGGAACGGATTATCGACCGACGCACGGGACCTGGTTTTCGAACCGAGGGCGAATTTCACTGGATAGTCAGCCGGTATTTGATGAGCAGGCCATCCTCGGCGGCGCCCTGGGCTTGAAACAGGATCTGGGGCATGGGATCGGCCTGGGTGAGCAGCGGGCCGCTCTGTGCCGACATCTGCTCGCGGGTGGTCCAAAGGGCGCCGGGTTGATTCTCGAGGTCGAGGCGGGCGGCGGGGCGTTCCCAGCGGGCCTCCCATTGGGAGACGAGAGAGGGCGGAAGCGGCTTGGGCTCCTCACCGGCGGGGGCGATATCGAGGGGGCGGGCGGACGAGGATGGAGAGCTCTTCGCCGGCGTAGGAGGCTTGCTGGGGCCGGATGATGAGAGGCTGGTCGCCCTGGGATGGGACGTCGATCAACATGCCGGCTCGCACCTGGTTGGCGGCGTTGCGGATGCGGGTGCTGGGGAAGAGGAGGTAGGGGTCGCCGCGGGGCGCGTCGCGGTAGAGTTCGCGATCGATGAGATAGAGGAAGCCCTGGCGGGCGACCTCGATGGAGAGGCGGAGGCCGTCTCCGGACTGGAGAGGGAGTGCGGGTTTGAGGCGTTCGGCGACCATGGGGACTTTGCTATTGCGAGACGGGCTGAAGACGAGAAGGCGGGGCGCTTCGCCTTCCCCGGGCTGCGGCTCGCGGACTCGCCAGACAGTGAGGCCGATGACGTCGCCGGGAGAAGCGGGGGCGGGGGCGGGCGACTGGGGAGCGGGCTGGTAGCGAGGCCGAGGGGGGCG
>DALYJJ010000275.1:0-3143 GCA_031969915.1 Bryobacteraceae bacterium | reverse complement strand
GGCTCGGGGCCGAGCATTTCGGAAACGTCCGCGGGGGCGACGGTGACGGGTTCTTCGTGGCCTTCGGCGAAGCGGAGGGTGACTTTACGGGCGATGGAACCGATGGCGCGCTCGAGGCGGCGCAGGCCGGCTTCGCGGGTGTAGTCGCGGATGATCTTCTGCAAGGCCTCCGCGGAGAAGACGCACTGTTCGGGGGTGAGGCCGGTTTCGTTGAGCTGCCTGGGGATGAGGTACTTCTTCGCGATCTCGATCTTTTCTTCTTCGCTGTAACCGGCGAGGCGAAGGATTTCCATGCGGTCGAGCAGGGGCTGGGGGATGGTGTCGAGCGTGTTCGCGGTGGTGATGAAGAGCACCTTCGAGAGGTCGAAGGGCAGGTCGAGATAGTTGTCGCGGAAGGTGGAGTTCTGGGCGGGGTCGAGGACCTCGAGGAGGGCGGACGCGGGGTCGCCGCGGAAGTCGCGTCCGAGCTTATCGACCTCGTCGAGCATGAGGACGGGGTTATTGGCACCGGCGCGGCGGATGGCCTGGATGAGGCGGCCGGGCATAGCGCCGATATAGGTGCGGCGATGGCCGCGGAGTTCGGCTTCATCGTGGAGGCCGCCGAGGGACATGCGTTCGAACCTACGGCCGAGGGAGCGGGCGATGGACTGTCCGAGCGAAGTCTTGCCGACGCCGGGAGGTCCGACGAAGCAGAGGATGGGGGCCTTGGCCTTAGGGTTGCGTTTGAGGACGCCGAGCTGTTCGAGGATGCGCTCCTTCACTTCGCGAAGGTTGTAGTGGTCCTCGTCGAGGATGCGGCGGGCTTCGGCGATGTCGAGGCTGTCCTGGGTGGCGACTTTCCAGGGTAGTTCGAGGACGAGTTCGAGGTAACTCCGGAGGACGTGGTAATCGGGCGAGGCGGAGGGGAGCTTGGCCATGCGCGAGAGTTCGCGGTTCGCCTCCTTGCGCACGTCGGCGGGGAGATCGGCTTTCTCCAGGCGTTCGCGGAGCTGATCGACGTCGGCCTGTTCGCCTTCGCCTTCGCCGAGTTCCTGCTGGATGGCTTTCAACTGGCGGCGGAGCAGGTATTCTTTCTGTTCCTTGCTCATTTCGCTTTGGGCTTCGCCGGCGATCCTGGCGCGGAGTTCGAGGACCTTGAGTTCGTGGGCGACGTACTGGTTGGCGAGCTGAAGGGCTTCGAGGCGGGTAGTGGCTTCGAGCACTTTCTGAGCGCGTTCGACGCCCATGCCGAAGCTGGCGGCGAGGAGGTAGGCGATCTGGAGTGGTTCTTCCTGGGATTGGAGGATGCGGCCGATCTCCTCGGCGGCGGCGGGCTGGGCGAGGGCGATGGCCTTACCGGCGAGCTCCATGACGACGGGCTGCAAGGCTTCGAGTTCGAGCGAGGTATCGGTGGGTGGTTCGAGGGGGCGGACGCGGGCCTGGAGGTAGTCGCTATCGGAGTCGAGCTTCACGACGACGACGCGCTGGACGCCGTAGACGAGCACATCCATGACGCCGTCCTTCTGGGCGACTTTGCGGACGATGGCCTTGGTTCCGATGGTGTAGAGGTCGTCCTGAGCGGGCGCGGCGACGGAGGAATCGCGCTGGGAGACGACGACGATTTCCTTCTCTTCGGTGGCGAGGGCGGCGTTGACGGCGGCGCGGGAGGCGTCGCGGCCGACCTGGAGGGGAAGCATGAGCTCGGGGAAGAGCACAGTGTTTTTGAGCGGCAGGACGGGAAGGGTCAGGATGGTCTCATTCATGGTGCGCGGTTCTCCTCATTCCTTCAGACGCGCGCGGGAGCGGGTGCGTTCTCGGCGCGGGTACGGATTTGGCCGGCGTCATAGTCGACGACGACGTGTTGGTGATCGCGGATCTGGCCGGCGAGAATCTGGCGGGCCAAGGCGGTTTCGAGTTCCTTCTGGAGGGCGCGTTTGAGGGGGCGAGCGCCGTAGGTGGGATCGTAGCCGGCGCGGACGAGGTGGGTGCGGGCGGCTTCGGTGAGTTCGAGGGTGATGTGGCGTTCGGCGAGGCGGCGGCGGAGGGCATCGAGCTGGATGCCGACGATCTGCTTGAGGTGTTCTTCGGAGAGGGCGTGGAAGACGATGACCTCGTCGATGCGGTTGAGGAACTCGGGGCGGAAGTGGCGGCGGAGTTCGTCGAGGACGGCGACCTTGATGAGGTCGTACTCCATGCCGTCGTAGTGGCCGCGGTATTCGAGGATGCGGTGGCTGCCGATGTTGGAGGTCATGATGACGATGGTGTTCTTGAAGTCGACGGTACGGCCCTGGCCGTCGGTGAGGCGGCCGTCGTCGAGGATCTGGAGCATGATGTTGAAGACGTCGGCGTGGGCCTTCTCGATCTCGTCGAACAGGATGACGGAATAGGGCTTGCGGCGGATGGCTTCCGTGAGCTGGCCGCCCTCTTCATAGCCGACGTAGCCGGGAGGCGCGCCGACGAGGCGGGCGACGGTGTGCTTCTCCTGGTACTCGCTCATATCGATGCGGATGAGGTTGCGCTCGTCGTCGAAGAGGGATTCGGCGAGGGCGCGGGCCAACTCGGTTTTGCCGACGCCGGTGGGGCCGAGGAAGATGAAGCTGCCGATGGGGCGGTTGGGGTCCTTGAGGCCGGAGCGGGCGCGGAGGACGGCTTCCGAGACAGCGGTGACGGCTTCGTCCTGGCCGATGACGCGTTTGTGGAGCTGCTGGTCGAGGTGGAGGAGCTTTTGCATCTCGCCTTCGAGGAGGCGGGCGACGGGGATGTGGGTCCAGCGGGCGACGACCTCGGCGATGTCCTCCTCAGTGACCTCTTCCTTGAGGAGGCTGCCGGCGCTTTGTTGGAGGGCGAGGCGCTCCTCTTCGGTTTTCAACTCGCGTTCGAGCTGGATGAGTTGGCCGTACTTGAGTTCGGCGGCGCGGTTGAGGTCGTAGGCGCGTTCGGCGCGTTCGACATCGAGGCGGGTCTGTTCGAGTTGTTCGCGGAGGGAGCGGAGTTTGGAGACGGCGTCCTTTTCCGACTGCCAGCGGGCCTGGAGGGCGGCGGTATCGGTTTTGAGGGCGGCGAGTTCGCGTTCGAGCCGGGCGAGGCGGTCGCGGGAGGCTTCGTCGGTCTCCTTGCGGAGGGCTTCGCGCTCGATTTCGAGCTGCATCACCTTGCGGGAGACC
>DALYJJ010000274.1:0-3264 GCA_031969915.1 Bryobacteraceae bacterium | reverse complement strand
CATTGCCCCATCTCCGCCCCCCGTGCGGAAAATTTTGCTGCAAACGAACCTGAGCCGGCCTCAACTCCCTCCGAATCAACCGGCTATGCGCTCTCAGGCGGTCCTGGAAACCCGGCGCAGAACCCGGCCCGGTCGCCTCGCCCCAACCCCGCCGGCAGCCCGCCGCCCCGGCCACCGCGAACCGCCTTTGATATAGTGAAAGTTCCCCCCATGCAAATCGACAAAGTCTATGAACCCCAACGTTTTGAGCCCCATTGGGCCGAATCGTGGGTCTCCTCCGGCATCTTCCACGCTTCCCCCTCTCAGCCCGGCGCCGTCTTCTCCCTCGTCATCCCGCCCCCCAACGTCACCGGCTCCCTCCACATGGGGCACATGCTCGAGCACACCGAAATCGATGTCACCATCCGCTGGCATCGCATGCGCGGCGACAACACGCTCTGGCTCCCCGGCACCGACCACGCCGGCATCGCTACCCAGATGGTCGTGGAACGCGAACTCGCCAAGGAAGGTCTCGACCGCCACCAGCTCGGCCGCGAAGAGTTCGAACGCCGCGTCTGGCAATGGAAGGAGCACTCCGGCGGAACCATCCTCCGCCAGATGATCCGCACCGGCACAAGCTGTGATTGGTCCCGCTCCCGCTTCACCCTCGACGAAGGCCTCTCTCGCGCCGTCCGCGAGGTCTTTGTCCGCCTCTACGAAAAGGGCTTGATCTACCGCGGCGACTACATGATTAACTGGTGCCCGCGCTGCCTCACCGCCCTCTCCGATCTCGAGGTCGTTCACGAGGAAGCTCCCGGCAACCTCTGGCACATCCGCTACCCCGTCAACGGACAACAAAGCTACTTGGTCGTCGCCACCACCCGCCCGGAAACCATGCTCGGAGATACCGCCGTCGCCGTAAATCCGAACGACGAACGTTACTCCGGCTTACGCGGCGCCACCGTTCGCCTCCCCCTCATGGATCGCGACATCGCCATTATCTTCGATGACATGGCCGATCCCCAGTTCGGCACCGGCGTAGTCAAAGTAACTCCCGCCCACGACCCCAACGATTTCGCCGCCGGCCAGCGTCACCGCCTCCCTTCTACCCAGGTCATCGACTCCCATGGCCGCATGACCCCCGCCGCCGGCCGCTTCGCCGGTCTCGACCGCTTCGAAGCCCGCAAGCAAGTCGTCGCCGCCCTCGAGGAACAGGGCCTCCTCGACAAGATCGACCCCTACACCCTCAGCGCCGGCCGCTGCCAGCGTTGCAAGACCATCGTCGAACCCCTCGTCTCCACCCAGTGGTTCGCGAAAATGAAACCCCTCGCCGAACCCGCCATCGCCGCCGTTGAAAACGGCGACATCGAGTTCGTCCCCGAAAACTGGGTCAAGACCTACAACGAGTGGATGTACAACATCCGCGATTGGTGCATCTCCCGCCAACTCTGGTGGGGCCACCGCATCCCCGCCTGGCATTGCGCCGCTTGCGGCAAGCCCACCGTCTCGCGCGAGGATCCTACCAGTTGCGCCCACTGCGGCTCCGGCGAAATCAAGCAGGACCCCGACGTTCTCGATACCTGGTTCAGTTCCGCACTCTGGCCCTTCTCCACTCTCGGGTGGCCCGCGCAAACCCCCGACCTCGCTACCTACTACCCCACTTCGCTCCTCATCACCGGTTTCGACATCCTCTTTTTCTGGGTCGCCCGCATGATCATGATGGGCATCGAGTGCACCGGCCAGGTCCCCTTCCGCCAGGTCTACATCCACGGCCTCGTCCGCGACGCCGAAAAGCAGAAGATGTCCAAGACCCGAGGCAACACCATCGACCCCCTCGATGTCACCGAACGCTACGGCACCGACGCCGTCCGCTTCTCACTCCTCCGCGGCGCCGCCCCCGGTACCGACATCGTCACCAGCGAAGACCGCATGGCCGCCGCCCGCGCCTTCGCCAACAAGATCTGGAACGCCGCCCGCTTCATCTTTATGAACATGGAGAAGGCCGGCGTCGAGCACTACGACCCCGCCGCTCCCGCCCCTCCCGTCACCACCCTCGAGGACCGCTGGATCTTCGGCCGCCTCAACCGCTGCGCCGAGGTCACCAGCAAAGCGATCGAAACGTACCGCTACCACGAGGCCGCCGACACGCTCTATCACTTCTTCTGGGGTGAGTTCTGCGATTGGTATGTCGAGCTGAAAAAACTCCGTATCCAGCAGGAACCGGATTCGAAGGACCACTTACACAACTTACTCCGGGCCTTCGAGTGTTCCCTCCGGCTTCTGCACCCCATCATGCCCTTCCTCACTGAGGAGCTCTGGCAGCGCCTGGTCTGTCCCTCCGAATCGCGGCCCGCCTCCATCGCCCTCGCCGCCTACCCCGAGCCCGGCGCCGCCCACGCCGGCGAGGACGCCGCAAAGGACATGGATCTTCTCCAGGACATCGTCACCGCGGCCCGCAACCTTCGCGCCGACCTCGGCGAGGCCGATCCCAAGAAGGTCCTCGAAGGCGTCCTCTACTCCCAGACGCGCGCCTTCGCTCTCGCCGCGAGCGAGAAGCCCTTCATCGAAAAGCTCGCCAGCGTCCAGCTCGAACTGAAGCAGGAGGCCGCCCCCAGGCTCGACGGCGCCGCTGTCCGCTCCACCGCGGACTTCGACCTGCTCCTCCGCCTTCCCGCCGCTCAGGCCGAAGCCGCCGTCAAGCGCCTCGAAAAGGAGATCGCCAGCCTCGAAAAAGTGATTGCCTCCTCCCAGCGCCAGCTCAATGACCAGACCTTTGTGAGCCGCGCTCCCGCGAAAGTCGTCAACGAGATCCGCGCCAAGTTAGCCGGCTACGAAACCCAGTTGGCGAAGAACCAGGCCGCCCTCCAAAGCCTGGCGGGTAAGTAAGTGTTCGACGTTACTCACCCCGAAGTGCGCGACGCCGTCGCCCGCGCGCTCGCCGAAGATATCGGTCCCGGCGACCTGACCTCCGCCTTGACCGTTCCCGAAGACCGCCGCGCGGTGGGCGCCTTCTACGCCCGCGAGCCGATGGTCCTCGCCGGCGTCGAGTTGCTCCCCTTGATCTATGGCTTGCGGGGCGGAGGCGTGGAAGTCGATCTTCGCGCCGCCAGCGGAACAGCCGTCGCGGCCGGCACGCCCGTCGCCGAGGTCCAGGGACCGGCCCGCCGCCTCCTCGAGTGCGAGCGCGTCGCCCTCAACTTCCTCCAGCGCCTGAGCGCCGTCGCTACCCTCGCGAGCCAGTATGTCGAAGCCGTCCGCGGCACCAGGGCGCGCATCCTCGATACC
>DALYJJ010000273.1:0-3331 GCA_031969915.1 Bryobacteraceae bacterium | reverse complement strand
AACCGCACGAGCGAACGCGTGTCCCAGTGGTCCATGTGTGCATGCGACATCAGGATGACGTCGATCGGCGGCAGGTCTTCGATGGACAGTGCGGGCGCGGTCAGGCGCTTGAACCCCAGCGAACCGAAGGGACCGATGTGGATCCCGGCGTAGTCGCTGAACTGGGGGTCCGTGAGGATGGTGAAGCCGTCGATTTTGACGAGCACCGTGGCGTGGCCGAGCCAGGCGGCGTGGAGCCCGGTGTCCGGCCACGCTTTCGGATCCGGCCGGTGCGGTGCGCTCCCGATCCCGCGGGCGCGCTCGCGCTGATAGCGCTCCCAGAACCACGGCGCGCTGTACTTTGCGAACGCGGCGAGCCCCGCAACGGCCGCGCCGCGGCGAGTGTGCCCCCGGCGGCGATCAGCGCGCGGCGCGTCCAGCGTTTGTGCTTCTGTTCTTTCGCGCGGAAGACGTCCATCCAGCTACTTCCAGCTTACGGCTTGTGCAGGGTAACGTGCACGACGTCCGCGAGCTGTTCGAGTTGCAAGAGTTTCGCGATCGCAATGCGGCCGATACGGACTTTGGCCACCTTCGGCGCCTGCGTCTCGATGAAGCCGAGCTTCTTGAGTTCGGCCAGCGCCTGGGGCGTGGCGTCGGTGAGCCAGACTTCGACGCTCACCTCGCCGGTGCCGCCTGCCTGGGCGAGACTGGCGAGTTCGGAGGTGAGTTTCCGGACAGGCGGGACCGCGGCCTGTTTGTCGCGGACATCAGTCCTTGCGCCCTCCTGGGCCTGGCGGCTTACCGGCGGTGACGGGGGCACTCGGTACACGCCGCCGCCGATGCCTCCGCCGAAGCCGCCGCCGCTACCCGGGACTCCGCCGATCACGCCTCCGACCACGCCGCTGCTGGTGAGTCCGGCCGATGGTGCGAACAACGCCACCTTCCGCTCGTCCCCGAAGATCCCTTCATGCCGCACGCCCTCCGGAATCTCCACCGGAACCTCGACGCGTCGCGGCGCTTTCCCCGGCTCGGTAACGATGCGCTCTTCCACGGCCACGAACGACGTGTACTGGGTCATCAGCTTGAAGTCCACGCCCAGCTTCGTCACCTGCTCCCGGATCTCCGTGCTGTTGCCGGACCAGTCGTTCGCCATCAGCGAGTCGATCTTGGCGCGCGCCCACAGCGTGGCCATGGTGTCGTGCGCGGGCTCGGTCGCGGGCAGGCTCACATTCATTTCGCGAACCACGTCGCGCCCGGACATCTTCCCGCGCAGCCGCACCACGCCTTGCGCCGCACCGCCATAGCGGGCGTGAATCAACACGGGCTTCGCGGAGAACAGATCGGGAATCCGCGCCGGATACACATCGGTCACGGGCAGCCCGGCGAACTCCACCGTCACGTCGGTGAGCAAAGGATTGCGCACGCGCTCATGGAAGCGCCGTGCCGCCGCCGACCCATCTTCCTGTAACCCGACGTACTCCACCTCGCCCCGCCCGGTCTCCGCCATCTTGTCGAGCAGGAAGCGGTTCACGGAGCTGCCGATGCCGAAGGAGAACACGCGCGCGTTCCGATACGTGCGAATCGCGTCGACAATCTCGCGGTCGTTGCCCACGAAGCCGTCGGTCATGAAACAAACGATCCGAATCTTGCCGGTCTCATCGGAGGGGGCGAGCGCGGTCCGGATCGCCTTCATCATCTCCGTGCCGCCGCTGCCGCGCCGTCCTTCCAGGAACTGCAAGGCCCGCGCGACGTTCGCCGGAGTCGCCGGCACGGGTTCGGGGAACAGCACAAACGTGTCGCCCGCGAAGGTGATGAGGTTGAACGTGTCGCGCGGATAGAGGCCCGCGATGGCGAGCTTCATCGTCTCCTTCGCCTTCTCGATCGGAAAGCCACTCATCGAGCCGGAGGTGTCGAGGACGAACACCAGTTCTTTCGGGGTCACATCCTCCACCGTCACCCGCTCCGGGGGCTGCAACAGCAGGGTGAGGAACCCGCCGCGCCCGGCGCGATGCGCGATCACGGCGTCCTGTATCTTCTTGCCGCTGATGTCGTAGCGGAGCAGAAAGTCCTTGTTGGGGATCTCGGTCTTCCGATTGAGCCGGATCAGGGCCTGCGTCGCCGACGGTCTCTCCACCGCCACCTCGTGCGTGGGCGATTGCAGGGCCTCGATAGCGAGCCCGGCATCCAGCTTCATCTGAATGGCGATGTCGTGGCCCGCGCGCACGCCCTTGGGCGCCACCGGCGGCGCGATGCGCTCGGCGTTCGGCAGCCCGGCGGGAATGTAGCGCGGGCCCACGGTCATCGGGAAGCCGAACTCGTAAGAGCCCTCTTCATACTTCAGGGTCTCGACATAGCTGATCACCACCTTCACGGCCGCCTTCGGCGGGATGTTTGCCACGGACTGCATGAAGATGTTGGGCCGCTCCTGGTCGAGCAGCCCCGCCATTTGCCCGCGCGAGCGTGCGGCCTCATAGATGGCGCGCGCCTCCTCGCGGCGCTTGACCGTGCCCTTCACTTTGCGCTCGCCGATGAGCAGCGTCATGTCGTCGACCGCGCTGTTGGCGGGCAGCGGAAAGATGTAGACCGCCTCGATTTTCTCTTCGAGCGGGTTGACGTACTCCTGCGTCACGGTGACCCGCGCGACGAAGCCGCTGATCTCCGCCTTCACATCGGTGCTTTTGAGCGGGCAGGGCGCGGGCGTTCCCTTGGGGTCGATGCGCAGCAGGCCGCCGGTGTCGGCGAGGACCGGCGCCGCCGAGAGCGCGAGCGCCGGGAGCAAACGGCGAAGTGTGTCGAGCATGAAGAATTCCTCCAGCCCGGACATGCCGCGCGGCAGGAGATCCTTTCAGCGATTCGGATCGAGCGGGACGGGAATTTCGAACTGTGTCAGGCGGTCGTTCTCGCGCAGCTCCAGGCGCAGCGTTTCCGGCTGATCGGCGGTGATCACGTAGCGGGATTCGAGGGTGCCCGCGGGGCCGATGACCGAGCTGAGCGGCATCAGCGTTTCCGCGCCGCGGCGCAAGAGGAGTGTTCCGCCGCCCGGCGAGGTGACGATGAGCCGCAGCACGGCGGCGGGTGGAACCCGGTCGCGCGCAGCCAGCGGCTGGAACGACGACGCGCCGGGCGTCTGGCGTTCCCAGCGCCAGCGAAGGGCGAGCCGGGCATCGTCTGCCAGCTTCCCGGCCGTCGCCGTGTTGACCGTCGAGCGGAAACCCATCGTGGCCGGCGGGGCGGGCGGCGGGGCGGCAGCCGGCGGAACACCCCCGATCACGCCGCCCACCACGGCCAGTTGCCAGAGCCGGACGCGGAACCCCGCACGCAGCAGGGCGCGTCGCAGGGGAATCATCAGCAG
>DALYJJ010000272.1:0-3493 GCA_031969915.1 Bryobacteraceae bacterium | reverse complement strand
GCAGGAGGCCGCCCGCGGTGGGCAGCCTCCTGCGCCAAGGCGGGGCTAGGCGTGCACTTTGTCCTGCTGCGGTTGCGGTTGCGCCTGCTGCTTCTTCTGCTGCGGCGGCGCGGCGCTTTCCGCCGCGGGACGGATGATGTCGATGCTGCCTTTGAAGTACGCCCCATCCTCAATCACGATGCCGGCCACGCGGACGTCGCCGACCAGTGAGCCGTCGGCGCGGATGGTGATCTTGTCGCGGGCTTCGATGTCGCCTTCAACGATCCCCTGAATGAGGACCTCGCGGGCGGCGATCTGGGCCTTCACCTTGCCGCGCGGGCCCACCGAGAGGCGGTGCTCGTCCACCTGGATGATGCCCTCAACGTGGCCGTTGATCACCAGGTCCTCGCTCGACGTGATGTCGCCGCGGATGGCGACCGAGGGTCCGATGACGGCCACGCCGGCCGGCTGGGCGGGCGGTGCGTACTGTGGCGCCACCGGCGGCGGCGGCGCGGAGGCGGAGGGGCGCGGGGACTCGGGGACCTTGGGCAGGGGTGCGGCCGCGGGGGCGGCGGGCTGGTTGCGTTGCGGATCTTCCTTGCGATTCCACATAGAACAGTTCTCCTCTATTTTGTTTTATCGATTCCGGCCTGACGGGAGCGGGAACGGGAGCGCGGGGAGGAACGCCAGGGCGAGGTCTTACTCAAGCGCGCCGCGGATCGCGGTGAGGTCGGCGCGTCAGGACTTGATTGTAACCCAGCGAAAAGGGAACCCGCCGCGAAATCATTTGTCGTCTCGCGGCGGTTCGATTGTCCGACGCCGGGCTTGCTAAACGGCGGCGGGAACGGCCTTCGCGGCGGCGGCCAACGCCTGGTCGAGATCCCAGACCAGGTCCTCGAGATCCTCGAGTCCGATCGAAAGCCGGACCATGTCAGGCGTGACGCCGGCGGCGGCCTGTTCCTTCTCGCTCAACTGCTGGTGCGTGGTGGAGGACGGGTGGATCACCAGGCTGCGTGCGTCGCCGACGTTGGCCAGGTGGGAGAACAACTGCAGGGCGTCGATGAAAGTGCGGCCGGCTTCATAGCCGCCCTTGATGCCAAACGAGAACACGGCGCCCGCCCCGCGCGGCATGTACTTCTTCGCAAGCGCGTGGTACGGGTTCGAGGGCAGCGACGGGTACTTCACCCAGCTCACCGAGGAGTGCGCTTCGAGGAATTGAGCAATCGCGAGGGCGTTGGCGACGTGCCGGTCCATGCGCATGCCAAGCGTCTCGGCGCCCTGCAGGAACAGGAAGGAGTTAAAGGGACTGAGACACGTGCCCATGTCGCGCAACCCTTCGACGCGCGCCCGGATGATGAACGCGATGGCGCCGAAGACTTCCCAGAAGTTCATGCCGTGATAAGCCCGCGAGGGCTCGGCGAGTTGCGGGAACTTTCCGTTGTTCCATGCGAACTTGCCGCCGTCGACAATGATGCCGCCGATCGAAGTCCCGTGGCCGCCGATGAACTTGGTCAACGAGTGCACGACGATGTCCGCGCCGAAGTCGATCGGGCGGCAGAGGTAAGGGCTGGCGAAAGTGTTGTCGATGACCAGCGGTACGCCGTTTTCATGCGCGATCTTCGCGACCGCTTCGATGTCCAGCACGTTGCCCCGCGGGTTGCTGATGGTTTCGCCGTAAATGGCCTTGGTGTTCGGGGTGATCGCCCGGCGGAAGTTCTCCGGGTCGTCCGGGTCGACGAAGATCGTGTTGATGCCCAGCTTGCGGAAGCTGACGTCGAACTGCGTGTACGTCCCGCCGTAGAGCGTGCTCGCCGAGACGATGTCGTCACCGGCCTGGGCGAGGCTCGAAATGGCGATGAACTGAGCCGACTGGCCGCTCGACATGGCCAGCGCCGCCACGCCGTTTTCGAGCGACGCGATGCGTTTCTCCAGCACGTCGGTGGTGGGGTTCATGATCCGCGTATAGATGTTGCCGAACTTCTGGAGCGCGAAGAGCTGGGCGGCGTCGGCGGAATCTTCGAAGGCGAATGACGTGGATTGATAAATGGGTACGGCGCGGGCGTGCGTGGCCGGGTCGGGGTCATAGCCGGTGTGAAGGGCGCGGGTGTTGAAGCCCAGCGGACGTTCGATCTGATTCGCTTTTACCATGGGGCAGTCTCCTGGGTACCAATCTCGATCAAGTTTAGGATCTTACAACTTGTAGCCGATCTTGCGCAAGAAGCCGTGGCGCGCTCGCCGGTCGTCCTCGCCTTCCACGCCTTTGGGCGAGAAGCCGTCGACAACGCCCAAAACGCCGCGGCCCTGTTCTGTTTCGGCGACGATGACCTGAACCGGGTTGGCAGTGGCACAGAAAATGGCGCAGACTTCGGGAACGTCCTTGATGCGGCCCAATACGTTGATCGGGAAGCCGTCGCGCAGCGCGACGAAGAAAGTGTGGCCGGCGGCGACGGCGGAGGCGTTGCGGACGGCCAGGGCGGTGAGTTCCTCGTCGTTGCCCGCCGAACGAGTGAGGCACGGGCCCGAGGCCTCATTGAAAGCGATCCCGAACTTCATCTGAGGGACCGTGTTGACGATCGCCTCATAGAGGTCCTCGACGGTCTTGATGAAGTGGGCTTGGCCGGCGATGAGGTTGCCGTTGGAGGGGACTTCGAGGGGTATGATCTTCAGTTCCATGAGAGTCTTGAGGACAGTATGGCGCAGGCGGGCGCGAGGCGCTCAGTGGGGGTGGGGTTCACCGGGCCGGGCGATGCGGATCCAGTGATCGGTGAACGCGTTGTAGGTTTCCTTGATTTCGATCTTGGGCATGTGGCAGGTGACGCACTTGTCCTTGCCGGTGCGGCACGTCTTGCGGCCGGCCTGCTGGTGGCAGGACTGGCAGTTGGCGTCATAGCGGACGAGCGGCTGGGCCATTTCCTTGTGCGGATCGTGGCAGGCGACGCAGCGGATTCTGGGGTCGGCGGCGTCGTAGCAGGAGGAGTTGGCGAGGCGGTAGGGTTGGAAGCGGACGTTCGAGATGTTGTGCGGACCCTCGGCGGCGATCTGCGCCCAGGTCCGGTGGCATTGACCGCAGAAGTCGGACATCTCCTCGGTGGAAAGGGCGGCGAGTTTGCGGGGCGGGACATGGGCCGAACCGCGCGCCAGGGCCTCAGCGTGCCGTGCGGCGCCGGCGTGGCATCGCTCGCACTGCACGCCGGGGGTGAGTTCGGCGGTGCGCAGGACGCCGTTCACGATCGCGCCCGTGGAGTGGCACTGGAAGCACTCGATGGCCCCCTTTTCGGAGAGTTCGCGGCCGAACGCCTCTTCCAGGTCGCGGGGCACGGACGGGCGCGCGCCGGATGTGAGCGCGAGTCCATCGATCGTGCGGTAATAACTGACGCGGCTCTCATAAAAGACGCCCTTGCGCTCGAGCACGTACGTCTGCCCGGCGGCGCCGAGACCGAAGGCCCAGGCGATGGGGACGCGAATCTCGCTCTTGCCATCCGTAACGCGGTAGATGCTCTGCGCGCCCTGGCGC
>DALYJJ010000271.1:2052-3531 GCA_031969915.1 Bryobacteraceae bacterium | reverse complement strand
ACGCTGATCGCGCTCGGCATCATGTTGGCGTTTACCTACGTGCTGCAGCGGGCGTTCCGCACGCTCCGCCCGATTTTCCGCGAGCGCGGCAAGATCCAGGGCGAAGTGACCGGGCGGCTCACCGAATCGCTGGGCGGAGTTCGCGTGGTGAAGGGCTACCACGCCGAGGCGCGGGAAGCGGAGGTCTTTTCGGGCGGCGTGCAGCGGCTGCTGGACAATGTTCTGAAGACCCTCACGGGCATCTCCGTGATGAGCCTATCGGCCACGCTGCTGATGGGTATCGTGGGCGCGATCGTGATGTTCCTGGGCGCCCGGCAGATCATCGCGGGGGAACTCACGCTCGGCGGCTTCGTCACGTTCACCTTGTTCCTCGCGTTTCTCGTGGCGCCGATCTTCCAGGTGGTGGGCATCGGCACACAGCTCACCGAGGCGATCGCCGGGCTGGACCGGACTCGCGAAGTGCTGGGCGAACGCCCCGAAGATGCCGACCCGCGGCGCGTCGTCGGACTGCCGGCGATTCGCGGCGAAGTCCGGTTCGACGGCGTAAGCTTCGCCTATGAGCCTGACCGGCCGGTGCTGCACGCCGTCTCCTTTGAGGCCAAGCCCGGAACGGTGACCGCGCTGGTGGGTCCCTCCGGTTCAGGCAAGTCGACGATCATCGGCCTGGTTTCGGCGTTTCACACGCCGAGCGACGGTGCGGTGCGCGTGGATGGGGTCGATCTTTCCACGGCGCGCCTGGCCTCCTACCGGACACAGTTGGGCGTGGTGCTCCAGGACTCGTTTCTCTTCGACGGCACCATTCGTGAGAACGTGGCCTTCTCGCGGCCGCTGGCGACGGACGAACAGATCGCGGAGGCGTGCCGCATCGCCCGCGTCGACGAGTTCGCCAATCGCTTTCCTGAGAAATTGGACACCATCATCGGCGAGCGCGGCGTGAAGCTCTCCGGCGGGCAGCGGCAAAGGGTGTCGATTGCGCGGGCGATTCTCGCCGATCCGCGCATTCTCATTCTTGACGAGGCGACCTCAAGCCTCGATTCGGAGTCCGAGGCGTTGATCCAGGAGGGCCTGGCGTTCCTGATGCAAGGGCGAACCACGTTCGTCATCGCGCACCGGCTTTCCACCATTCGGCGGGCAAACCAGATTCTGGTCGTCGAAGGCGGCCGGATTCTGGAGCGCGGCACGCACGAGGAACTCTACGCCGCGCAGGGCCGCTATTGGGATCTCTACACGAAGCAGCACGGCGTGGAGGCGAACCTGTTTCTGGCCCCCGGCGAAGGAGACTCCGTGGAGGACTCCGCCGCGGGCGCGGACGGCACACCACGGCGGGGCGAAGGGCGGCCCATCGAGGAAGCGCTGCGCCTGATGCGTGGTTCGGGGTAGGCGCGGCCGTGGACCTCGCGGCTTGCTCTGGGCAACTACCGGGCTGCGGCTTCGGCCTGCGCCGCGGCTTCGGCCTGGGCGCGCTGCCAGCGCAGGCGG
>DALYJJ010000271.1:0-2042 GCA_031969915.1 Bryobacteraceae bacterium | reverse complement strand
ACCCCGATCCCCACCTTGGTGCGGAGGCTGATGCGCAGGCGGCCCTGGTGCTCCTGCCACAGGGTCGAGACGCCGGCCCAGTAGTAGCCGCCCACGAAGGGCATCAGGAACGGCACGGCGAAATAGTTCGCGGTGTCGATCGAGTACGCGATGATGTACAGGAAATATGTGCCGAAGGCGAGTTCCAGGTACGGCAGCCAACCGCTGCGGCGGCGGTACTTCACATTCGCGAGCTTGACCTTCTGCTGGCCCGCGACGGCGTATTTCGGCGTCCGGGCGAACGCGGTTTGCACACCGAACAGCGCCTCCAGCACGGCGCGCGCGTTGATGATCGTCAAGCCCACGCCCGCGCAGATCAGCGCCGGCATCAGAAACACCGCGCGCCCCCAGGAACGGGGCTGCAACTGCCGCTGCGCGGTGATGTAGAACGCGCCGATCGACCAGAAGGATGCGACCATGATCGGCAGATCGACGATCAGCATCTGCCACCAGCCCATGTAGAACCGCACGATCATCACCGGCAGCATCAGCGCGGAGAGCAGGATCATCAGCGGATAGGAGATGTTCGGCGTCAGGTGGAAGACCGCTTCGAGCTTGGCGCGGAGCGGCATGTCCGACTTCAGAATGCGGGGCAGAATCTTCTTCGCCACCTGGGTCAGACCCTTGGCCCAACGCGACTGCTGCACCTGGAAGCCGTAGGTCTCCACCGGCAGTTCGGACGGACAATGGACGTCCGGCAGGTAGACGAAGCGCCAGCCCTTCAACTGGGCGCGATAGCTCAGGTCGCTGTCTTCGGTGAGAGTATCGTGCTCCCAGCCGCCCGCGTCCTCGATCATCTGCCGCCTCAGGATGCCCGCCGTGCCGTTGAAATTGAAGTACCAGCCGTTGCCGGCGCGCGCCACGTGCTCCAGCACGAAGTGCCCGTCGAGGAGCATCGCCTCGACTTCGGTGAGCAGGTTGTAATGGCGATTCGTGTAGCTCCAGCGGGTCTGCACCACGCCCACCTGCGGATCGGCGAAGTGATGAACGGTTTGAGTGAGGAAGTCGGCGGGCGGGAGAAAGTCGGCGTCGAAGATGGCCATCAGCTCGCCAGTGGCGCTTTCCATTCCCTCCTGCAACGCCCCCGCCTTGAATCCGTGGCGATTGGTCCGGTGCCGGTACTCGATGGGAAAGCCGGCCGCGCGATACCGCTCGACCAGCGCCTCGGTGTAGGGATGCGTGTCGTCGGTGGAATCGTCGAGCACCTGCACCTGCAGCTTCTCGCGTGGGTACTCGATCTTGCTCACCGCTTCGAGCAACTGCTCGACGACGTAGCGCTCATTGAAGAGCGGCAACTGAATGGTCACTCGCGGGAGCTCGGCAAACCGCCGGGGCGGTTCTTTGGGGAGGTTCTTGCGCCCCTTGTAATAGGCGAGGATCGTTTCGAACCGGTGCAGCCCGAAGATCGAAAGCAGGAGCATCACCGTGAAGTAGGGGACGAGCAGCGCGTAATCGAACCACTCGAGCGAGTGGATGCCGGCAAAACTCGAATCGAAGAGCGACCGGACGAACTCGTCTTTCGCCGAAGACGCGGCGAGCAGCAACGCCACAGGCTGTCCGATGAAGTGCGTCATTGTCGAGGTGAGTTACGAGCGCAGCCGAACACGCAGCCGAACACGCAGCCAAACAAGGGTTCCGCGAACCTGGCGCACCCGGCCAGGATATCGGCTACCAGTGTACACCAGTTCAACGTTCTTAAACAGCGAAACGTCAATTAGATATGCGCGTGACAGTACTCGTTTGTGCGCTTACGGCAGGGGCGGCGCAAGCCCAGGTGGAGCGGCCGCAACTGGTTTGGGAGGGGAGCGTGGACGGCAGCGTGGTGCTGCGCGTCCGCGGCGACCGGGTGGCGGCGGAACCGCGCTTCGGCCTGCCGGTGAGCGGGCAGCGCTGGCGGTTCTTTGAGCGGCTACCGGAGTCGCGGCAGGCGGTCGCCATCCACCCCCGGGAATCCCGGGGCGAGGTGCGGGTGGTCGAGAACCCACGCCTCGAAAACAACTACA
>DALYJJ010000270.1:0-3602 GCA_031969915.1 Bryobacteraceae bacterium | reverse complement strand
CATCCGGTGTTGCGGGCGGCGATTGTGGCGGCGCTGGAGGAGGCCGGGTTGTGACGGCCCTGGCGGACCTGAAGGCCCGTGTGGACCCGGTGTGGTTTGCGCGGGAGCGGCTGGGCTTTGAGCCGGATGCCCAGCAGGAAGCGGTCCTGCGGGGCGGGCAGCGCGGGATTTTGAACTGTTCGCGGCAGTGGGGGAAGAGCACCGTGGCGGCGATCAAGGCGCTGCATTGGGCCACGTATCATGCGGGGTCGCTGGTGCTGGTGGCATCGCCGACAGAGCGGCAGAGCGGTGAGTTTCTGCTCCGGGTGAAGGAGTTGGCGGGCCGCGCCGGGATGGGTGGACTGCGAGGGGATGGGCATCACGGGCTCAGCATCGTGACGCCGGCCGGAGGGCGGATTGTGGGGCTGCCGGCGTCGCCGGACACCGTGCGTGGGTACTCGGCTTCGATGTTGATCGTGGACGAAGCCGCCATGGTGGAGGATGCGTTGTTCGCGGCGCTCACGCCGACGCTCGCGGCGACGGGTGGCTCGTTGTGGCTCCTCTCGACGCCGAACGGGCCGCAGGGATTCTTCTGGCGGCTGTGGACGAAGGGAGGAGCGGAATGGGTACGGGTGAAGGCGCCGGCGGCGGGGTGCCCGCGGATTCGGGCGTCGTTTCTGGAGGACGAACGGGCGTGGATGACGGAGGCGGCGTACCGGCAGAATTACTGCTGCGAGTTCACGGAGCGGGAAGGGGCGGTATTTGCGCGGGAGTTGATCGAGCAGATGTTTACAGACCGCGAGAAGGCGGAGGTCCTGTAGGGCGATGATCGAGTCGGCTTCGAGTCCGGAGTTTCTGTTCACGGCGCGGCGTCCGGTGGAGAGCGAGTGGATCTTGGGCGTGGACCTGGGCCAGAGCCGGGATCACACGGCGTTTGCGCTGCTGGAACGGCGGGTGCGGCAGGAACTGGTGGGTGACGGGGTGGTGGCCACGGGGTACCGCACGGCGACGGAACTGGTGCTGAAGGACGTTCGGCGGGTGGGCTTGGGGACCAGCTACCTGGAGGTGGCGAAGGCGGTGCGGGCGACGCGGGACCGGTTCCGGGAACGGGGCCGGTTCACGGTGGTCGTGGACGCGACGGGCGTGGGAGCGGCGGTGCTGGACCTCCTCAGAAGCGAACTGCGGGACGGACTGGTGGTGGGCGTCGTGGCGACGGGCGGGCACGCGGTGACGCGGAGCGAGGGGAAGTGGTGCGTACCGAAGGAAGACCTGGTAGCGGCCGTGCGCGTGTTGTTGGAGAAGGGGGACCTGGTAGCCGCGGCGGGCATGCGCGGGCGGGCCGTGCTCGAGGAGGAGATGATGGGGTTTGCGGAGAGGGGCGGAGGCCGGGACGACGTCGTGATGGCGTTAGCCCTCGCGTGCTGGTGGGGGCGGCGCTGAGGGCCACGCACCAGCCGCCTCCAACGCGGCTGAACGCAAGCCGATAACCAGACGCGAGGATGCATCGGGCGTCATCCAGGAGCAATCCGGCCGAGGGTTGCGCTGGCGTGGCGGATCGAGGGGAACGGCTAGCTTGCCCTGAGTTCTTCAGCCCCGGCGCTCAAATACTGGAAGATTTCCTGCTCGCGCTGTTGGACTTCGAGCAGGATGGGCTCGGCGAGCCGCAAGTAGTCCTGCTGGGAATGAACCTTGCGCGCCTCCAGCAGAATCCTTCTGAGATTGGCAACGCTCTGCTGAACCAGCAGCATCTGTTCCTCAGTCCGGATCATTGTAACCTCAGCTCCACAACCGGCCACTGGCACAAAACACTAGGACGAAAGTTCCGTTGCTCCGTTCTTTGGCGATAGCCCACGGTCAACGGCACAGGGTTCCAGATCACCGTCAAGCCGGAAGTTCGACCTCGATTTCACACAGTTCTGACGTCGGCGAACGCTCTGCCTTCAGGACATCCCAGTAGATCCGGATCGCTTCAGCGGCCCTCGCCTCCAATTCGTCGCGCGAACTTCCCGTGACTAGAATGGAGGGAAGTTCCGGCACATACGCGCTTAGCCCCTTCGGGCCGCTTTCCATCACCAGAGAATACTTGCGGGTCATGCCTTGTCCTCCTCGATTCCGGTCTGCTTCAAGATTGCGCGATAGGTGCCGGGTCGAACATCGTCCCCGAGTCTGCCGGAAACTTACTGTGATGCGACCGTCGGGGCTGCGAAAAACGCAATGGTCGCCCGAAGTCCGCGCCAGCCGCCAGCCCGAGTTTTCAAGCTTCTTGATCACTTCCCGCACCTTGAGCGGCACGCCTCCAGTCTAGCGAATGGACCGCCTTTGCTGCGATTGTGCCCGCGAAACGCCCCAGTGGCGAGTTAGGTCCTAGCTATAGCGAGCTACGGAGAATTCTGGCGGCAGCGCTCCGGGACGCCACTCTACACTTCGCGACAACAGGGGAAGAATCCGATGAAGCGTGCTGATCAGAGGGCGTCACCCTTCGCAACTTGCCCTCGGAGCAGAAACGTTTTCGCGTAGGATCCGCTGCCGCAGATCTTGAAAGAGCCGAAGTCCTTGTACCAGTCACCCTCGGGCACCTGGGGCCGCATCTCGACCCAGAGGCGAAGTTGATTCAGATCAGAGAGGCTGATCGCTCGATCACGCATCCGCTCGATCAGGTGCTGCCGCACCCCTCCGGGTAGGTTGTCCCAGCGCTCGAGCTCCGGCATTAGCCGCCGAAGACCATTCTGCCGAGTTCATCGCCCAAGCGGCCAGCCGCCTCCGGATCCTGCTCGTTGCGGAAACGTTCAGCCAGGGCAAAGAACTGCTGTTGCTTTCGCTTCTCTGCGTCGATTCCGTTCTCGATCAGCTCCAACAACATGCGATTCTTGCTCAGCTTTCGGCTCTTGGCCATGCTACTCACCTGCTTCGCCAGCCGGGGCGGTAGACTGACGCTTTGGCGAACTACCTTCTCTGCTACCTTCATAACACCATTATGCACCACAACGGTGTATGAGAGGTTCGAGTGCGATCTGGTTGCGCACTATGCCTCGGAATCCATCCACCTAACTTCTCAGGGTGGTTACCTGCATGCCGGCGGCCTGTTAGGAAGAGCAAGCATCCGCTGGTCATCACCGCCGGTTCAGATCCTCCAGCCAATGCACCCGCAACCGGCACAGCCCCCGCCGTTCCCGTACCTCCCGCGGCGGAACAAAGCTCGGCACCAGGTCGCCGCGCCCCTGCGCACGTCGCCAGCCGCTTCGCGCCGGTCCGTCTTCCGCCCCGCGAGCACTTTGGCATGTACCGGATTCACCAGCACCCAGCTTGTTCCACACCCGTACCCACTACTGGCCCGTCGACTCCGTCACCACCTCGGTGACGCGGCCATTCAGCAGCCACGTTCGCGGCCGCTGCAGGCCTCGCGTGAAGGTGCCAAAACGCTCCTCCTTGATCACCCCGTACGTGCCCACGGAAGGCCCGTGTGGACCCGGTGTGGTTTGCGCGGGAGCGGCTGGGGTTCGAACTGGATGCGCAGCAAGAAGCGGTCCTGCGGGGCGGGCAGCGGGGGATCTTGAACATACGAAAACGACCCCGCCCCCGTCGAAGCCCCCACCATCCGGTTCTCCGCGTCAAACGTGTACGTC
>DALYJJ010000269.1:3096-3648 GCA_031969915.1 Bryobacteraceae bacterium | reverse complement strand
GGCCTGGGGGCGAAAGCGGGTGCGGCGGCGGCGCAGTTGTCGGCCCAGGTGGGCGCCGTGCCGCAGGCGTACGCGCGGTTGATTGAGGGCGAAACGGCGTTCCGCGCCGGGCGCTTCAGCGAGGCCCTGGAGCGCTTTCAGGCCGCGCAGAAGCTGGTGGATACCTGGCTGGGGCGGCTGGCGCTGGGCCGGGCGTACCTGGCGTTGAAGGCGTACGCCGAAGCATCCTCGGAGTTCGATGCATGCCTGAAGCGGGCCGGTGAGGCGACGGCGGTGTTCCTGGACGAGGCGCCCACTTGGCGCTACATCGCGCCGGTGTATTTCTACCTGGGGCGCGCACAGCAAGGGCTCAACTCACCCGCGGCGCGCGATCGCTTCCGCGAGTTCCTGGCCCTGCGGAACTGGCCCGCGACCAAGGACCCGCTGGCCGCCGAGGCGCGCAAACTCACCACTTCGCGCTGACAAAGACTCGGGTGGTGCCCGTGGGGAACAGCACCTGCGCGGTGGCGGTCGAGTTCGCGACGCTGCCGGAGAGCGGCGACGTTTGCGCGG
>DALYJJ010000269.1:0-3078 GCA_031969915.1 Bryobacteraceae bacterium | reverse complement strand
CCGCCGATCTCGGGGGTGAGGACAAGCGTGACCACCGTACCCACGGGAATGTTCGATGCCTGGACCGCAACGGGAACCGCGCTGGCGCTGTTGAGCAGCACATCGGGCACCACGAAGCTGTTATTGGGGCTCAACGGAACACTGACGCCACCCACGCTGACCACGCGGACGCTCGGATAGTTCGTGGGCAGAGGCGGGTTGAAAGGGGCGCCACGGGCCGGTTGCGGGCTCGCGCTGCCGGTGTAGGTGAACGTGGTAGCGTCCAGGCGGATCCGGCCGGGACCTCCTGAGAAGCTGGACGAGCCTCCGACTGCGGAGGTGGTCCCTGCCCCCGAGATCACAGGAGCGATCAGGTGGATGCCGCCTCCCGCACCGCCGCCGCCCCGATGCTGGCAGGATGCGCCGGTTCCTCCGCCCGTCGCCAGAATGCTCCCGTTAACGGTGATGGACACGCTGCTCACGATGCGGATGGCACCGCCGCCCGCGCCACCGCCGCAGCCCGCTGAGACCCCGGCCAAGGAGCCCCCGCCACCGCCCGAGCCTCCCGTGAGCGGGACGAGGAGAGCATTGCCGAAACTCGGTGCGTGCCCGCCGGGACACCCGTTGCAGCAATCGCAAGCCGCGGTTCCTCCCACCGGACCGCTTCCGGCTGTGGGAGAGGCACTGGGACTCGACTGGCCCAACCCGCCGGGGTAGCCGCCCGGGCCCGGCTCGCTCTGTGTGCGCAGCGAATCCGCCGAGAGCCCGCCGTCATGCCCGTTGTTCCCGCTCAGATCCAGCGTCCCGGCGATGGTCACCGCTCCGCTCGCCAGCCACACCACCGGCCGGTTTCGCATCTTGCTCGCGCGCAGCACCACGGTGACGCCCTGCCCGATGGTGATCGATTGGAAATGGAAGATGTTGTCCCGCGCGGGGTTCAGGTTGCTCGCGTCGGGGTCGAAGACGACCGTGCGCGTCTGCTGGCCCTGCAACAGTTGCAGGTCGAGGTTGCCGTCGCTGCCGTTTGACCCGCTGCCGGTGAACTGTGCGGCGAGCGGTGCGGCGAGCAGAACGAGGAGCGGAGATCTTGCGTTTACCATTTTGCAGTTACGTAGACTCTGGAAACACCGAACGGGAAAAGGACCTGCGCGGACGCGGTGGAGTTGGCTAGCGAACCGGCCAGCGGCGAAGTGGTGGCAGTGATGGCCGCCCCCGCTTCCGGAGAGAGCGTCAGGGTGACCGTCGACCCAATGGGGATGTCCCGGGCCTGTACGACAACGGAAACCGGCGTCGCACTGTTGATGGCGACATCGGGGACCAGGAAGCTGTTCCCTGGCGAAGCGGGAACCGTGACGCCACCCACGCTCACCACGCGGACCGACGGAAAGCTGGTGGGCTGGGGTGGATTGGCGAGCGGGCCGAGGCTGGCGGCCGGCTGCGAGGTTCCGGTGAAACTGTGCGTGGAGGCGTCGAAGCGAATGCGGCCCACGCTGCCGCCGTAGGTGGCGGCCCCTCCGTTTGCCCGGACGGAACCGGCGCCGCCAACTGTGGTAGCGACTAAGTGAATCGCTCCTCCGGAACCGCCGCCTCCCGGACTGGCAGGGCCGCCCGAGGCGTCGATGGCGCCATCGACCGTAATCGAAACCGAACTGACGATCCGAAGCGCTCCTCCACCCGCGCCGCCGCCGCCGCCACTGGTGGCGCTTCCGGCAACGCTCCCACTGCCCCCGGAACCGCCGCGCAGCACCAGGATCGTCGGGTAGCCGTAGGCGGGACCACCACAGGTAGCGACGAACACGTGGCTTCCGCCGCCGCCTTGGTTATTAACACACGGGTCCCCTCCACCCGGCCCGCCGCCCCGCGTCGGACCTGCTCCGATCCCTCCGCCCACACCCCCTGGGTATCCGCCGGGGCCGGGGACGGACGGCGTCCCTGACCTGCATGTTGGACGAGGACGGGTGCCCTGGGCCGCCGGTGAGGTCGATGGCGCCCTGAATCAACACCGCGCCGCTGGCGAGCCAGACTACCGGCAGATCCCGAACCCGCGGCGACCGCATCCGGACGGTCACGCCCGGCCCAATCGTGATGGTGGTGAAGTGAAAGATATTGTTCCGCGCGGGATTCAGGCCGTTGGGCGGGAACAGCGTGGTGTCGTCCGGATCGAACTCGACGGTGCGCGTGGTCTGCCCCTGCAGTACCTGGAGATTCAGCGCGCCGTCGCTGCCGTTGGAACCGCTCGAAAACTGTGCGGCGAGCGGTGCGGCGAGGAGGACGAAAGAGAGCGGGAATCGCTTGGTTACCATTTTGCACCCACGAAAACCCGGCTGACGCCGGTGGGGAAGAGTACTTGCGCCGTTCCGGTGGAGGAAGCCAGCGTTCCGCTTAGCGGAGACGTGTTGGCCGTAATCAAGGAGCCGATCTCCGGCGTGAGGTTTAGAGTCACGACGGTGCCGACGGGGATGTTCGCCGCCTGGACCAGGACAGGAACGGCGGTGGTGCTATTGATGACGACATCCGGGAGCGTGAAGCTATTGTTGGGCGACAGGGGAACGTTGACACCGCCGATGCTGACTACGCGTACGGTGGGAACGTTGGACGGAAGCGGTGGGTTGAAGAGGGGGCCTGTGGAGGCCGCCGGCGAGACGGTGCCGGCGAAGTTGAGGGTGGTGGCGTCGAGGCGAATGCGGCCGATCGCGCCAGGCCACACAGTCGCCGAGCCACCGTTTGCCCTCAGAATACCGCCGCCGGTGATGTTGGGTGCAACGATGTGGATCGCTCCGCCTCCGCCTCCGCCGGCGTTGTTTGCTCCGGGACCCCCATCGGCCAGGATGCTCCCGGTAACCGCGACTGAAACCGAACTGACGATTCGGATCGCACCGCCTCCTGCACCGCCTCCCGCGCCGATCAGACCCGAGCTGATTGGCGCTCCAGCACCCCCGGAGCCGCCGCGAATCGGGATGAGCAGGGCGTTCCCATAAGCGGGCCCACTGCAGCCCGCAGCAGAGGCATGCGCCCCGCCGCCGCCCCACCGGGGGTCGCACCCGACACCCCCGCCGCCCGGTCCCGATCCCGCCGTCCGGGGCGTGCCTGGCCCCTCGC
>DALYJJ010000268.1:2319-3684 GCA_031969915.1 Bryobacteraceae bacterium | reverse complement strand
GCTATGAGAGCGGCGCCGGAAACGAACAACAGGGCGCAGCTCAGGTAGAGGTTCTGCGAGAGCGCGAAGCCGGCCATCAGCGCGCCCAGCGCGATGAGCAGAATGAGCGCCGTTCGCCCCTTGTGCTTCCGGTGCCCGCTGCCCGCGACGAACAGCGCTCCGAGGATGGAGCCCAGCCCCGAAACCGACAGCAGCAGCGTGTAGGTGTTCGCGCCCTGGTGGAACACGTCCTTGGCCATCACCGGCAGGAACACGATCATCGGCATCCCGAGCAGCGTCATGGTGAACGCAAGGCCGATCAGCGATTCCATCGCGCCCTGTTTCCGGATGAAGCGGATGCCTTCTTTCATGCTCTCCATCATCGATTCGGCCGTCTTCGCCGGCGTGAACCGCATCCGCACCAGCAAGAGAGTGATGATCACCGGGACGTACGAGGCGCCGTTCAGCGCGAAACACCAGGCCGCGCCGAGATTGGTCAGCGCCAGGCCGCCCAGCACCGGGCCGATCACGCGCGCCAGGTTGAACTGAATGGAATTGAGCGCGATCGCGTTGGGCAGATCTTCCGGACCGACCAGCGTGGGCACCAGGGACAAGTACGCGGGCCCGCCAAAGGCCTGGGCCACGCCCACCAGGAAGGAGAGCGTCAGAATGTGCCAGACCTCCACCACGCCCGTTGCCACGAGCACGGTCAGCGTGATGGCGCACGTCATCTGCAGCACCTGAGAGGTGATCAGAATGTGCCGCCGGTCCACGCGGTCCGCCACGACGCCGCCCACCAGGGAGAACAGGAAGATCGGGATCTCGCCGAGAAACGCATCCAGTCCCAGCAGGAACGGAGATCCGGAGATGTCCAGCACCAGCCAGCTTTGGGCCAGCTTCTGCATCCACGTCCCGATGCTGGACGTGCAGGCGCCCATCCACATCAGGCGGAAGTCGCGGTACTCGAACGCTTTGAAAACCCGCTGGAGCAAAAGTTACCTGGACCTATGGAAGCGGCTTCTCTCTCTGGATCAAGTGCAGATAGTTGCCGTCCGCATCGGCGAAGAACACGAGCCGGTTCCCCTGGTTGTTGTAGGGCTCGGTAAGAAACGGAACCGCGCGCTCTTTCAACGCGGCCAGAGCCGCGTCGAAGTCGTCCACCGCAATCGCCAGGTGCCGGATTCCCGGCGTGCGCATCTTCTGCTCTTGGGTGGCGCCTTCCGAAGGGATGATCTCCAGCATGCTGCCGTTGGCGGCACGTACGAAGTAGTTCCCGTCGTACTCGAAGTTAATCCGGAACCCAAGATGATCCACGTACCACTGCGCCAGCCGGCGAGGATCGGGCGAAGCGATCGCCGTGTGCTCCAAACCCTGAAACATAAGCGG
>DALYJJ010000268.1:0-2304 GCA_031969915.1 Bryobacteraceae bacterium | reverse complement strand
CCGCGCCCCCGCCGCGCTCGCGTTACAATCGGCCATCGGTATCCCGATCATGAACCGTCGGCGTCTGCTTGCTCTTTCCCTCGGCCTCGCACCGGCCGCTCAGGCGCGCACGCGCTTCGACTACTCCCGCATCGCGGTGCTCACCGACGAGGTCGCCACGTCCCCCGAAGCCGCCATCGCCTTCGCCCGGCAGTACCGCCTCCGCTTCGTTGAGGTCCGCGACCGCCCGGGCGACCGCCGCCCGTATTGGCGGCTGCCCGAGCAGGAACTCCGGGACACCGCTCGCGCCTTCCGTGACGCGGGCCTCTCCGTGACCTTTCTCAACTCCTCCCTCTGCAAGTACACCCTGCCGGGAACCGACCCGGTTCGCCGCCGCGCCGGCGAATCCGATGAACAACGCGCCCGCCGCATCGCCTCCGATGCGAAGCGTTTCGACGCGCGCTTCGACGAACTCGCCCAGGTGGTCCGCGCAGCGCGCATCCTCGGCGCGCCGCAAGCGCGCGTCTTCGCTTTCAACCGCGTCGCCGATCCGCCCAGCCTGTACCCCAAAATCGCCGCCGTCATTTCCGAACTCAGCCGGGCGGCGGAGAAAGAGGGCGTGCGCCTGCTCCTCGAAAACGAGGGCTCCTGCAACGTCCATACCTCCGCCGAGTGCGCCGCGATGCTCAAGCTTTTGCCCTCCTCCGTTGGCCTCAACTGGGACCCGCAGAACGAGTACTCGCCGGAGGCGCGCCCCTTTCCCGACGGCTACGCGTTGCTCCCCAAGAAGCGCCTCCGGAACGTGCAGATCAAAGCCCGCGGCATTGTGCCCGAGTTCAATCAGCCGGTGGATTGGCCGGGCATCTTCGAAGCCCTCGCCCGCGACGGCTTCAAGGGCCACGCCGGCCTGGAGACGCACGTCAACGATCAGATCCGCATCGAGGCCGCTCACAAATCGATGCGGGAACTCCAACGCCTCCTGAACGCCGTGTCATAATCGCCGCATGCCGCGGCCGAATGACGAAACCACCATCTGGAGCCGCCAGTTCTTCACCTTCATCGCCGTCGGCCTGGCCGTGGCGCTGGCCGGGCTCGGCTTCCTGCTGCTGACCACCAGGGGCGCGCACTTGCGCCTGGAAGGCCAGATTCAGAAGGTGCGTACCCAGGCGACCGACGAGAACAATTCCATCCTCGTGGTCGATTTCCGCGCGAAAAACCCGTCCGAGGTCTCGTTCGTGGTGCGGTCCGTGGAGGTCCTCTTCACGGATTCGGGCGGCCAGGAGGTGCAGACGGTGGACGTCGCCGACGTGGACGCGGACCGGGTGTTCGGCTACTACCAGTTTCTCGGCGGACGCTTCAACCGGACCCTCAAGATCAAGGACCAGATTCGGCCCGGCGAAGTGTTCGACCGGATGGTGATGGTGTCCCTCGCCGCGCCCGAGGACCGCGTGAAGAACCGTACCGGCCTGCGCCTCCGAATCACTGACGTCGACGGCATCGCCGCCGAACTCGTCGAAACCCGCTGAGAATTCCGCTTTCTCCGTTTACCTTAGCCTCACCAGTGTTTTACGATAGCGAAGTCATGCCCGCCGACGGTGAATTCGCCGGTCTCGACGAGATCGGTCAGATCGGGCTCTCCGTGCGCGATCTCGATCGCTCGGTTGCGTTCTACCAACACACTCTCGGACTGCCATACTTGTTTGGGGCCCCGAACATGGCCTTTTTTCGCTTAGGGGGTGTGCGGCTCATGCTGGCGGGCGATGAGGGCGGCGATGGGGAGCGGTGTCACGCTTCGATCCTCTATTTCAAGGTGAACGACATCGCCGCGGCGCACGAAGAGCTCAGCCGGCGCGGTGTCGCTTTCGATCGCGAGCCGCTGCTGGTGGCGCGCATGCCCGACCACGAACTGTGGATGGCCTTCTTTCGCGACCCCGACCAGAACGTGATGGCCTTGATGAGCGAGGTGCGCGGGTAGGATCCGCAATGACAGGCCGATGATCGGGCAGACGGTCGGACACTATCAGATCCTGGAGAAGCTCGGCGAGGGGGGCATGGGCGTCGTTTACCGCGCCCGCGACACTCGCCTGGGCCGCCACGTTGCGCTGAAGGTCCTCTCGCTCGACGCCGTCACCAACCCCGAGCGCCGCGTCCGCTTCCAGCAGGAGGCCCGGGCCGCCTCGGCGTTGTCCCACCCGAACATCATCACGATTTACGAGATCGCCGTCCACGACGACCAGCAGTACATCTCCATGGAGTTTGTCCAGGGCAAGACGCTTCATGAGATCATCCGCGAAGCGGTCCCCTCGCTCAAGGACGCCCTCGGTT
>DALYJJ010000267.1:0-3722 GCA_031969915.1 Bryobacteraceae bacterium | reverse complement strand
GTCCGACGACCTCGGCAAGACCTGGGAGAAGATGACCGACGCCGCCGCCGTCGGCGACCGCCCGTTCTACTACATGCACCTGGTCCCCGACCCCCAGGATTACAACCGCGTCTATAAGATGAGCACGCTGGCCACGTTCACGGTGGACGCCGGCAAGACGTGGAGCACCCTGGGGACCTTCGGCGTGGAGGGCATCCCCTTCCATCCCGATCATCACGCGCTCTGGATCAATCCACGCAACCCGTCCGAGATGTATCTCGGCACCGACGGAGGCGCCTACCGGTCGGCCGACCGGGGGCGGTCGTGGTTCTTTCTCCGCAACCTGCCGCTGTCGCAGTTCTACCACGTCTCCTTCGATATGGAGCGCCCCTACAACGTGATGGGCGGATTGCAGGACAACGGCAGTTGGGTCGGCCCCAGCCAGGCCCCCGGCGGCGTCACCAACGCCATGTGGAAGAGCGTCGGCGTGGGCGACGGCTTCTATGTCTTCCAGCACCCCGCCGACAGGGACACGATCTACTCGCAATACCAGGGCGGCAAACTGCTCCGCTTCCACAAGCCCACCGGTGAGATCAAATACATCGCGCCCAAGCCCGGCGCGTCCGGCCCGCCCCTCCGCTTCCACTGGAACGCCGGCGTCGCCATGAGCCCCACCGATCCCAACGTGCTCTACATCGGCGGGCAGTTTCTCTTCCGCTCGCGCGACAAAGGCGACAGTTGGGAGCGCCTCTCCGGCGACCTCACCACCAACGATCCCAAGAAGCAGCAGCAAAACGAGACCGGCGGGCTCACCCTCGACAACTCGACCGCCGAGAACCACTGCACCATCTACTCCATCGCCGAATCGCCTCTCGATCCGAAAGTCATCTGGGTTGGAACCGACGACGGGAATGTCCACCTCACGCGCGACGGCGGGAAGACCTGGAAGAACCTCACCGCCAATGTCGCCGGCGCGCCCCGGTTCGCGACCATCAGCACGGTCGAGGCCGGCCGCTTCGCGCCGGGCGTGGCCTATCTGACCATCGACAACCACCAGGCGGGCGACTTCACGCCCTACGCCTTCGTCACACGCGATTTCGGCGCCACCTGGCAGCCGCTCGCAATGAAGGGGATCGAAGGCTGGGCGCACGTGGTTCGCGAGGACCGCGTCAAAGCGGACCTGCTCTTCCTGGGCACCGAGATGGGGCTCTACATCACCCTGGACGGCGGCCAGAACTGGGCCCAGTTCACCGGCAACTTCCCCGCCAAGGTCCCCGTGCGCGACCTCGCCATCCATCCGCGCGATCACGCCCTGATCGTCGGCACCCATGGCCGCGGCATCTACATCGTCGACGACCTTACGCCCATCCGGCAGATCACCCCCGCGGTGCTCGATTCCAACCTCACCGTGCTCCCCTCCCAGCCCGCCGTGCTCACCGTGGGCGGCGCCGGCCAGGGCTTCGGCGGCGAGGATGAATTCGTCGGCCAGAACCCCCGCGAGGCCGCCTGGGTCACTTACTACATGAAGGACCGCCACCTGCTGGGCGACTTCGAGATCGAAATCCTGGACGCGGACAAGAAGTTGGTGACCCGCCTGGTGCCCGGCAAGCGCCGGGGCATCAATCGCGTCGCATGGGCCATGCGCCTGAAGCCGCCCAAGGTGCCTCGCGCGGCCGGTCTGGAAGCGGGCGCGCTGTCCGGCCCCGTCGCCCCGGAAGGCAACTACACCGCCCGCATCAAGAAGGGGGAAGAGGTCTACACCACGGACATCAAGCTGACCGCCGACCCCCGCTCACCTCACCCGGAGGCGGATCGCAAGCTCCAGCAGAAGACCACCATGGCGCTCTACCGGACGCTCGAGAATTTGGCCTTCACCACCGCGGCGGTCAACGAAGCGCGCGACAGCGCGGAGAAGCTAGCCGCCAAGACCAAGGAGAACGAGGCGCTGGCCAAGAGCCTTACGGAGTACGCAGGAACCTTGAAGGCCTTCAACGAGAAGCTGGTGATCACCCGCGACCAGGGCATCACCGTCGAACAGCGCCTACGCGAACGCCTGGGCGAGGTCTACGGCGAGGTCTCCCGCTATGGCGGCAAGCCCACCGCCCAGCAGATCGAAAGCGCGGCCCTGCTCGACCAGCAAGCCGCCCAGGCCGCCGCCGAGGCCGAGACCCTGCTCGGCAAGGACCTGGAAGCCTTGAACGCCAAACTGAAGGCCGCAGCGCTCGAGCCGCTCAAGCGCCTCACTCGCGAAGAGTTCGACAAGAGGCCGTAGATCGGCCTTATTCGACGGTGCCCCACTCGCGTTCCAACATGCGCGAGTACTCTCCGGAGGCGAACAGCTCGAAGTCGAAGGTCTCGGCGGTCACCGTCGTGTACGGCTCCGCCTTCTGATTGGCCACAAACATCTGGTCCGCGTACCGGTAGTAGTTGCGGATGAACTCCGTGGCCAGGATGTCCGGGTCGGGGGCATCGGCGAAGAGCAGATTCAGCCCCACCGAGCGCGTAAAGATCGCTTGGTAGTCGGCCACTCCCCAACGCTTCAGCTTCTCTCGCACCGGCGCCGGCGTGGCGTGAATCAGCAGCCCATAGAAGCTGTGCCGGCCAATGCCCGAGTCCCGCAGCCTCTCGTCACGCTCCACCACTTCCATGCACTGGTCCACCCATCGCACCACGTCCCGCCCCACGTAGTACAACATCCGGACTTCACAGTAGCGGCCATCGAGCAATCGGCGCTCCAACTGCTCCGGGCTCAGATCCCCGCTCGGCAGCAGGCCCTGCAACATCAGGCTCGCCCGCGAGCTTTCCACCAGCTTGTTCGGCCCCGACGCGTCACTGAACGGGTGCAGAATCAGCGGCGGCAGCGTCCAAAGCTGCTCCGAACAGAAAGGTGCGGTGTCCATGGCCTCATTCACCTCATCGACAGTCCCGCCCCGGAAGATTAGCCGATTTCTACTTCCTGGTCTCCAGGAGCACCGAGGCTTCCACGACGTCCGCGCCACGCCGCACTTTCACCGCCACGGTCTCCCCGGGCTTCTTCGCGCGCAGCGCGTACGTAAAATCATACAGGTTCGCGATGCTCTTGCCGTCGAACTCAAACAGGATGTCCTGCGGCTTCAGGCCCGCCTTCGCCGCCGGCGAGCCGGGCCGCACATCCGCGAACCGGAACCCGTTGGGCACCTCGGCAAAGTCCGGCACGCTGCCGAAATAGGCCCCGTAGCCCGAACCACCGCCCATCGCGCCGCCGGCCGGCCGCGGGTCCACCACCTGTACGTACTTGGGCCGTTCCGCTCCGTTCACCAGCTTCAGCGAAAGGTCGCCGATCAGGTTCACCAGTTCCGCCGCGCCCTGCGCGTTGATCTTGTCCCAGGTGTCGCTCGGCCGGTGATAGTCGCTGTGCAGCCCCGAAAAGAAGAACAGTACCGGGATCTGCTTGGTCGTAAACGAAGTGTGATCGCTCGAGCCATAGCCGCCTTGCTCGGTGGTGTCCAGCGTGATCGAATGCCGTGCCTTCACGTCCTCGAGCAGCGCTTTGAAGATCGTGCCGGTGCCGCCTCCGCCCACGAAGACCTTGTTGTCCCGCAGCCGCCCGATCATGTCGAGGTTGATCATGGCCACCGCTTTGTCGAGCGGCCGATTCGGATTGTTCACGTAGAACCCGGACCCGAGCAGTCCCAACTCTTCGGCAGCGAAGGCGATGAACAGTACACCCCGTTCGCGGTCCTTCGCCGCGGAAAGAACGCGCG
>DALYJJ010000266.1:0-3727 GCA_031969915.1 Bryobacteraceae bacterium | reverse complement strand
TGTATTTCTCCACCTTGTGCGGGCGCACGCCGGTGAGCAGTTCGTAGAGCACCCCACCCAGCGAGTAGATGTCGGACGGCGGCGCGATGGCCTCACCCTGCACCTGCTCCGGACTCGCGTAGTCGGGCGTCATCAGCCCCAGTTCGCGCGTCAGGCCGCTCTCCGGTTCCATCGGGTCGGAGTAGAGCAGCTTGCAAATGCCGAAGTCGAGCAGCTTCGGCGTGCCCGCGGCATCCACCAGGATGTTGCCCGGCTTGATGTCGCGGTGAACCACGAAATGGCGATGCGCGTAATCCGCCGCGGAGCACACCGGCAGGAACAACCGCAGGCGCTCGCGAACGGACAGGTTTCGCGCGCGGCAGTACTCGGTGATCCACACGCCTTCGATGTACTCCAGAACGATATACGGAATGCCGTCGCCGGTGGTGCCGCCGTCCAGCAGGCGTGCGATGTTCGGGTGGTTCAGCCGGGCCAGCGTCTGGCGCTCCCGGCGGAAGCGGCTCAGGATGAAATCGGTATCCATCCCCGGCTGCACCAGCTTGATGGCCACCGTGGACTGATACTCGCGATCCACGCGCTGCGCGCGGTACACCGTACCCATGCCGCCGCGCCCGATTCGCTCGATCAGTTCATACGGACCCACCCGCCGCGGCTCGTTCCGGCGGTCGAACGTCACCACGGCCTGCTTCACGGCGTCGTTGAGCCCGCCTGTATTCCCCTGGTCGACCGCGAGCAGCGAGCGCACTTCCCTCTGCAGATCGGCGTCGCCCTCGCACTCCGCCTGCAGCCAGCGATCCAGAGTGCAGGGGTCGACATCCACGGCGCGGTTGAAGATCTCCTCGATTCTGCGCCACCGCTCGGGGTTCATTCCGCGCTCATCTCGCGTTTCAGCCACGCCTCCGCCAGGCGCTGCTCGCGTCCCACCGTGGCGACGGAGATTCCCAGCGCCAGCCCGGTCTCTTCCACGCTGAGCCCGCCGAAATAGCGCAATTCAATCACCTTCGCCTTTCGCTCGTCGAAGGCCGAAAGCGCAGCCAGCGAATCGTCCAGCGCGATGATGCCGGCCGAGCGCTCCGGCACAAAGCAGATCACGTCGTCGAGCGAAGCCGCTTCCGCTCCGGAGCCCCGCTTCACGGCCTTCGCCTTGCGTGCGTGCTCCACCAGAATCTGCCGCATGCGATGGGCGGCCACGCCGAAAAAGTGCGCCCGGCTCTCCCAATCGGGCAGTTCCTGCGATACCAGCCGCATGTAGAGTTCATGCACCAGGGCGGTGGGCTGGAGTGTGGAGGCCGAGCGTTCGCCGGAAAGATAGCGTTGTGCCAGTTGGCGCAGCTCGCGATAGACGATCTGCGTGAGCGCTTCCATGGCCGCCGCATCGCCCGCCTTCCAGCGAACCAGCAGGTGAGTGACGTCCTCGGATGAAGCCCCGCTCTCCATCGTGCTTCAGGGAATTGTAGCGTACCCCTAGGGCGCCAACAGCGCGGCCGCCTTCTGCCAGTCCATGGCCGCCCAGATCGGAACGTGCCGGTAGCAACCCTGCGGCGGGTAGAGCGACTTCACCGGCCGCGGTCCCACCAACTGGCCGTTCTCCACTTTCGCGCAGCGGCCAAACGTGCGCACCAACAGGATCTGGGGGGCGCTGCGAGGCAGCTTGGGATCGAAGTAGCCCTGGTTCGACATCACCAGCTCACGGCACTTCGGGTCAGCGCCCATCGGCTGTATGTCGCCCCGCATGGCATTGCGGCCGCGCGCTTCCGGCTTGGGGAGGTAGCACGCCGGCGACGCCGCGAGTTCCGGAGTCATCGCCGCCAGGCGGCGCGCCGCGTCTTCGTGCGCCAACACCGGCGTCCAGTACCAATCGCCGTCCTTGTCGCGCTGCGGATTGGCGTCTTTGCGCGCCTTCTCGCGGTTGTAGACGAGCTCCCGCTCCATCCCCGCGACGCGGCCCTGCCATTTCTTCGGATCGGTGGTCCGAAATTGCCCGGAGTACTTCTCCAGGTGGTCGCGCATCTTCTGCTCGTACTCTGGCGTGAGCGTCTCCGCCTCAGTCTTCTTCAAGTCCGCCAGCCGCCTCGTGGCGGAGTCGAGATCCTGCTGGTACTTGACCATCGCCGCTTTCAGCGCGCGCTCATAGGGTACGGTCAGGTAGGGATCGCGCCCGCCGCGCACAATCACCAGGTCCTCGCCGTCCAGGATCGGGAATCCCGCGTACGAAGTCGACGTGTCGGGCCGCGGAAAGAACTCGACCGCCGAGAGGTCCCGGCCGCGCGGCTCCTCGGCAACGATCGGTTGCTTGTAGTTGTCCGGGAGCCGGTTGAAGTAGAAATACACGGATTCCGTTTCACCGCCCGTCACCGGCGACCAAACACCGTTCTTCAGGGTGTCTTCGTTGTAGAAGGGGAAATAGCCGGCGGAATAAACCAACGGCAACCGCGCCGTCTGGAAACCCGGATAGGTTCCATGGGCGGAGAAGTAACCGAACGTACGGCTCTCTTTGACGAAGTAGCCTCGCGGCTCCGCCGCTTCCGGCGTGGCCCGCAGAATCGCCGTAAGCGCGCGCCACGTCGCGTCCATCTGCTTCACCTCCACGGGCGTGGCGGGAGGCGTTTCGTTCGGGCGGCCGTACGGGCAGTGCAGCGCCGGCATCACCCATGTGCCCACGCGCTTCCAGGGGAACCGGGCCCACCCGTTCGGGTGGTTCACCATCCCTTCCGGGTCGTTTGGATCGTAGGGCGGGTCGGTGGCCGGAACCTGCGCGACCAGCGTCAGGGGCAACAAGAGCAGCGCAGCGAATCGCATACTCTTCATTATCGTTTCGTTCGTTTCGCCGGTTGGACACACCGGCGCTCCGCCGGTAAGCTGGCGAGTGACCATGACTCATCGCATTGGAATTCTGACGGGCGGCGGAGACTGCCCCGGCCTGAACGCCGTGATTCGCGCCGCGGTGAAGACGGCGGCTCTGCGCGGCTGGGAGACGCTCGGCTTCCGCGGCGGCTACGAAGGGCTGCTGCGGCCCTCGCGCTATGAGGCGCTCGACTACCGCCAGATGGGCGCGCTTCTCTATCGCGGTGGAACCGTCCTCGGAACCGCGAACAAAGGCCGCTTTTCCGCAAAGACGGGACACGGCGAGACGCGCCGTATCGATCCGGAGATCGTGCGCGAGGCGCGCGAAACGCTGGAGGAACTGGGCGTGAAGGCGCTCGTCGTGCTGGGCGGCGACGGCACGCTCAGCATCGCGCTCCAGTTGTGGGAGGCCGGCATCCCCGTGGTCGGCATTCCGAAGACCATCGATAACGACCTGAAGGCCACCGACGTCACCTTCGGCTTCGACACCGCCGTGGCGTGCGCCACCGACGCCCTCGACCGCCTCACCTCCACCGCCGAAAGCCACGAGCGCGTGATGGTCCTCGAGGTGATGGGCCGCTATGCGGGTTGGATCGCGATCACCGCCGGCATCGCGGGCGGCGCCGATGCGATCCTGATCCCTGAGATTCCCTTCGACTACGAATCGGTCTGCGCCAAGGTGCGGGCGCGCGATGCCGAGGGCAAGCGGTTCACAATCGTCGTCGTGGCCGAGGGCGCCCGCGAGTTGGGCGGCGATTTCGTTTCCTCGCACGGCGCCGAGGCGCAGCGCGAGATACGGCTCGGCGGGATCGCTTCACACGTCGTGCGGGAGGTGGAGCGCCGGACCGGCAAGGAGTCGCGCGCCTGCGTGCTCGGACATCTG
>DALYJJ010000265.1:3021-3743 GCA_031969915.1 Bryobacteraceae bacterium | reverse complement strand
GTGGCGGTCGGCTCGCTGCTGGTGGGGCTGGTCGCCGACCGCCTGAACAGCCGGCGCGGCGTGATGCGCGTGTTCGTGCTGCTGTACGCCGCGAGCTGGGCGCCGTGGCTGCTGCACGCCGACTGGCCGCAGTGGGCCACGCTCGCGTGGTTCCTGCTGATGGGCCTGCTGATCCCCGGCTTCACGCTGAGCTGGACGCTGGCCAAGGAAGCGAACCCGCCCGCGTACTCGGGCATCGCCACCAGCGTGGTGAACACCGGCATCTTCCTCGGCGCCGGCATTCTGCAGCCGCTGGTGGGATGGGTGCTCGACCACGCGCGCGCCACCGGCGCCGCCGCGGTGGCGTGGGACCGCGGGGTGATGCTGCTGGCAGGCGCGGCGGCGTTCGGGCTGGTGATGAGTCTTCTGGTCAGCGGGCGGCGGCACGCGGGTTGACTTTGGACGCAGCGGCCGCTCGTCGATTTCGCTGATAATTGCCGCCCGCGCGCGACTGCCGCGCGCGTTGATCGCCCCCCGGCCGGGATGGCGGAACCGGTAGACGCAGCGGACTCAAAATCCGCCGCCGCAAGGCGTGAGGGTTCGAGTCCCTCTCCCGGCACCAGGCCCACGTTCTGCGGGCACGCGGCGTCGCTCCTGCCCGCTGGGAGACACGCATGCTGAAGTCACTTCGCGCCCGCCCTGCCCTCGCCGCGCTCGCCCTCGCCGCCGCGCTGGCCGGCGGC
>DALYJJ010000265.1:0-3011 GCA_031969915.1 Bryobacteraceae bacterium | reverse complement strand
TGGGAGACACGCATGCTGAAGTCCACTCGAAGCCGCCTGGCCCTGGCCGCGCTCGCAGCGCTGGCTGCTGCTGCCGCCCTGATCCCGATCGCCCGCTCGCAACTGCCGCCGGCGCCGGTGCCTGTCGGCTCCGTACCGATGTCGCCGAGCTACGTGCCGATCGGCGTATCCGCGAGCGGCAGCGGCAGCGCCGCGTGGTTCCACGATCCGTCGACGAGGCAGGCGGTGGCCTGCTCGACCGGGGCGCAGGGGATCACTTGCACGACAGCGCGGTTGCCGTGAGGGCCTGACGGCGTTGGCTTGGCAGCCGACAGCGGCGCTGGTCAACCGCCGAAATACCTGACTGCCCGGTTGCAGGGCACTCAGTCAATCGACGCGTCGTTGGTCGAAGCGAGTGTCTAAGTTCGACCCAAACCGGCCGGTAGGCCCCCTCCAAAGCTGCCCGACACTCGGACCGGCCTATATCGGGTTCTGCGTCTACGAAGCAGCCGTTCGTGGCCTCCGGGAGCGGCCACCAAGGAACGTTCGGCGGTCTCTCGCGCTCAGTCCGCGATTCAAGCCTTACCGTCCGAAAGCGCCGGCCGGGCGATTTGGTGGCACAGGTGTTCCAGCCGCTTGCGGTCCTTCGCCTTACAGCGCATGGCCGCGTGCAGGCTGAAGCCATCGAAGTCGGCGCACAACGGCTGCCGCCCGGTCCCTTCCCGCGGCATCGCGCCCCTCAGGGTCGGCACCTTGTGCCCGGCGAGGCCCAAAGGTGATGTGGTAGTGCTCGCCGCCGCCTGCAGCGGCCGCAGCGTGCGCGCCTCGTCCCCTTCGGCCCTATTCTCCGCGGCCGCTTGCATCGCCCTGGCCGGCTCCTGGGCGAACGTCGAACGAAAGCGAAAAGAGATCCTCGTGCAGGTCGCGCTCGCCGCAGCGCCGGCCGATATCGAGGTGAGAAGCGATGCGGTCCGGGCGGTCCATCATCAGAATCGACTCGATGTCGTCGGCGAGCTCCGGCAGACCGATCTTCTTCATCGTGGCTGCGTCGAGCGGCACCTCGAACCGCCGGTAGTTCAGGATCGACGGTGCGGATTCTGCCGATGGCGTCTCGGGCATCGGCGCGGACAGCGCGAGCGTGTCCTCGTGCGTCAACGCACCGAGAGCGAGGTCGCTCTGCTGCTTCAATCCCGCCACCATCGCGGAGATGACAGGTCCGATCAACGAGAAGAACGAGGTCCCGGGCTCGCGCTTGACAAGGGGCGGAGCCCCGGCCCCAATCGAGGCCAGAAACAGGCGGCGGCGACCGGTGCGCCAGCGGAAGGGGAAGGATGGCCCGGTTGCTACCAGAAAAAGATGTAGGGCCGGGTCCGGTCCAACGCTGAGCTCTCCTGAGATGTAGATGCCCGAGTCGTTGCCGGCTCGGATCGAAACCGGCGGCAGGAATGCCGGCGTTGCCGTCGCAGCTAGAAGAACCTGGGCGAGCGGAAGGCTGCCCAGCGTGGAGGATCGGACGCGCGGGTGATTGGTGAGCGAACAGATCTCGCCTGTATCGATCCGAGTCAGCACGATGGCCAGGCCGCTCTTCAACTCCGTCGATCCGACAGTCAGGTTGCCGAACGACTGCTGCAGCACGTCACTCAGCGGCTCGGCACGGAACCTTGCGCCTGTCAGCGTCATGCCCAACAACGACTTCGACGCCATCAGCGTTTGGATGCTCTGAGTGAATGTTCTTGCCGCATCGGCCACGCTGCCGCCGCGCGCGAGCTCCGCGGCGACTATCGCGGATGCGCCGCTCGCGCCGATCAGATCGAAGTAGTCGCTGAGGCGAAAGTCCGGGGCCCGGTAGCGGACGCGCAGAAGCTGCTCCAGACGCTCCAGGTAACCCAGCACGATGGCCGTGCGGACGCCCCCTGAATCGAGCGACAGGATGCGTTTAGGGAGCTGTGTCTCGAGTCGCTCTTCGAGGGTCGGCGGGTGATCGGGATCAAAGTATGAGGGAACCACCCGCTCGGCCTCACCGGGCCGGTCTTGCGTCGGTACCCGGGACCTGGGGCCGCCGCGCGACCGCTCAATGCGCTCCGCCGCTTTGTTCAGTGCCAGTACCGTGGGCGCCTCAAGACTCTCGGGCGTTTCGAAGAAGCCCGCCAGCGACTTCCTTAGCTCCGCCTTGAATCGGGACAGCCGCTCCTGCGCCTTCGGATCGCTCAGGCCCTCGATGTTGGCAATGCTCCAGCGCGCGTTGTCCTCGACGAGAAAAGGAATCACTTCCAGCCCGGCGGCCCTCGCCCGCTCGACCTCCATGCGCACGATGCTGGACTCGCCGTCTCCGCCCTCTTCCGCAGTCGGCACCCAGCCGTAACGGAACGCCACGAGAACGATCAGGACATGGCAGCGCGCCACCTGCTCCATGCACTCCTTGACCGACGGCCGCCCCGTGGGCGCCCAGAACTTGTGGTCGATGGCTACCCAGCTGCGGCCCGTATCCGCGTTGAGCCGCTTGACCATGTCGGAGACGACCTCCGCGTGCGCCTCGAGGTCCTGCCCCGTATACGACACGAAGACTCGATAAGGTACGTTAGGAATCATCTTCTCGGCTGCTCAGGACAACACTTCACGGTCCGCCCCAAGAAAAATGGCGGCGGCCAAAGCACTGGACGGTGCATAGTTTCAAACACCGCCACGATGGTCCTTGATCGTTTGTGCCCGCGTCAAGATGAGCGAACGGAGCAGTCGAACTAGCCGAGACGACGCCTTGAGCAGCACGGCGTCCCCGGGGTGCCCGCTCTGCGACGCATCATGGTGAGATGTCTCGGCCTGTCGGCTCTGGGTTAGCCCTGTTGTGGACGCTCGCGGCGCCGCTCATGTAGTTGCGCGCAGCCCCAGCTCGGACTCGGAGTGATGAGCCTTGCGCCAGGTGAGAGGGCGATCGGACGCGGTGCTCAAGCCAGCAAGAATCAGCGCGCTCTCGCGCTTCGGCACGTATGGTGGTAGTCGGGCGGGCCCGCGTGGGCGCCCTCGGGCGCTCCACT
>DALYJJ010000264.1:0-3788 GCA_031969915.1 Bryobacteraceae bacterium | reverse complement strand
CGCAGTTTCAGCCACTTTGGACGCGCCGCAGGCGCGGACCCCAGGCTGAAAGCTGACCGCTAAAAGCTAAACGCTGACCGCTTCCCTCGCTCCCAACCCCCTACCATCCAACAACCGCGTGTTCATCGAGCCGCCCCGAATCGTGAACACGCCCGGGAACTTCTGGTCCCAGCCCTGATTTGCCGCCGGAACATATTGCCGCGAATTTGCTTCAATGGCGGCTACCGCGGGCAGGTGTGCGGCTAGGCTGGCGCTGTGGATCAGCGACGCGCCCGGGCAGGTCAGATCCTGGACGCACAGAAACATCTTGTACTTCTGAATCGCCGCGCCCATGAGCAACGCCTGCGTCTGCCCTTTGCACGCCTTGAGCGCGGCGCCCGAGTAACCCATCTCGCGCGCCAGGTGCAAGCTCTCAAGCTCGGTGAGCGATTCGTCGATCACAACGGGCAGCAGTTTCGACGCCTCGTGCATCACGTTCGAGCGGTTCTTCTTCAGGTCGCGCGCCGTCGGCTGCTCGATGTATTGCACCCGGCGGAAGCCCTCCGGAGCCTTCTCCTTCACCTGTCGCACAAAGTCCATCAAGTACCCGATGTCCGGGCAGCGTTCGTTGAAGTCGAGGGAGTAGACCCACTTTTCGAGGCCGCGCTTCTTCTGCGTCTCCGCCGCCACGCGGTCCACGCGCACCACCCGCTCCACGTCCCATTTCAAGTCTTCGCCGTTGAGCTTGATTTTGATGTTCGTGAGGCCGTCGCGCTCGATCCACTCCGGCACGGTCTCCGGCAGGCCGTCGTTCAACCGTTGCTTGATGTCCTCGGCGGTGATCGGATCCACGGCGCCGACCAGGTGATAGAGCGGCATTGCCGGCTTGGCGCGCCTGGTCACGTAGCGGTCCAGGCGGTCGCCCTTAAACTCCGCGCCCAGGTAGTGGCCGAGGTCGTGCTTGAGGAACTGCGGGCCGTAGGTGCTGAAGCAGTTCACACCGTGCAGTTTGCCGTAGGCGTCGTGAACGGCGGCGTCGAACGGGCTCGCAACCACCAGGGTGCACAGCTTGGGGATCGGTTCGGCAAGGGTACGGCTCAACTCGCCGGCGGCCTTCAGATACTCGTGCTCCAGCGCCACGTTGAGGTCGATGGGGTGCCCGTATTCGCGGTACCCGCGCGTCAACGCGTTGAGTTTTTCCGCGAGCGCCTTCATCGCCCCAAGCGTCTGGTCGTACGTCAGCGCGCGCGTGGGCCACGACCACACGTTGCCCAGCGGCATCGAACCGAACCCTTGGGCGCGCTTGCCTCGCGGGTTGCTCACCGCAACGCGGACATTCAGCAGCGTGACTCGATCCACCACGGTGCCGCCAAACTTGATGGGCGTGCGGTAGAGGAAGTCCTCGTAGTCGTGCCGGACTTCTTCGATCCGCACGTCGGTGCTCGCGGGCCCCGCCAGCACAGAGAAGGGCCGGACCGCGAGAGCAGGACCGGCGGCCAGAAACGAACGTCGCGAAAGCATCTCGACGATATTGTTCCACGCCGGAACTCGCGGCGCGGGCGCGGTGTCTGTAGCGATGGACGTCACGATCAGCGCAACGCCGCGGCGCACTTTCGCAGAGGGAGCCACCGATGTTTGAGCAAGCGATGCTTGCGCCGCAACCGCAGGGGCGCAAAGCCTGGACCATGTTCGTCTCACTCACGTGCCAATGCGCGCTGGTGGGGCTGGCTATTCTCATTCCGCTACTCGACCCGCAGAGCATGCCGCGGATGATGCTGCTGGGTTCGCTCTACAGCCCTACACCGCCGCCCGCCGCTGCGCCGCCACCACCGCCGAACGCGGTTCGTGTGGTGGCCGCGAAATTCGTCCGCCAGTGGGACGGATCGCGCCTGATCGCGCCCACCAGCATTCCGGACAAAGCGGCGATGATCGATGAGTCGGACCTGCCACCCGCCGGGGACTACACCGGCGGCACGCAAGGCGGTGTGCCCGGCGGCATCCCCGGCGGCGTACCCGACGGCGTGGTGGGCAGCCTGATTTCCCGCACCGCGGCCGCGCCGCCCCCGCCCCCGGCGCCCGCCGTTCGGCAGGCCGAAGAGCCGAAGCCCATCCAGCGCGTGCGACGGGGCGGCGACGTGCAGGAGGGCATGCTGCTGAACCGCGTGATACCCAAGTATCCGCCGCTCGCGAAGGCGGCGCGCATCGAAGGCGTGGTGCGGCTGCAAGGCGTGATCGGCACGGACGGCCGTATCCAACAGTTACAGGTTTTGAGCGGGCACCCGCTGCTGGCGCCGGCGGCGCTCGACGCAGTGCGTCAATGGCTGTACCGGCCGACTTACTTGAACGGCGATCCGGTGGAGGTGGTCGCGCCGATCGAAGTGCGCTTCATCCTCAGCCATTGAAGCCGCCCGGCGGCCGTGTCAGTGTGAGGCGCCGGCGCGCTGGTGGAATCGCTCCGACAGCTTCACCATCAGGTAGAGCAGCGCGGTGAGCGCCAGCGCGAAGAGAAGCAACTCGCGGACGTGGGAGCGCAGCCAGGCGACGGAGTTCTCGCCGATCTGCGCTCCCAGCCATGCCAACACGCCGTACCGGGGAATGCGGGCCGCGACGATGGTGGCGAGGAACGTCACGGGGCGGACGCGCAACGCGCCCGCGGACAGCACGAACACCTTGAGCGGCAGCGGAATCATGGGCACCACGGCGGGTATGAACACGGTGATCAAGCCATAGCGCTGAAACCAGGACTTGAACTTCGCGCCACGCCCGCTGGCGGTGCGTTTCTCGAGGAACGCCTCGCCGCCCTTCCGCGCGGCCAGGAAAAGAGTCATGTTGCCGAGCACGGACCCCACGCAGGCGAGAGCGGCAAGCAACGGCGCGGAGTCGGGCTCCGCCGCCGAGAGCACCACCACCAACACATCCACCGCGGCAGGCAGCGGCACACCCGCCGAATCCAGGACCGCGAGCAGAAACACGCCCACCGGCCCAAGGGCGATCAACGAGTCCACCAGGCCTTTCATCCGATCAACTCCAGCAGCGCCGCTTCGTCGATCACCGCAACGCCGAGATCCTTCGCCTTCTCCAGCTTCGACCCCGCTTCCTCGCCCGCCACGACGAAGTCAGTCTTCCTGCTCACCGAACCGGCCACTTTGCCCCCCGCCGCCTCGATGCGCGCCTTCGCCTCCTCGCGTTTGAGCGTGGGCAGCGTACCGGTGATCACCAGCGTCTTACCGGTGAGCGGCCCCGCTTCCTTGCGCTTCACTTCGTGCGTAAACCGAAGACCCGCCGCGCGCAGGCGCTCGATCAGCTCGCGGTTGTGCGGTTCAGCGAAGAAGCGTGCGATGCTCGCGGCGACCTTGGGGCCCACTTCCTCGGCGGTCTGCAAGGTCTCTTCGTCCGCTTGGGCGATCGCGTCGACGCTGCCGAAGGCCTCGGCGAGGAGTTGTGCGGTGCGTTCTCCCACGAACGGGATGCCCAGTCCGTTGAGCACGCGCGGCAGGGGCAGGGTCTTGGAGCGCTCGAGGTTGCGCAGGATGCGCTCGGCTGATTTCTTGCCCATGCGCTCGAGGCTTTCCAGAGTCTCCGCGCTGAGCGAGTAGAGGTCCGCGACGCCGCGCACATGGCCGCCCTCAACGAGTTGTTCGACCAGCGCTTCGCCCATGCCGTCGATATCCATCACGCCGCGCGCGGCAAAGTGGAGCAGGCTCTCCTTGAGGCGCGCCGGGCAGTTCGTGTTGAGGCAGCGCCGCGCGGCTTCGCCTTCCTGGCGGATGACTTCGCCGCCGCACTCCGGGCACTGCGCGGGGAAGTCG
>DALYJJ010000263.1:0-3797 GCA_031969915.1 Bryobacteraceae bacterium | reverse complement strand
CCCCGCCCGGCATGCCGCCGCCCGCACCGCCCGGACCCTGCATGACCATCATCTGCGGCCCGCCGCCGCCGCCACCCGGCATCCCGCCCGGCATCCCGCCCGGCATGCCGCCGCCACCCATCATCATCGCCGCGCCGCCTCCGGGCATTCCGCCCATGGCGAACATCGACGGCATGGTGGCCAGCGGAGGCTTCTTCCGATTCGCCTCGGCAGTCGCCATGATGCGCTGAATCTGATCCGGCTTGGCGCCCAGCGCCGAGAGCAACTGAGGCATGTCAATCGAGAAGACGACATCGAACTTCTTCGCCGGGTCGGCCGAGAAGAGGTTCGCGCTCGCCGTCCCGCTCATGCTCTTGATCTTGCCGTTGAACTTCTTGTCCGGCACCGCGTCCAGGCTCAGGAGCACATCCTGGCCTTCCCTCAAGTTGGCGCGGTCCAACTCTCCCACCCGCGCCACCACTTCCAGCTCCGACAGGTCGAGGATGTCCGCCACCGGAATTCCGGGCTGCACCTGGTCGCCTTCGCGGATGTCGGGAACGGCCATGCCGAAGGTGCCCATGAATCCACCCCGGTTTTGTTTGATCGCCACCAGCCCGCTCATCGGCGCCAGCAGCTTCACCTGGGTCAGGCGGGCGCGTTCGCGCACCATTTCCATGAGGCCCTTGTTCTTCCGCTCGCGGAGCACGGCCAGTTCCGCTTCCGCCTGCTGCATGCGGGACTTGATGTCGCTCTCCAGCTTCTGCAGGCGCCGGCGGGATTCTTCGAGGCTGAGTTCGTTCTTCTTTGCGTCGATGATCGCCAGCAGTTCGTTGCGCTTCACTTCCAGCTCCGCGCGCCGCACCGAATAGCGAGCCTGCAACAACTCCACCTGGTCCTGGTTATTCCGGATCGCCAGTTCGGCCTGCTGCTTCCGCAACTGCTCGTCGGTTTGATCGAGTTCGAGTTGCTTGTCCTCGATGCGGGACAGCACTTCCGCGTCATCGAACTCCACCACCAGGTCCTTGTCCTTGGCGAACGCGCCCAGCGCCGCCAGTTTGGTCACCTGCACGGTGCCGAACAGGTTCGGTGCGGTCAGCGTGGCGGACCTCACCGCGCGCAGCTCGCCGCGGGCGTAACTGCGCACGATCACGTCGCCCTTGCGCACGGGCGTGGTGGGGATCTGCGATTGCTTCTGCGCGGGCATCGCGTTGTACATCTTCCAGGCCGCGAAAACTCCGCCCCCCACAACGAACAGGAGGATCACTCGTATCAGGACTTTTTTCATGGGAAACCAGCTACAACTTCTTCGCCTTTTTCGCGGCCTCTTCCGGGTTCTCGAGGGTCACCAGTTCACCCGCCTTGAGTCCCTTCAGGACCACCATGTCCGTCTCGTTCCGCTTGCCCACCTCGATCTTGCGGATCTCGAAGCTTTGCCCCTTCTGCACCCACACCGCAGGCTTGCCCTGGTGCATGAAGCTCGCTTTGATCGGGATCAACAGGCTGTTGGGGTCGCTTTCGATGATCACTTCGGCCGAGGCGCTCATGCCCGGCCGCAACCGGCTGTCCAGGTTCTTCAGCGTGGCCCGCGCCGGGAACGATTTCTCGGACAGGCCCATGCCCCGGAACTGCACCGCCGCGATCGGGCTGATCCAGTCCAGGTCCGCGAAGAACTCCTTGTCTGGGATCGCATCCACCTTGATCTTCAGCTTCTGGCCGAGCTTCAGCTTGCCGCGGTCCACTTCTTCCAGCTTCAGATCGATCCGCATCTCCGACAGGTCCGGGATCTCCGCGATCGCCGCGCCCGTCCAGGCCCGGTCGCCTTCCTTGAAGGGCGGCGGCGACTGGCCCCACGAACCCTGTGCCCGCAGGTTCGGAAGCAGGTTCACAATGCCGTCGTTGGGAGCGCGAATGGCCATCTTCGAGAGGTAGCCCTTGGCCCGCTCCATGTCGCGGATGGTCTTGTCCTTCTTCTGGCCGATCCGCTCGAGGTCCGCGCCCTGCGACACGTCGTGCGATTTGATGGTGGTCTTCACCTGGTCCAGTTCACCCTTGGTGATGCCCACGTCGATGCGGTTCTTGGCGCCCTCGATCTCGGAGAGAATCTCCGCCTTGCTCGCTTCCAGTTCCGCGCGCTGCAGGTTGTACTCGGCGGTCATCATGTTCATCGCGTCCGCTTCGTCCGTGATGGTGTGCGTGGCGCGCATCTGCACCAGTTCGCTCTCCACCGTCCGCACGCTGGTGTTGCGCTCCAGGAAATTCTGCTCCTGCTGCGCCGCGTCGAACTCCACCACCACGTCGCCGCGCTTCACCGGGCGGCCCGACTCGGCGAGCTTCACGATGCGCGGATCGGGGACCTGGGGAGCCGTGAGGATCATCGACTTGGTGCTGCGAATCTCGCCGCGCGCTTTCACGCTGATCACGAAGTCGCCGCTCCGCGCGCGCGCCACCGGCACCTCTACCGCCGTCGTTCCGCCATAGTGATAGGCCGCGTAGGCGCCGCCGCCGGCCGCCGCCAGCAGCACCGTCCAGACGATGATCCTCTTCCGGCGCGATCCCGCGGTCTGCCCCAGTCTTTGTTTCGGCTTCACGTCTTTGGACATGACTCTCTCCTAGCTCCCCTGCTTCTTTCTCGGCGGCTCCAACGCGACTACGTCGCCCGCCCGCAGTCCCTTGCGGATGGCAACGTCGATGTTGCTGGTAAGACCCAGCTCCACGGGACGCTTCTCAAAGTTCGCCCCGCTGCGGATCCAAACGAACGGCTCCGGCCCGCCGTTCTCGCGGAACACCGCGGCCAGCGGGGCCACCGCCACCTGATCTTCCGAGGCGAGCACGATGTCGGCGCTCACCGAGAGATCGGGGATCACCCGCGGGTCCATCCGCTCCAGCTTCAGGAACACCGGCACTTCCTTGAAGAAGCTCGCTCGCTGTCCGCCCGCGCGCGTGATGGCGCCGATGGCGGTCACCCGCGCCGGCAGTTCCAGGTCCGGATAGGCGTCAAACCGGACCCGCGCTCTTGCCCCCACGCGCATCCGCTCCACGTCCACCTGGTTCACCGCCGCGTTGATCACCATCGACGCGGGGTCCACGACCTGCATGAACAACTGGCCCGGGAAGAGCTGGTCGCCCTGCTGCACCGCGCGCAGTTCGCCGCCTTGGAAGATGTTCTGCATCACCGCCATGCCGTCGATCGGCGCACGCACGACCATCCGGTCCGCATTGGCTTGCGCCCGCTTCAGTTCGTTCCGCGCCTGCTGCAGCTCAATCTCCGAGTTCTTCAACTGCGCCTTGTGCGAGATGTCTTTGAAACGAACTTCGCTCAGTAGCTGTCTGTGGCGCGCTTCGGCTTCTTCGTGCGCCAGCTTCAGGCGCGTGGTGTCGATCTCCGAGCGCACCGGCGCGGTCTTCAAATCGAGCTTCGCCTTGTCGAGCGCGGCCAGCGCCTCGGCAATGTCCTGCTCGTGAATCTTCTTGTCGACTTCGAGTTCCGCCTGCAGGTTCCGGAAGCTCGCCTCGGCCTGGATCAGCGACGCCTGCAAGTCGTCCAGCCGGTTGAGCATGTTCTGCCGGTCGAATTCGGCGAGTTGATCGCCCTTCTTCACCATCACGCCGGACTTCACCACCTCCTGCAGAACCTGCATGAAGTCCGACATGCCCCCGCCGATCCGGCCCCCGCCGCCTCCGCCGCCGAAGCCGCCTCCGCCGCCGCCCGTGCCCGCGCCCGAGGAACTGCTCGACGCCGAACTGCTCGACCGCGCGCCCGAACTGCTGGACCGGGCAGCCGAGGAGGAAGACGTCGAAAATCGGTTGGTCGCTCCGCG
>DALYJJ010000262.1:0-3799 GCA_031969915.1 Bryobacteraceae bacterium | reverse complement strand
GCGACACGTACGCCGAGTGTTTCCGGCTGATCCTGGAGCGCGCCGACGCGAATCTGCGCGGCCGCGAGCAGGACCGCGGAGCGTTCGGGCTGACGCTGCTGCACAGCGTGGCCGGGTCCCGGGAGCACGTCACGGCGGGCGAGAGGACGGCGTTTGCGACGCTGCTGCTCGACCGGGGCGCGCGGCTCGATCTTCGCGACAACCTGTTGCGGAGCACGCCGCTGGGCTGGGCGTGCCGATGGAACCGTCCGGAACTCGCGCGGCTGTTTCTGGAGCGCGGCGCCGACGCCGTGGAAGCGGACGCCGAGCCGTGGGCGGCGCCGCGCGCGTGGGCCGAGAAGAGCGGGGCGCGGGAGATTGTGGCGATGCTCGCCGCGGCCGGGGGCTGAGGCTGTTGTTCTGAAGGCGAGCAGCACGACCGCCGCCGCTCCGAGCAGGGCGCACCTGGCGAGGAGCGGCGGCATGAGGGCGGGCTACTTCAGATCGAGGTAGTGGCCCGTGAAGGCGAGCGAGCACCAGGCGGGCGCGGTCACGTTGGCCAGGTACTCCATGGTGAACTTCACGTCCGTGCCCGGGCCGGCGTACATACGGCTGAGGTACGAGCCAACGTGCATCAGTTTGTTATTGGAGATGCCGCGGGGTTCGGGCGTCATGGCGCGGAAGTAGCCGCCGGCGACGAGGCTCACGGCTTCGAGGCCGTCGTTGGGGCTGGTCTGGCAGCGGATGGTGATGTCTTCGATGACCAGTAGCTTCGCTTCGGGGACAGCGGCCACGCCCGGTCCGCCCGCAGCCGGGATCATGATGCAGGTGGCGAGGCCGAACTTGCCGGCGACGATGGAGTTGGCCTGGCACTGGCCGCGGACGGCCTCGGGCGGGTTACCGGCTCCGAAGGGTTGAGCGAAGGCCGTGGACGCAACCACGGCCAGGAAAGCGGCGATCGTCAGAAGTTTCATGTTTTTCCTCCACGCCCGGCTGCCGCTTGGCGGGCTCCGGGGCTGACAGGGCGGGCGTGAATCGGGGCTGTGAATCGATCACGGGGCGAGGTTTCAAAGGGCGAACAAAGTTCCTACAGAGTTCCTCGGGGGGCTCGGCGGGCGTGATATTGTGGGGCAACCGCCCACACAAGGGACCGCAACGGGGACGTTTGGACATGCGCAGCATTGATTTGGCCACGGCGGTCAGCGAGATCGTTCAGGCCGTGGAGACGGATCACGGTGCGAACTCGCCCTTCTTCTTCCTGGTGGGCGCCGGGATCTCTTATCCTTCCGTGAAGCTCGCCTACGAGATCCAAGCGGAGTGCAAGGCGGAGGCGGTCCGACGGGGCAGGAATCTAAGTCCGCCGGCGTCCAACCCCCGGGCACTCTACTCCCACTGGTTTGAAACCGCCTGGCCGAGCGCCGGGCAGCGTCAGAAGTACCTGAGGAAGCGAATGGAGAATGTCGTCATTTCGCGGGCGAACTTCCGGCTGGCGCACCTGATGCTGAAGTCTTCCATCACGAACCTGGTGGTGACAACGAATTTCGACGACTTGCTCACGCGGGCGCTGACGCTGTTCGGCGAGCGGCCCGTGGTTTGCGACCACCCGAACACGGTCGACCGGATCGATCCGCGATCGGAGGATCTCCAGATCATCCACGTCCATGGCTCCTACTGGCATTACGACTGCTGCAATCTGAAAGGCGAGATGGAGCGCCGGGCGGAGAGTTCCGCCACCACGACGGCGACCATGGCGCAGTTGCTGGACAGCGTCCTGCTGAGCCGGTCGCCGCTCGTCTTGGGCTATAGCGGTTGGGATGGCGACGTGTTCATGAGCGCACTGAAGCGGCGGCTGACGACGAATCTGCGGATGAACCTCTACTGGTTCTGCTACCGGAGGGCTGAGTTGGAGACCCTGCCGGAGTGGCTTCGAGACTCGCCGTCGGTGACCTTGGTGGCGCCGCCGGAGCCCGTCCATCCGCGAGGAGGATCCGCGGCCGGCGGCGATGTGCTCGTCCAGCGACTGGAACCGGGACCAGCGGAAGTTCCAAGCTTGGCCGCGACAAAGGTCCTGGACGGCCTGATTCAGGCTCTCCAGTTAGAGGCTCCGCTACTTACGAAAGACCCCTTGGGGTTCTTCGCGGACCGCTTGAAGAAGTCGCTGCCCGGCGGGGAAGAGACGGGAGAGGACGCGTACGCGCTGGACGCCGTGCTCCATCAGGTTGAGAAAGCGGCGAGAAAGGAGGCGAACCAAGAGCGGGAGGAGTCGGCGATCGAAACGCTGCGCAGCTTCCAGCGCCGCTCAGAGTACCAGCGGCTGATCCAGTTCGCCGAGAGCCATCTGGATCGCATCGAGCCGCAGTACCTGCAAGAGGCGATGGGCTTAGTTTTCACGGCGGGTGTGGGTTTGAACGACAACTCCGACGACGAGATCCGCGCTTACGACTGTGTCGCCGAGATTGCGAAACGCATGTCCGAATTGGATGCCGGGGAGCCCGCCTCTCGCGATTGGCGACACGCGCAGGCGCTGTTCAGAAAGGGCGTCGCGCTCGGGAGCCTCAACCGGAGCGAGGACGCGATCGCGGTGTACGACGAGGTGGTGCGGCGGTTTGGGGAGGCCGAAGCCCCGGCGCTCCGCGAGCATGTGGCGGGGGCGCTGGTCAACAAGGGCGTTGCACTCGGAATCCTCAACCGGATCAAGGAAGCGATCGCGGTGTGCGACGAGGTGGTGCGGCGGTTCGGAGCGGCCGAAGCCCTGGCGCTCCGCGAGCGGGTGGCGAGGGCGCTGGTCAACAAGGGCGTTGCACTCGGTTTCCTCAACCGGAGCGAGGAAGCGATCGGGGTGTACGACGAGGTGGTGCGGCGGTTCGGGGAGGCCGAAGCCCCGGCGCTCCGAGAGCGGGTGGCGAGGGCGCTGTCCGACAAGGGCGTTGCACTCGGTATCCTCAACCGGAGCGAGGAAGCGATCGGGGTGTACGACGAGGTGGTGCGGCGGTTCGGGGAGGCCGAAGCCCCGGCGCTCCGAGAGCGGGTGGCGAGGGCGCTGTTCGACAAGGGTGTCACGCTCGGAACCCTCAACCGGAGCGAGGAAGAGGTCGGGGTGTACGACGAGGTTGTGCGGCGGTTTGGGGAGGCCGAAGCCTCGGCGCTCCGCGAGCAGGTGGCGAAGGCGCGGGTCAACAAGGGCGTCGCGCTCGGAACCCTCGACCGGAGCGAGGACGCGATCGCGGCGTACGACGAGGTAGTGCGGCGGTTCGGGGAGGCCGAAGCCCCGGCGCTGCGAGAGGCGGTGGCGAAGGCGCTGGTCAGTAAGGGCGTCGCGCTCGGAACCCTCAACCGGAGCGAGGACGCGATCGCGGTGTACGACGACGTGGTGCGGCGGTTCGGGGATGCCGAAGCCCTGGCGCTCCGGGAGCACGTGGCGATGGCGCTGTTCAACAAGGGCCTCACGCTCGGAATCCTCAAACGAAGAGAGGACGCGATCGCGGCGTACCACGAGGTGGTGCGGCGGTTCGGGAAGGCCACTCAACCGGAGTTGGTGGCGATTGTAGAGAGCGCTCAGCGCGAAGCGATGAGATAGATCACCGCGGCCAGCAGCACTACGACGGCTCCGGCGAGGACGAAGACCAGCGGCGAGGTCTTCGAGGCGGGGCCGGTGGCTTTCACTTGGCGGGTGTCGTCGATGGGGGCGCGGCAGCGGGCGCAGACGGTGGCGCCGGGGGGGTTGCCGAAGGTGCAGGAGGGGCAGAAGACGGGCTTACCTTGGGGTTCGACGGATTTTGGTTCGGGCCGCGGGCTGGCGGGCTTGGGGGGCGGCGGGGTG
>DALYJJ010000261.1:0-3807 GCA_031969915.1 Bryobacteraceae bacterium | reverse complement strand
CCCAGTAGTTCCGTTCTTCGGCCTTGATGGGGCGTTCTTCGAGCTTTGAGAGATCGGGCTTGGCCTCTGCCGCGGCGGGCGCGGCGGCGGCGGCGTCGAGCAGAGCGCCGCCCGCGATCCACTTGCGGATGATCTCGAGGTCCGCCTCGCTCAGCTTCGAGCCGGGCGGCATGGTGGGCTTCTCCTGGTGCGTCACCAGGCGATAGAGCAGGCTGCCCTCGGGATTGGAAGCCACCACCGCGGGACCGCGCGCGCCTCCGGCGGCGAGCGACTGCTGCGACGTGAGGTCGAGGCCGGACATCTTCAGGCCCGCTCCGTGGCAGCTCACGCAGTTCTTCTTGAAAATGGCCGACGCCTGCCGCGGCAGGTTGTCCTGCCCCAGAAGCGCAGTAGTGAAGACAAGCCCCAGCAACCAACCCAGCTTCATACCCAGCCCCTCAGCGCTTCCCGAAAGCGCTTACAAAGATTTCAATACTTTCACCTACGCTGTGTCAAACCCGCGTTCACGGTTTCTCCCAGCGTCCCGTTTCGGCGGACCGGAAAATGGCCTCAAGCACCGCCATGTTCTGCACTGCATCCTCCAGAGTGGTCGGTTCCGGACCGCCCTCCAGAATGGCGCGGGCGAACAGATCGCCCTGCACGGTGTACTGGTTCGCTACCGGTAGTTCCTCGATCCGGATGCCGTCTCCGAACACGCTCGATCCGTCGTCGACGAAGAGCCGGTTCGGCCGGTCGGGCGGGGCGTTGAAGGGGATCTCCACTTCCACGCGGCCCTTCGTGCCGAATAGCTGCATCCGCTGATACGGTACCAACTGCATGCTGCAATTGAAGAGGCATTGGCCGGAGGAGTATTCGAGCATGGCGGAGGTCAGCCGGTCGATGCCGAAGTCGGGATCGCGCTCGATCAGCCCCATCACGCGGAGCGGTTCTTCGCCGAAGAGCAGGCGGGAGAGCGTCACCGGATAGCAGCCGATGTCGAGGAGCGCGCCGCCGCCCCACTCCGGCTTCTGCCGGACGTTGTGCGGGTCGCGGTTGAAGTAGCTGAAGAAGCCTCCCACCACGCGCAGCGGCCCGATGGCGCCCGATTGCACAATCTCCCGGGCGCGCAGCCAGAGTGGGTTGCTGCGCGCCATGAAGGCTTCGCCGATCTTCACGCCGGTGCGGTCGCGCGCGGCGATCAGGGTGCGCGCCTGGGCGGCGGACAAGGCGATGGGCTTCTCGCACAGCACGTGTTTGCCGGCCTCCGCCGCCAGGATCGACCACGGTACGTGCAGGTGATTCGGCAGCGGGTTGTAGACGGCGTCGATCTCCGGGTCGGCGAGGAGATCCTCATACGAACCATAGGCCTTCGGAATGCCGAGTTTCGCCGCCGCGCTGCGCGCCTTCGGGAGGTCGCGCGAGGCGAGTGCGGCGACTTCCGTCAGGCTGCCCTGCTGCATCGCGGGGATCACTTTCTCCACCGCGATCTTGGCCGCTCCCAGAACGCCCCAGCGGATCTTCTTCATTTGCTCAGCACCGGAAACGCCGTGATGCGCAGTTTCGCCGAGCCGTACGGGATCAGCGTCAGGTCTTCCAGCGGCTCGGTGGACGTCACCGGGCTTTGCGGCGGCGGCGCGGCGGAAGCGTTTTCGATGCCCCAGGAAGGGAGCTTGCGCCCCTTCACCTGGAGCTTTACGGGTGCGCCCTCCGGGCTGAAGACATATTCCCCGAGCGGCATGTTCTCCGCCTTCAAAGCCGCCGCGGACTTCTCGTCGATGGCCAGCGCGTAGTTCCAGGCGGTGGTGGGATGGACCTCCCAATCCGCCGCCGGTGCGCGGTCGCGCAACTTCTTCCACTGCTCGCCAACGGGAAGCGAGAAGACGAGCGGCCCGCGCTCCAACGCACCCGACTGGTTGAACCAGCGCGTGAGGCGCGGCTTCATCGGCAGGCGTACCTGGACGCGGTCGCCCGCCGCCCAGGCGCGTTCTACGCGATGGAAGGAACCGGGTTTCACGGCGCCCGCGCGGCGGCCGTTGACGGTGACCACGGCGCCTTCGGCCCAGGCGGGGATGCGCAGCAAGAGCGGGAAGGTCGCGGTTTTCTCGGGCTTCACCCACAGGTCGACGGTTTCGCGGAACGGGTATTCGGTCGCGCTGTCGATGGTCACCCGCACGCCGCCTCGCACGGTGGCGGTGACCGTGCTGGGCGCCCAGGCGATGGCGGCAAGGCCATCGTCCTGCGTGGCCATCCACAGATTGGCCGCGAACTTCGGCCAGCCCTGGTGCATGTTCGCGGTGCAGCAGCCGAAGTTCGGCTCCAGGCCGAAGAGGTTCGACTCCGGCCCGTTGGTGGTCCAATCGCGCGGATGCACCGTGGCCAGCACCTGATTCGGCTGCTGGTCGTACTGATGCGCCCACATCTTCGCGTCGAAGGTGGCGGGCAGCGCGTTGAAGGTCATCTTCTCCAGACGGTCGCCGAGGGCCGCGTCGCCCAGAATCCCGATCATGTGCTCCAGCGAGAACATCGCCTCCACCACCGCGCAGAGCTCGGTGCCCTGCACGGGACTGCGGCCGGCATAGTGCTCGTCGCCGGCGTGAACGCCGCCGGGCAGCAGATGATGTTCGTCCATCACTTTCAAGAGCTGAAAGATCGCCGCGCGGTCGCTTTGGTCGCCGGAGAACCACGACCACACGCCGCTGGTCTTCATCGCCATCGCGTTGTTGACGACGTGCGTCTTAAGATTGGCGTCCTTCTTGGCGACCTTGCCGGGGTACTGGAAGCCGGCGTAGTGCGCCTTCCAGTCGTAGCCCTGCTTGGCGAGAATCTTCGCGAGCGCAAGCAGCTTCTCGTCACCCGTGCGGTTGTAGAGCCAGGCCACGCTCAACGCCTGGTCCGCCCACCGGAAGATCGCCCATTCCTTGAGCGGCATCTTCTCGGCCTGTGCCAGATGATGGTGGAAGTACCTGGTCAGAACACGGATCACGCGCTCGTCGCCGGTGGCTTCGTAGTACTGCGTGAGCACCTTGGCCTGCACCATGATGGGCCACCAATCGGTGTTCTTCGTGGGCCCGAGCATGCCGTCGGGGCGCTGGTTCTCAAGCGTCCAGTCCACCCACTTCCTCGCTTTCGCAATCAGCTTCGGATCGTCCAGCAGATAGGCGAGAGGGACTAGGCCGTCGAGATAGTAAGGACCGCGCTCCCACGCCTCGCCCGTGCCCCCGAGCCACGCGCTGCCCACCAGCGAGGGCCAGAACTCATCCAGGCTGCCCGTGAGCCCCTGCGCCTGGATCTCAAGCTGGCGCTTCAGCCAACCTTTCGGCTTGACGGCAGTGAGCGGCAACATGTTGAACGCGTTCGCGGGCTGCGGGGCGCGATTCTTCACCGCAGCCTGCTCGGCGGGACGCTGGGCGGCGCCGGGAGCCGCTCCGAGGACAAGGGTGGCGAACAAGGCCAGTGGTAGGGTCCGCATAGTTGTTAAAGATTATAAACTGTGCGCGTCTCGTCCCCGAAGCTGATCCCGAGCGCGCGCGCGGAACGAACCAGTTCGCCATCCGGAGGAACCAGCCGGATACCGTCCACGGCTTCCGCAAGCGGCACGGGCACGATCTCAGAGGCGCGCAGGGCGGCCATGCGGCCGAATTGTCCGGCGGCGATCATCTCGACGCCGGTCTCCTCGACGAGCCGGATCGACTCGGCGATGTCGGCCTGGGCGGCCTCGTGCCGGATCTTCTCCTCGATCAGCTTGGCCATGATGTCCTGACCGGCAGCCGAAGGATGGATACCGTCGCCGGCGAAGTTCGCCGGGTTCTTGTCGCCGCCCGCCGCCTT
>DALYJJ010000260.1:0-3898 GCA_031969915.1 Bryobacteraceae bacterium | reverse complement strand
GACCAACGAGCACGACCCGTTGCGCGCGCTCGAGATGATTCAGAACGAATACCGGATGCGGGTGGCCGCGATGACCCTCGGCGCCCACGGGGCGCTGGCCCGGGTGGACGGCAAGTTCGTCTACTCGCCCGCGTTCGTCGTGAACTGTGTGGACACCACGGGCGCGGGCGACGTCTTCCACGGAGCTATGTGCTACGCCGTCGTGAACGGCCTCTCCATCCAGGACGCCCTCGATCTCTCCAACGCCATGGCCGCCCTCAACTGCACCGCTCTCGGTGCGCGCGGCGGCATCCGCCCCATCGAGGAAGCGCGCGCCCTGATGCGCCGCGCCGAGCGGCGCGTCCGACCGGAGTTCGAAACCGCCCGCCTCCACACCGCCGGCGCATGATTCCTCTTCGCGATTCGCAGCCCAGCCGGCACACGCCCTTCGTGACCATCCTCCTGATCGTCACCAATGCCTTCATCTTCTTTTACGAGATCTCCCTGGACAGCTATTCGCTCAACCACCTCATTGCCCACTACGGCATCGTCCCGGCGCGCTTTCAGCCCGCCGACCTGCTCACCTCCATGTTCCTCCACGGCGGCTGGATGCACCTGATCGGCAACATGTGGTTCCTCTGGATCTACGGCGACAATATCGAAGACATCCTGGGCGGCTTTCAATATCTCGTCTTCTACCTGCTCTGCGGCGTGGCGGCGGGACTCCTCCAGTTCTCCCTCGACATGGACTCGCGCATCCCAACCATCGGCGCCAGCGGCGCCATCGCCGGTGTGATGGGCGCCTACCTCGTCAAGTTCCCCCGCGCCTACATCGTCACCCTGCTCCCCATCATCGTCTTCTGGACGCTCGTCGAAATCCCAGCCTGGCTGATCCTGATCTACTGGTTCGTTCTGCAGATCTTCAGCGGCGCCAGTTCCATCGCCTACTCCAACGTCTCCCAGGGCGGCGTCGCCTGGTTCGCCCACATCGGCGGGTTTGTCGCGGGCATCGTGCTCATCTTCCTGCTGCGCACCCAGGAACCCTACCGTCATCGCACTGATTTACGCTGGTAGTCGATGCATCCCCCCGCCTTCGATCCCGATCTCCCTTCCCTCGACATCCTCGCCATCGCCGCCCACCCGGACGACGTGGAACAGACCTGCGGCGGAACTCTGCTCCGCATGGCCGAACTCGGCTACCGCACCGGGGTGCTCGATCTCACCGCCGGGGACATGGGAACGCGCGGCACGCCGGAGCGCCGCATTGAGGAATCGAACGCCGCCGCGGCGCACCTGCGGCTGAAGGGGCGGGGCAACCTGCGCATGCCGGACGCCCGCCTGGAGAACACGATCACGGCGCGCATGACGCTCTCCGGCGAAATCCGCCGTCTGAAACCGCGCGTCGTGATCCTGCCCTATTGGGAAGCCCGGCACCCGGACCACTTTCGCGCCGCCGAAATCGGCTACGAGGCCTGCTTCCTGGCCGGGATCTACAAGCTGGACGAGACGCTCGACCCGCACCGTCCGTTCAAGGTGATCTACAGCTCCATCTACGCGCCCGTGCAGCCTACGTTCGTGGTCGACATCAGCTCCCAGTTCGACAAACGAATGGACGCCCTGCTCGCCTATGAATCGCAATACGGGGAACAGGAGCAGGGAGCGGGTCTCTTTCCGAAGCAGACCGAGATCCGCGAGCGCCTGGCCGCCGTGGCGCGCTATTACGGCAACCAGATCGGCGTGAAATACGGGGAGCCGTTCGTGGTGAAAGAAACGATGGCCGTCGATGACATCGTTTCGCTCGGCTCGCGGACCTTCTAGCTCGCCGCATCCTCGGCGTGCTTGCCGTCGAGCGGCGTCACCGGGTCGATGAACATCCAGCAGATCAGGCCCACAAAGTAGATCGCCGAGCTGATGTAAAACGTCAGCGCCCAGTCCTTGTTGCTGTGCTGCAGGATGTAGCCGACCAGCATCGGCGCCAGGCCGCCCGCGAAGTTCCCCATCATGTTCATCGACCCGGAGAGCGTGCCGGCGTACTTGCCGCCGACGTCCATGCACGCGCCCCAGGCCGGCGGCATTACCAGGTCGTTCGAGAAGCTGGCGCAGGCCATCGCCACGATGGCGAACAGCGGATCTTCCAGGCGCACCGACAGAATCAGCAGCAGACCGGCCGAGAGGCATCCCAGCATCGCCATCAGGCGGCGGGCCGCCTTGGGCCCTCCCACTATTCTGGCCACCGGCGCCAGAATGAACCCGCTGAACAGGCATCCGATGCCGCCGAAGAACAAGGGCAGCCCGGCCAGCGCCGCCGTGCCCATGCCGAACTCCATCTTCCGCCCGTCGCGCAGGTACGTCGGCAGCCACGTGATGTAAAAATACCAGCCGTAGGAGATGCAGAAATACTGCACCCACAGCAGCCAGACTGTGCCCGAGCGCAGAAACCGCCCCCAGGGTACGTCCCCGTGCCCCGCCGCCGTGTCGGCCGACTCTTTCAGTAACTCCAGCTCCGCGGCGTTCACATCCTTGTGGTCGCGCGGATTGTCGCGGAACCAGCGCCAGAAGAAAAACGCCCACACGATGCCGATCGCCCCAAACAGTTCAAAGGCGCGCCGCCAGTCCAGCAACTGGAACACGAGCACCACCAGCAACGGCGTGAACGCCCCGCCCCACCGCGCGCTCAGCCACATGATGCCCTGCGCCCTCACCCGTTCATCCCGCGGCAGCCAGATCGTGAACGCCTTGGTGAGGTTCGGAAAGCAGCCCGCTTCGCCGGCACCGAACATAAAGCGCACCACGAGCAGCGAAACATGGTTCCAGACCCAGCCCGTCGCGGCGGTGAAGAACGACCACATCACCACCACGCGCATCAGCACCTTGCGCGGCCCGATCCAATCGCCCAGCCAGCCCCCGGGAATTTCGAACAGCGCATAGGCCCAGGCGAAGGCCGAGAAGGCCATGCCCATCTGGACCGGCGTCAGGCCCAGGTCGGCGCTGATCTGTGGCGCGGCTTGCGAGATGCAGACGCGGTCGATGTAGGTAATGATTGCAAGTGTGACCGCGTAGAAGATCACCCAGTAGCGCGTCTTGCTGGGCCGCTCCGGAGCGACCCGCGCGGGAGCAGCCGTGCGCGATGCCATTGACGGGTATCAAACCACGCCGGTGCGTGCCCGCGCAAGTCAACAGCGGCGCGGCCGCGGGGACGGGTGGGAGAGAAGAACGTGCAACCAGTGATCAGGGACGGACAGGTGCGGGAAGAGGCGCTGCGCGAGCGCGTGGCACAAGTGGAACCGTTGCGCCGGAGTGCGGCGCGGACCGGCTGGTTACGCATGGCCGGGTGCGCCGCGTTGATGGCGTTGTGCCTGGCGCTATTCGCCGGCTCAGTGGTGGGAGCGCTCTGGGTGACGGGGACGTTCCTTTCCACCAGTACGTGGGCGCTGCTGGTGGCAGGACTTGGAGCGGCGGCATTGACGCTGGGGCTGTCGTTCTGGGTCTTCGGCCGGTTTCTGCGCTGGGGTGAGGGAGCGGAGACAGCCTACCAGGAGGCGTTCCGGCAGGTGGTGATTCTCCCAAGCCTTCGGGAGGCGCTGCCGCAGTGCGCGGTGAACGTGACGGGCGAGATCGACCTGGCGCGGTTCGAGGCGAGCGAACTGTTTCAGAAGGGGGCCCAGGAGGTGAAGGCGACGTGCGGATTCGCGGGCGAGGCCGGCGGCGCGCGGTTCCGAGGGTCCATTCTGCGGGTGACGCGGCAGAGTTATTCGAGCGAACGGAAGGGCAACGTCACGATCCCGTATCTGACGGGAATCTTCGTGCACCTGGAGACGCAGGCGGCGCGCGGAGCGGTAGGCACGGTACGGCTGGCCGACGCGAAGGTTTATGAAGGATGGGACAGGCAGAGGGGGGGCGTGCTGCGGCGCGGGGAGGG
>DALYJJ010000259.1:0-4009 GCA_031969915.1 Bryobacteraceae bacterium | reverse complement strand
GATGCAGTAGGTGGCCTCCATGGAGGTGACGAACAAACGGCCGCCGGCGATGGCGGGGGCGGCGACGATCGCCTCGGGGCTGTCTTCCTTGCCGAGCAGGACGCTACTGAGGACCTCGGCCTTGTCGGCATGCGGCTTGATGATGAAGAAGCGCCCGTTTTCGGTGCCCACGTAGATCTTGCCGTCGGCGAAAACCGGCGAAGCCTTCTGGATGGTGCCGAGTTGATGGCGCCAGAGTTCCTTCCCGGTTTCGAAATCGAAGGCGAAGAGGTTGGCGCCTCCATCGACGAGATAGATGCGGGCGCCATCGATGACGGGAGAGGAGAAGATGGCCTGAATCCCGGGCAGCCGCCACTTCACCTGCTCCTTGCCGACGTTGCCCTTGGTGGTGGCGTCAATGGCCGCGACCAATCCCATTTCGCTGGTGTCCAGGTTCTCTTCGCTGTGGGAGACGATGGCCCACTTGCCGCTCACCGCAACACCGGTGTTGATGCCGCGCTTGGCCATCTCAAAGCGCCACACCGGTTCGCCGGTCTGCGGTTTCAAAGCGACCACGCTGCCGTCGCTGGCGCCCACAATGAAGAGACGCACACCATCCACTTCGGTGATGACGGGCGGCGAATAGGTGGTGTCATAGGGGCGGCCGCTGGGGGTGCTGACCCATTGGATAGCGCCCGTCTTCTTGTCGATTCCGAAGAAGCGGTGGCTGGCCCGGGCCTGATCGCCCCAACCGGTACTGACGCCGCTGACGATGACCAGGTCCCCGTCGATGACGGGCGAGGAGGTGCGGCCGCCGTGCGTAGTGACCAGGCCGACTTCTTCCACGAGAGAGCGCTCCCAGAGCAACTTGCCTTGCGGCGAGAGGGCGAGGAGAACGCCGCCCACGCCGGTGGCGTAGATGGCGCCGGTTTCGGTGTCCACGGAGGGCGCCGCCCAGGCGGCGCGATGGGGCGGAACGTCGCTCAGGTAGACGTTCGAGCGGTAGTCCCAGAGCTGTTTGCCGGTATCGGCGTCGAGCGCAACCACGCGCTCCTGCAAGGTGGCGCCTTTGCCGGCGGTGGTCATGAGGTAGACGCGGTTCTTGAACACGACGGGCGCCGAGCGGCCTCCGATGGGGACGCGCCAGAGGAGGTTCTCGCCGCCGGGGGACCACTTCACGGGGAGGTTGCGTTCGGGCGAATGGCCGTCGCGCCGGGGTCCGCGATAGTCCGGCCAGTCGGCGATGGCAACACCCGTAAACAGGGCGATAAACGAGAGCAGCGTCCTGGGGATCACACCCTAAGAATACCCTCTATAATCGTGTTCATGCACCGCGCGATTCTGGGACTGGCGCTCTCGGTGTGGCCGCTGGCCGCCGACGTGAACGAAGATCTGCTCACGGCGGCGCGACAGGGAAACCTGGAGCAGGTAAAGGCGCTCCTCGACAAGGGCGCCCAAATCGAGACGAAGACACGGCACGGCATCACGCCGCTTTTTTTCGCGGCCCGGAACGGGCATGCGGAAGTGGTGACTTATCTTTTGTCGAAGGGCGCCAAGGCCGACGTTACCGACACGTTCTACGGCATGTCGGCGGTGGGGAGCGCGATGGAAAAGGGCGATATGGCGATCATCCGCGCCCTGATCCAAGGCGGGGCGAAGGATCCGTCGCTGCTTTCGATGGCCCTGCGCAGTAAGGACACCGAGTTACTCAAGCTGATTCTGGAGAGCGGTCCACAGCCCGCGATGCAATTGAACGGAGCACTGATCACCGCCGAACAGCAGGGGTTGTCGGAGGCGGCGGCGTTGCTCAAAGCCAAGGGCGCGGCCGTGCCGAAGCTCGAGGAGGCTCTGTTGCAGTCCTACGCGGGCAAGTACGACATGGACGGAACGGCCTGGACGGTGGTTTACAAAGAGGGGAAACTCTCGGCCACCGGGCCGCAGACGTTTCCGCTGACCGCCCTGGACGAGAAGACCTTTCAAGTGGGGACGTTCTCGGGCGTCAATTTCGTGTTTCAGAACGAGGGCGGCAAGGTGACCGGCTTTAGCTTCCGGCAGGGCGCGCGGGTAATGAACGCCAAGAGGGCGGAATAACTCATGAAGACCACTTACTTAGTATTTGTGTGCGCGGCCGCCGTGTGGGGACAGAACTGGCCGCAGTTTCGCGGGCCGGGCGCATCCGGAGTGGCCGACGGCATGAACTTACCGGCTACATGGGACGCGCCTTCGGGTAAGAACCTGGCCTGGCGGACGCCCATTCCGGGGATCGCCGTATCGAGTCCGGTGGTGTGGGGCGAGAAGGTTTTCGTGAGCACGGCCATTTCAAGCGACCCGGCCGCGAGCTTCCGGCATGGGCTGTACGGCGATGTGGAGCCGTCGAAGGATGTGGCGAAGCACACCTGGAAGGTCTATTGCCTCGACCGGGGAACAGGGAAGATCCTGTGGGAGCAGGTGGCCTATGAAGGAGTGCCGAAGACGAAGCGGCATCCGAAATCAAGCCAGGCATCGGCCACGCCGGCGACCGACGGACGATACCTGGCGGTGTGGTTCGGCTCCGAGGGGTTGTATGTTTACGACCTGAACGGAAAGCTGCAGTGGAAGAAAGACCTGGGAGTGTTGAACGCCGGCTGGTTCTTCGATCCGGATTTCGAGTGGGGGACGGCGAGTTCTCCGGTGATCCACGATGGCAAGGTGATTGTGCAGGTGGATATCCAGAAAGATTCCTACCTGGCCGCCTTCGATGTGAAGAGCGGCAAGGAGATCTACCGTGTGCAGCGGGACGAGATTCCCACCTGGGGAACGCCGACGGTCTATCAGAGCAAGAACGGCGCGCGCATCGTCACCAACGGCACCAAGAGCGTACGCGGCTACGACGCGAAGACGGGCAAGGAAGCGTGGTCATTTGTGGGGAATAACTCGGAGATCACCGCGACTACACCGTTTGTGGCGCACGACTTGATCTTTATCGGAAACGGCTACCCGCCGGTGCAGCCGATTCTGGCGATCAAGACTTCGGCGAGCGGCGATATCTCGCTCAAGGAGAAACAGGAGACCAACGAGCACGTAGCCTGGAGTAAGATGCGCGGCGGGCCGTATCTTCCGACGATGATCGTCTACGGGGACATTTTGTATTCCTGTTCGAACAACGGCATTCTCACCGCGTTCAACGCGAAGACGGGCGAGCGGGTCTACCAGCAGAGGATCGGCAAGGGGGGAGCGTACTCGGCCGCGCCGGTCGCCGCCGACGGCAAGCTGTATTTCACCAGCGAAGACGGGGACATCAACGTGGTGAAAGCGGGTCCGGTTTTCGAGTTACTGGCTACCAACGCGATCGGAGAGGTCCTGATGGCCACTCCGGCGATCACCAAGGATATGCTGATCGTCCGTTCCATGGGGAACGTGTACGGGATCAAGGCGACCAACTAAGTGGGTCTTACCGGTTTGGCGGCGCGGGGGCTTCGCCATTACTGGCGGACGAACGCGGCCGTCGTGTTCGGCGTCGCGACCGCCTCGGCGGTCCTGGCGGGGGCGCTGGTGGTGGGCGAGAGCGTTCAGCGCAGCCTGCTGGGTCTTGCGCTCGGGCGGCTCGGGCGGACGGACCTGGTGCTTACCTCGAGCGGGGCGTTCTTTCGCGAAGAGCTGGCCGCTGAAATCCAGCGCTCCGCGGGTGTATCGACGGTTCCGCTGATCACTCTCGAAGCCCTTGCGTCGGCGGGCAAGGCCCGGGCGTCGGGCGTCGCGGTGTACGGCATCGATGAACGTTTCTACGCGTTTCACCAAGGGCCGGGGCGCGCGCCGGAAGGCCGTCAAGCTCTGTTGAGCGAGGCTTTGTATCGGGAACTGGGCGCACGGCCGGGTGATTCCCTGGTGCTCCGGCTGGACCCGCCGTCCTCCGTGCCGAAGGAGACCGTTCATGCCCGCAAGGACTCGGGCGGGAAATCGGTGCGGCTCACGGTGGAGGGGGCGGTGCCCGCGGGGCAGTTGGGCGAGTTTTCGCTGCGGCCGCAACAGGGCGCGGTGCGGGCGGTGTTCG
>DALYJJ010000258.1:0-4147 GCA_031969915.1 Bryobacteraceae bacterium | reverse complement strand
CGCAAGGGGCCCGACCTCCTGCTCGAAGCCGCGCGCCGGCTCCCCGCCGGGATCCGCGAGCGGGTGGTTCTGGTCTTCCTGGGGGACGGGGAGTTGCGCGCGCCGCTCGAAGAGGCCGCGCGGGCAGAGCCAGCCATCGCCGCTCGCTGGCTGGGCTTTCGCAACCAGCGCCAGTTGAGCCGGTACTACCACGCGGCCGATCTCGCGGTTCTTCCGAGCCGGCAGTTCGAAACCTGGGGACTGGTGGTCAACGAAGGCCTGCACCACGGTCTGCCGTGCGTGGTGTCGGAGGCGGTGGGATGCGCCCCGGACCTGGTGCTGACCGGCGAGACAGGGGAGATCTTCGAAACGGGCAGCGCGCCGTCGCTCGCAGAGGCCCTTCAACGGGTCATCCGCCTGGCCGGCAGCGACGAGACACGAGAGCGGTGCCGCGCTCGCGTTTCCGGGTACACCGTGGAGGCGGCCGCGAAAGGAATCGCCGGGGCATACCGGCAGGTAGCATGACCGAGGTCGTGGTCGTCGGATCGCGGGGCGGCACCCACATCGGCGGTTCTTTCGAACGCGCTGCGGGCAGGGATCTGTCGGTCCGCCTGATTGACTCCGGCAGCGCGTTCGAAGGTCCCCGCCTGGTCCGTGCCGCGAGTTGGCGGTTGCTGGGGCGCCGGCCACTCCATCTGGACGCCTTCGGCGAGTCGGTCGTCGAGTCGTGCCGGCGGTCCCAGCCTGCGGTGCTGGTCGCTACCGGTCTCGCTCCGCTCTCCGCCCGGCGTCTGGAGCAACTTCGGCGCCTGGGCGTGAAACTGGTGAACTACCTGACCGACGATCCCTGGAACCCCGCTCACCGCGCGTCCTGGTTCCTGCAGGCGCTTCCCCTCTATCACCACGTCTTCACCACCCGGCGGGCGAATCTCGAGGAACTCCGCCAGGCCGTTCCCGGCGAGGTCCACTACCTGCCCTTCGGCTACGATCCGAGCCTGTTCTACCAGGTCGATCTCGAACCCGCCGAAGCCGAAGCGCTCGCCTCGGACGTGGTCTTCGCCGGCGGCGCCGACCAGGACCGAGTGCCGTACTTCGCCGCGCTGGCCGAGGCCGGCTTCACCCTTGCCCTCTACGGCGGGTACTGGGACCGGTATCCGGCGACGAAGCGATATGCCCGCGGCATGGCCAGCCCGGACCTGGTGCGAAGGGCTTTCCGGGCGGCCCGGATCGGTCTCTGCCTGGTGCGCCGCGCCAATCGCGACGGACACTGCATGCGGACCTTCGAAGTGCCTGCCACCGGAACGTGCATGCTTGCCGAGGACACCGACGAACACCGCGAGATTTTCGGGCGCGACGGTCTCGCGGTAGCCTACTTTCGGGATATTCCCGAGATGATCGGCAAGGCGCGGGCGCTGATCGCCGAGGAAGAGTCCCGCCGGGCTATGGCCGCGCTGGCGCTCCAGATCGTGACCACCGGGGGCCACCGGTACTCCGACCGGCTGCGGTCGATACTCGCCACGGTTCACACCGAAACCGTCTCCGCGGGGGATCGCTCGTGACCACGCAGCGCCGGAAGAAGGCGACCGAACCGGCATGAAGGTCCTCCACGTCCCCTACGTCTTCGCACCCGACCCCATGGGCGGGACCGAAGTCTATGTCGCTTCGCTCGCACGGGAACAGGCGGCGCGGGGCATCCGACCGGAGATCGCCGCCCCCGCCGCCGGGAACGCCGAATACGAGATCGACGGCCTGCCCGTGCACCGGTTCGGTTCCACCGCCCAACCCTCCCTGAGGGCGCTCTACCGGGAGGGCGATCCGCTCGCGGCGGAAAACTTCGCCCGCATCCTCGACCGCGTGGGCCCCGACCTAGTCCACTTTCACGCCCTGTCCACCGCGATCTCCGTGCTCACCATGCGGGCAGCGAAGCGCCGCGGCCAGCCTGTGGTCTTCACCTATCACACGCCGACGGTGAGTTGCATGCGCGGCACCTTGCTCGAGTGGGGCCGGACGACCTGCGACGGCACAGTCAGCGTCTCGCGATGCGCCCCCTGTGCGCTCCACTCGCGCGGCGTACCGGCGCCCTTGTCGCGACTGGCGGGCGCACTGCCCGCGGGATTCGGGCGCACGCTCGGCCACCTGAACCTCGCCGGCGGAGCCTGGACCGCACTCCGCGCCACGGAGCTTTCCGGGTTGTATGCCGACGGATTCCGGGAGTTTTTGAGCCACCCGGATGCGATCGTGGTTCCCTGCCTCTGGAGCGCCGAGGTGCTCCGGCGCAACGGAATTCCCGACGAGCGACTGACCCTCTCCCGGCAGGGGTTTGCCAAACCGCCCGCGCCCGCGGCGAGGGTGGCCCGCCGGCGGGAACCCGGGAAACCGATCCGGCTCGTCTTCCTGGGACGACTCGACCCGACCAAAGGAGTCGATCTCCTGCTGGAGGCCACACGCCGGGCGCCGGAAGGTCTGGTTGAACTGGACGTCTACGGGGTGGTCCAACACGACGGCGCCTCAACCGGCCGCTATCTGGAGCGGCTGCGGGCGCTGGCCTCCGGCTCCCGGATCCGCCTGCTGCCGCCGATCCCCTCAACCGAGGTGCAGCCCCTGCTCGCGGCCCAATACGACGCGCTGATGGCGCCGTCCCAGTGGCTCGAAACCGGCCCGTTGGTGGTGCTCGAAGCGTTTGCGGCCGGCCTTCCCGTGATTGGCTCGAACCTCGGCGGAATCGCGGAACTCGTGACCTCCGGGACCGACGGGCTGCTGGTGGAGCCCGCCGACACTGGCGCCTGGACTGCCGCGATGGTCCGTCTCGCTTCCGAGCCCGGCCTCCTCGAACGGCTGCGCGAGGGAGTGCGGCCGCCGAAGACCATGGCCGACGTGGCGATCGAAATGGAGGGGCTGTATCAGCGTCTGGCGCCCGCGGGCGCCGCCGCTCACTGAACCCGTGACTGTACTCAAGTCCGAGCACATATCCTCCGCTTCGCCGGGGACGGCCGCGGACGCCCCGCCTCCGCCGGGGCCGGGCCGGATCCTCTTCGTGCAATACACGAATCCGGGCGCCTACCCTCCGCTGCAGCACAGCTCGCGGCTCCTGGCCCGCCAGGGGTGGGACGTCCGTTTCATGGGGACCGGAGCCCGAGGCGCCGGCGCTCTCCGGTTTCCTCCGCACCCGCGCATTCGGGTGGATCAGATCCCCTTCTGCCCTCCCGGCTTCAAGCAGAAGGTCCAGTATGCGCGCTACTGGCTCTGGGTGTTGGGAGCCGTCGCCGCCTGGAGACCCCGCTGGATCTATGCTTCTGAGTTGATGGCCTGCCCGATCGCGCTGAGCGCTTCCTTGCTGTTCGGGGTTCCCGTGGTCTATCACGAACACGACGCCCCCACGAACGGGGGTGCGTCTCTGTTCAACCGGCTCTGTATGCGGGCCCGGCGCGCCTTGTCCCGCCACGCGCGGCTATGCGTCATTCCCAATCGGCGGCGAGCCGAAGCGTTCGCCTCCACAGAGGCTCCACGGGCGCTCGAAGTGGTTTGGAATTGTCCTTCGCGGGAGGAGGCCGATTTCCCGCCTCGCGAGCCCCTCGCCGGTACGCTCACCCTGCTCTACCATGGATCGATCGTGCCCGAGCGGCTGCCGAGAGCCGTGGTGGAGGCGCTGGCGCGGTTGCCCGAGGGCGTGCGCCTCAGCGTCGTGGGCTACGAAACCAACTCCAGCATCGGCTATTCGGAATCCCTGCGCCGGCGCGCGGCCGAATTGGGGATCGAGGGCCGGCTGACGTTCCACGGTGCGGTCCCGCTTCGCGGGGACCTGATGAGGATTTGCCGCACCGCCGACGTGGGCCTCGCGCTATTGCCCAGCGAGTCGAACGATCACAACCTGGAGATGATGATCGGCGCTTCGAACAAACCCTTCGACTATCTGGCCTGCGGCCTCCCGCTTGTGGTTTCGGATCTCCCCGAGTGGCGGGCGCTCTACGTCGATGGCGGCTACGCCCGGCCCTGCGAGGCGACGGATCCGGAGAGTATTGCGAACGCGGTGCGCTGGTACTGGGACCGGCCCGCCGGCCTCCGGGAGATGGGTGAGCGCGGCCGGCAGCGCGTCCTCGCCGAGTGGAACTACGAAGCCGTCTTTGCCCCCGTAGCGGACCTCTTGAACAGCCGCTAGTTAGTGAGAACT
>DALYJJ010000257.1:0-4176 GCA_031969915.1 Bryobacteraceae bacterium | reverse complement strand
GAAGATGCATCCGGGAAGCCGCAGGGATATGAGCTCATCAGCATGGCTCCAGCGGGTTCGCTTGCCGCAACCGGGCCCGATATGGCGCGCTTCATGATCGCGCACCTGCAGAACGGCGCATTCGGCGAACAGAGAATCCTGGCCGAGGAAACCGCCCGCAAGATGCACGGCTCGCCCCTGACGATCATTCCCGGCCTCAACCGGATGGTCCTCGGCTTCTACGAGACCAACACGAACGGCCGCCGGTCCATTGCGCATGGCGGCGACACGCAGTACTTCCACAGCGACCTGCAACTGTTCATCGACGACGGCATCGGCTATTTCCTGTCGGTCAACAGCGGGGGCAAGGAAGGCGCATCGGGACCGCTTCGCGCCGCATTCTTCCGCCAGTTCAGCGACCGCTTCCTGCCGGGACCGGATTTCACCGGAACGGTCGATGCTGCGACAGCCAAAGAGCATGCGCAGGCGATTGCAGGCACCTATGTCCTGGCACGCCGCGCGGATTCCAGCCTGATCAGCTTGCTCAACATCGCGCAGCCGCTCAAGGTCGTGGTCAACGAGGACGGCAGCATTTCCCTGACGTTGCTGCGCGGCCTGAACGGCGAGCCCGTGAAGTGGCACGAGATCTCGCCGTTCGTGTGGACCGACAGCGCCGGCAAGGATCGGCTGGCCGCCGAAGTGGTAGATGGCCGCGTCACGCGCTTCAGCGCGGGCATACTCGGCCCGATCATCATGCTCGAGCGCGCGCCCGCCGCGAAGGCTGGATCGACGCGCGCACGCACATCACGCTGGTCGGCGATCACCCCAACGACATCCTCGCCGCGCGCGCCAACGGCATCCAGTCCGTCGCCGTCGCCACCGGCGTGGTACCCGCCGCGGAGTTGCGCCCCTACCGGCCGGACATCCTGATCGACGACCTGCGCTCGCTGCGCGTTTCGATGCTGGCTCCCCGAAACGGGCGACAATAGACCACAGTGGAAGCACAAAGCATTGCGGTGAAGCGCGCCCAGGTGGAGTTTCACAACTTCGCGTCGCTGGGCGAGCCGGAGCGCGCACTCGCCGCCTATCGCGAGGAAAACGTCCGCCGCGGCGCGGTGATCCGCGCGCACCTCGATTACATCGGCGAGATGTCGCCGTTCGCCGAGATCGGTTCGAACGCCGGACACACCAGCTATATGCTGGCCAACGAATTCCGCGCCGACGGATTCGCTCTCGACATCTCCGCCGATTCCTTGCGTCACGGGATCGCTCTAAAGGAGATGTGGCAACTCGACCGGGAGCCCGTGCGGGTGGCCGGCGACGCCCTTCACCTGCCTTTCGCCGACAATTCTCTCCGCTCCGTGCTCGCGTTCCAGATGCTCAGCCAGTTCATGGACATCGAGCAGGTGTTTCTGGAGGTGAAGCGTGTGCTCGCCCCGGGCGGCGTGTTCATCTTCGCCGAAGAGCCGCTGCGGCGGAAGTTGTCGCTGCGGCTTTACCGCTGTCCCTACTACGACACGATGAAGCCCTGGGAGCGGAAGCTCTACGATTGGGGCTTGCTCGGCTACCTGGTGCGGGACGTGATCGGCGCGCACCAGGAGGAGAGTTTCGGGATCCGTCAGAACCATCGCATGAACCTGGGCGATTGGCACACGCTGATCACGCGGCACTTCGCCGATCATCGCTATCAGTTGTTTGTGCCCCAACGCGGCTGGGGTGAACGTGTGGTCTACCGCGCCGCCCGCGCCCTGGACCGCCACGGCTCCGAGTGGGTTCCTGCGCGTCTGCTGGGGGGCACCCTGGCCGCGATCTGCCGGAAAGCGGGAGAGGAGCGGGCGGCCACCTGCGCCCCGGACCAGTTCCAGTCCCTGCTTCGCTGCCCGGACTGTCACGCGGCGCCGCTCCAGCGCGATGCGGACGAAGGCCTCCGTTGCGCGGCCTGCGGCTACCGGGCGCCCAACGAGGGCGGCGTCTACAACTTGTTGCCCAGCGCCGACCGCACGGAACTCTACCCGGGCGATCGCGAAGATGTCCTTGATTTCAGCCTGCCCGGCCACGCCGAACGCCTGGGCGAAGGCTGGTACGAACTCGAAGGGGTTTACGGGAACAAGTACCGCTGGATAGCCGGGCGCGCCGTGGCGCGGCTACGATCCCTTCGTGCCGGCCCGCAGAAACTGCGCGTGCGCGGCTACGCGAGCGAGCGCTCCTTCGCCGCGGCCGAGCCGGTCCGCGTGGCGCTTTCGGTGAACGGCCAGCGCCTCCAGGCGTGGACGCTCGAACGCCACGGGTTGTTCGTCCTGGAAACGGCCGTGCCCATGGCCGAGGAGTATTCGGTGACGATTGAAGCAACTCCGGTATGGACGGTTCCGGAGGACGACCGGCGGCTGACTGTGAACATCAGCCTGGTGCGTTTGCTTCCGAGCGAGTAACCGCGGAGCGTCTACGACTGCGGCTTGAAGTACAGCACCATGCCCGCGCCCGCCGCGGCGAGCACAAAGCCGACATAGAGCAGCGGGTTCGGCGCGGTCTTCGGCGGATGCGTGGCCATGGTGAACAGCACGTTCACCACGGGCGCGCCGGCAAACACCAGGGGCATGACGTACGTGGGAATGCCGCCGTTGCGGAAGGCGAAAATGATGCACACCGCGCCAATCGCGCCCAGCGCGCCGGCGATGGTCGCCGACGTCGTTCCGCCCGTGTTGAACCCGTTCAACTGGCCTTGCGAACTGAGCATCACCACGGGCACCAGCACGCCCACCAGGAAGTAGGCCACACCCACGCAAAGGAGCGCGCGCAACGGGCTGCCGAGCGCCACCTGGCCCTTATGGAGAGTGGGGCCGTACATCCCCCAGGCCAATGCCGCACAGAGTGCAAAGATCACCCAGACCATCGATTTCTTCTGCCTTTCCGCCATGTGTGTCCGCTTAGAAGCTGATCCTCAATCCTAGCTGAATCTGCCGCGAGGAGGTGACAGTGTTTCTGATGCGGCCGAGAGTGGCGCGAGGTGCTTCATTATCCACAGCGCCTTCAAAACCCTGCAGGAGCGGAATGCCGAAATTCGCCCGGTTGAGGATATTGAAAGCCTCCAGGCGGAGTTGAGCGCCCACGCGGTCGCTGAGGCGGGTGGTCTTGGACAGAGCGAGGTCGAAGGAACGCAGGTCCGGACCGATGAGCGCTCCGCGCCCGAGATTGCCGAGTGTGCCCGCCGGCTGCAGAACGAACGCCTTCGGATTGAACCACGCGTCGGGAGTGCCCGCCACCGCACTCTGGTGCGTAAAGCCCGCCGCCATGCTGGGGCGGTCCAGGCCCTGGTTCGGACCGATCGACGGGTTCCATTGCGACCGCGAGCGGTTGCGCGAAACAAAGACCGTGAGCGGATTTCCGCTGCGCACGTTCATAATGCCCGCCAGTTGCCAGCCGTTGCGCACACGGCCCCCGCCCAGGGGCAGGTCCCAGAGGAAATTGCCCACCCAGTTGTGCTTGGCGTGGAAGTCGGCGAGCCCCCGGTTGTAATTCAAGCCGAACTTCGGATATTCGGGGAGCGCGGAGATGGTGCCGTTGGTGGAATCCGAAAAGAACACCGCACCCTGGCCGGTGTCGATGTTCCGCGAAAGCGTGTAGCTGCTCTGCACGGAGAAGCCGCGGCCGAAGCGCTTGCGGATGTCGAGCAGAAACGCGTTGTACCAGGAGTCCCCGTCGCTCGCCTTCAGTTCCACCGTGCCGAAGGCCGGATTGGGGCGGGGGATCCCCGCGGGCCAGAACAGCGTCCCGTCCGCCAGGCGCTGCGGCTGCGGGATATTGGCGTCGTAGTTCCGCAACAGGAATCGGCCGCGCGAACCCGCGTAGCCGGCGGTGATCACGGTGTTCGCCGGCAGCAGGCGCTGCAGGTTGAGATTCCACTGATGCACGCGCGGGTTGCGCAGGTCCCACTGCACCGGGCGGATCGAGTTGCCGATGCCGCGTTCGAAGGGCGGCACGGGGAACGTCGGGTTGTTGATGATGATGCGCGGCGTGGCCGGCGGGTTGGTCACCGTGACAATCAGGTGCTGGTTGTTGTTGGTGATGAAGAACAGGCCGTAGCCGCCGCGCAGCGACGTGGTGCCGTCGCCGAAGACGTCCCAGGCGGCGCCGATGCGCGGCGAGAGGTTCTCCTTGGTCGGGTTCTGGTACAGGCGGCCGGTGGGGGGGGCGGGGGCG
>DALYJJ010000256.1:0-4470 GCA_031969915.1 Bryobacteraceae bacterium | reverse complement strand
CAGGTTCGCCACACACGCGGCGCGGCTCAATGCCGACCTCAACGCCGTGCGCATGATGCTCGGTCCCGGGGTGATGTACTGGACCGAGACCGTGGTCACCTTCGCGTTCGTCATCGCCGTGATGGCCTCCGTCGATCTGCCTCTGACTCTCGCTTCCCTGTTGCCCGCACCCGTGATCAGCCTGGTGGTGATGGCCTTCGGCAAGCGCATTCACGACCGCTTCGAGAAGATCCAGGCCATGTTCTCCGACCTCTCCAGCCGCGTCCAGGAAAACATCTCCGGTGTGCGCGTGGTCCGCGCCTACGTGCAGGAGGACGCCGAACTGGCCCACTTCGAACGGCTCAATCGCGAGTTCATCGCGCAGAACATCGGCCTCGCCCGCCTCTCGGGAATGTTCATGCCCACGCTCCAGGGCCTGGTGGGCGTCGGCTTCCTGATCGTCCTCTGGGCCGGCGGCTACCGGTTGTTGAACGGCTCCATCACGCTCGGCGCCTTCGTCATGTTCAACACCTACATGGGCATGCTCGTCTGGCCGATGATCGCGCTCGGTTGGGTGGTGAACCTGATGCAGCGGGGCGCCGCGTCGCTCGCGCGCATCAACGAACTGAGAAACCAGGTGCCGGCTATCGCGAGCCCGCCCTCGCCGGTGCTCTCGGGCCCGGCCTTTCGCGGCGAAATCGAGTTCCGCGGAGTCACGCTTCGCTACCCCACCGGCACGGCCCTGGACGGCGTATCGCTGCGCATCCCCGCCGGCCAGACCGTGGCCATCGTCGGCCACACGGGTAGCGGCAAGAGCAGCCTGCTGCAACTGATTCCGCGCTTGATCGATCCCACCGAGGGCGAGGTTCTGGTGGATGGCGTCGACCTGCGCCGGCGGTCGGTGGAGGAACTTCGGTCCCTCATCGGCTTCGTGCCCCAGGAGACCTTCCTCTTCAGTGCGACCCTGGCGGAGAACATCGCCTTCGGCGTGAACGGCGCGCCGCCGGAAGAGATCCTCAGCGCCGCCCGGATCGCCGGACTCGCTCCCGACATCGAGACCTTTCCGCAAGGCTTGGAGACCGCCGTCGGCGAACGCGGCCTGACCCTCTCCGGAGGCCAGAAGCAGCGCGCCGCCATCGCGCGGGCGTTGCTCCGCAATCCGAAAATCCTCGTGCTCGACGATGCGCTCTCGAGCGTCGACACGCTCACCGAGGAGACCATCCTGCGCGCCCTCGCAGAGTTCATGCGCGGCCGCACCACGATTCTCGTCTCGCACCGCGTCTCCACCGTGCGCGGCGCGAGCCGGATCTTCGTCCTGGAGCACGGCCGCCTGGCGGAGGAGGGCACCCACGAAGAACTGATCGCCGCCGGCGGCTACTACGCCGGCCTCTACCGGAAGCAGTTGCTCGAAGAGGAACTGGAAGCGATATGATTTCAGACATGACGCACCGCTTCTCCCGCCGCGGGCTGTTCGCCGCGGGCGCCGCCGCCGCGCTGGCGCCGCGAATCTCCCAGACTGCTTCCGCCGCTGAGCCCGGCTTCTCCCTGGGCGTCGCCACCTATTCGCTCCGTAACTTCACGCGTCCCGGCGCGCTCGCCATTCTCAAGAAGCTGCGCGTCGACAAGGTCAGCATCAAGGAAATGCACTTGCCCTACCGGAGCACGCCGGAGGAGTTGACGCGGGGCATGGCGGACTTCAAGAAGGCGGGCATCGCCGCGCTCTCGGCCGGAAACAACACCATGACCAAGGAGGACATGGAGGACCTGCGCTTCTACTTCAAGTACGCGCAGGGCGCGGGCATCCCGATGCTTGTGATCGCCCCCAGCGCCGCCACCGTCCCCATGATCGAGAAGCTGGTGAAGGAGTACAACATCAAGGTCGCGATCCACAATCACGGGCCGGAGGACAAGCACTTCCCGACGCCCCAGAGCGTGCTCGCCGCGATCCGGAACATGGATCCGCGCGTCGGCCTCTGCCTGGACATCGGCCACACCACACGCACCGGCACGGATATCGTAGAGGCCGCGAAAGAGGCCGGCCCGCGCCTGCTCGATCTCCACGTCAAGGACCTGCGCGACCTGATGGACAAGGATTCGCAGTGCGACGTCGGCGATGGTAAGATGCCCATCGTCGCGCTCTTCCGCCAGTTGCAGAAGATGAAATACACGGGCGGCGTGATGCTCGAGTATGAGATCAACGCCGACGATCCCTACCCGGGGATGGCGAAGTCGCTCAGCTATATGCGCGGCGTAATGGCCGCGCTGTCCGCCGCCTGAGCCGGCCGGCGAGCGAGTTGGTGGAATAGCCGGAGTGCTCCTTCGCTTGCGCTCAGGCGCGATCGCGAAGTGAGGCGAGTTCCGGCGGCAGTTGCCTGGGCAACGACTCCCGTAGAATCGAGAGCCACAGCCGGTAGACGCGAGTCGTGTTGCTCTGCGGTATGTCCCCGCCGCCCACGGACTCGTCCAAGCTGCGGGCCGCAACGATCGCCCTCGCGACCGCAGACGGTGGGAAGTCTTTCATCCGCAACCTGGTCTTGTTGTATGCGCCGAGGCGTTCACGCAGCGATTCGATGATGTGCGGACAATCTTCGAAGTCTGCCAGGTCTGACGCATCGCAGTGGTGCAGGAGGAGCCAGAGATCGAAACACGGCCTGCTCAGGGCGACGGAAACGCCGGCCTTTCGAGCTTTCGTAAGCGCTGTCCTGAAGCTACGTAGGTGCGTGCCCTGTGTGAAGTGGTCGCAATCGAGGAGCAGCCAGCGCTCATCCCCGTCCTCTGCATCAAAATCCAAGAGGGCATCAAGGACCGTGTTGGCATCGCAGCGTCCGGCTCGGGATGGAACCACATGAACCTGTACGCGGCTCAGTTGAAAGAAGCTGAAGTACTGGAGGGGTGCATAGGTGTCATCCGTCGCCACGATGAACAACCGCGTATCGCGCAGTGTTTCCGCATCTCGAACGAGCGGGCGCGGGCGACGGCTGCCATAGGTCATGCTTTCTGCTCTGGAGTCGGCATGAGGTTCTCAAGTGGCGCGGTGAAAGGGACTGCGCCGAAGCGGCCCTGCAGGTAGTGCTTGCGGATCTCCAGATCGTTGCGGACGTTGAAATCGAGCAGCGAGTATAGGTGCGTCGCCCCACCCGAGTCCTTCTCCGCGAACCAGATCTCATCGCGGCGCAGCAAATCCTGGTCGAGGAGACCGGACTCGTGGGTTGTCGTGAGGCACTGGCTCTCAGCGGGAGAGTGACGCAGGAAGTAGCTGAGGAATTCTCTCGCGAGGATCGGGTGGAGACTGCGATCGATCTCGTCGATGAAGTAGACCGCCGGCCGGTGGAGCGCCGGCACGAGGTTCAGCAACCTGATTGTACCGTCCGATTCCTCCGTGAGCGGAAACTTCACGGGCCGGCCAGCGGCGTTCAGATGTACGCCCTTCACCATGATTCTCTTGCAGCGCCGCGCGCCCGCCGCTACGTGAAAGTCCACACCGTCATCGACCGTGAGGAGCTCCGTCGATTCCTGAGAGCTTTGCGGCTGCTCGGATAATCGCTTCACGACCTCCGGAACGATCCGCTCAAACTCCTGCCAGTCGAAGTCGGCGGCTTCCACCGCGAGATCCTCTAGTCCGGTTGCCCCCGCGCGTAGGAATGAAGCCGCGAACTCACGAAAGGGAGTGTCCCCTTCCAGGACGGTGGGCAAGCCGGAGAACGTAGCGCCCGGCGGTATCAGTTGGAGGTGCTTCGCAAACCAATCCGCGGTCGCCCGCAGGTGGGGGTCCATGTCGGGCTTCTGCAAATTGGCGCACACGCTCGACAGGAAGGTCTGATGCGGGGGGCCGCCAACCGTGGCTAAAGCCCTCAACTTGTCTTTCCGCCAAACGTGCCGAACCGTGACCGAACCCGACTCCGCGGTCTCCCGTTCAAAAACGCGAAGCTCGCGCCCGCGATTCAAACGGAACAACCATTCCCCTCGAACGAAGCGATCATCGAGTTCCACACCGTAGCGGTACAACTGGCCGTTGGCGATGAACTGCAAATCCAGCACGGTTGGCGCGGACCCGTCACTGAGGCGAAACACGTCGCGCCGTGCGCCCACCGGGTTGGAGGGAACTCGTACCGCCAGCGACTTCATAAAATGTAGGGCCTTGAACAGATTCGATTTGCCGGCTCCGTTCGCGCCATACAAGACGGCTGCTCTGAGCACGCCTTGGTCGGACGCGGGGATGGGAGACACGTGCCCGGGGTGCGATTCCAAGCGCTTGCTGGCAACCAGCGAAAGTGTTTCCTCCTGGTGGAACGACCGGTAATTGGAAACGGAGAACGAGACGATCATGGGTCACCCGTGAATCTTTCGCGAGAGTATCACAGTCTCGAGCAGAAGGAGCGTCAGCAAGAGCCCTACACGAGAAATAGTCTCAGTTGTTGACCCATCAAGCCGTTGCGGACCCGGCCCCAGCCCGCCCGCTCGACGCGCTCCGTCCGCTTCGTCCACAATAAG
>DALYJJ010000255.1:1355-4475 GCA_031969915.1 Bryobacteraceae bacterium | reverse complement strand
CGGAGCCGGCGACATCGTTCCGGGGTTCCAGCGGGTAGATGACGCCGTGCTCCAGGAAGCGGCCCGTGTCGTCGACGACGGCGATCTTGCAGCCCGTGCGAAGGCCGGGGTCGACGGCCAGGACCCCGAGTTGGCCGGCCGGCGCGGCGAGCAGCACATCCTCGAGGTTCTTGCGGAACACGCGGATCGCCTCGTCGTCGGATCGTTCCTTCAGTTCCAGGCGGACCTCGGTCTGGATGGACGGGTTGAGCAGACGCTCGTAGGCGTCTTCGATGGCTTCGACAAGGTGGGGCGTCCACTCGCCGGGCTGGCGCAGGATCTTGCTTTTGAGGTGGGAGAGCGGGCCGGACGGGTCGAGTTCGATCTCGAAGGAGAGCACGCCTTCCTTGGCGCCGCGGCGGATGGCGAGCATGCGATGGGACGGGATTTTGGCGGCGGGCTCGCGGTAGTCGGCGTACATTTTGTACTTGCCCTCGGGGTCTTCGGCGCCCTCGATGGCGCGGCTCACCACGATGCCGCCGGCGAGCATTTCCTGGCGCACGGCCTTGCGGAAGGCGGCGTCTTCGCTGATCCATTCGGCGATGATGTGGCGGGCGCCTTCGAGCGCGGCGCCGGTTGTAAGGACGGCATCGTTGAGGTGCCGTGTGGACATGGTCTCGAGCGTATCCGGGCCCGGCTCCTGGTCGTAGAGGAAGCGGGCAAGGGGCTCGAGGCCCTTTTCGCGCGCGATGGATGCTTTGGTGCGGCGCTTGGGTTTGAAGGGCAGGTACAGGTCTTCGAGTTCGTTCTTCTCAAGCGAGGCTTCGATCTTCGCCTTCAACTCCGGAGTGAGTTTGCCTTGCTCGTCGATGGACCGCAGGACGGTGGCGCGCCGTTCTTCGAGTTCGCGGAAGTAGGCGAGTTTCTCCTGCACGGCGCCGATCTGCACTTCGTCGAGCGAACCGGTGACCTCCTTGCGATAGCGGGCGATGAAGGGAACGGTTCCGCCTTCGTCCAGGAGCGCGATCGTCGAGGTGAGGCTCTTGAGAGGAACGGACAGCAGATTGGAGATATGGAGAAGGACGGAAGTCGATAAGGATTGCGAATCGGACATAGGATGCAGATCCATGATGATGGACCGGAAGGCGAATCGTCTAGAGCCGGGCGGTGAAGGCGGCGAGGGCAGCCAGCTTTTCGCGCGCGGCGCCGGAGTCCAGGGATTGGGCGGCCAGGGCGACGCCATCGGGGAAGGCAGGGGCGACTCCGGCGGCGACCAGGGCGGCGGCGGCGTTCACGAGAACAATGTCGCGGCGGGGGCCGGGTTCCCCCTTCAGGACGGCGTGAGCGATCGAGGTGTTTTCGTCGACTCCGGCGCCCTTGAGGTCCTCGGGGCGGGCACGGGGGACGCCGAAATCCTCGGGCGTGAGGGTATGGTCGGCGATGGCGCCCTTCGACACTTCGAGGACGAAGGTGGGACCGGTGGTCGTGATTTCGTCCAGGCCATCGGAGCCGTGTACGACGAAGCCCTTCTGCAGGCCCAGACAGGCGAGGGCCTTGGCCATGAGGTCGGCGGCGGCGGGCGAGGGCGCGCCCACCAGTTGCGCGGTCGCCCCGGCGGGGTTGGTCAGCGGGCCGAGGAGGTTGAAGGCGGTCCGCATCTTGAGATCGATTCGTGCCTGCTGCGCGTGCTTCATCGCGGGATGGAGCGCGGGGGCGAAGAGGAAAGCGATGCCCGTGGCGGCGAGGCAGTCGGCGGCCTGTTCGGGGGTGAGCGTGACCTTGACGCCGAGGGCTTCGAGGAGGTCGGCGCTGCCGCAGGGGCCGGAGAGGGAGCGGTTGCCGTGCTTGGCGACCCGGACGCCGGCGCCGGCGGCGACGAACGCGACGAGAGTGGAGATGTTGAAGGTGCCCTGGCCGTCGCCGCCGGTGCCGCAGGTATCGATGAGCGGGCGCGCATCGGGCGGCACGGGAACGCGGGGTGCGCGGGCGCGCATGGCGCGGGCGAAGCCAAGGATCTCATCCGAGGTTTCGCCCTTCATCTTCAGGGCGACGAGGAAAGCGGCGATCTGCGGCGAAGTGGCCGTTCCATCGAGGATGGCGAGCATGGCCTGCTGGGCGTCGTGCGCGGGCAGATTTTCACGGCTGGCGACCCGATGAAGGTACGGCAAAAGCGGCATGATATAGTGGTTTTTTGGATTTTTCCCAATATTAGCACAGGCGTGGGAACCGGCTTGCGGTTTGGCCGGGAGGCGTCTGCGGCGGCTTGTTCAAGACAGCGGGAATGGACCAGTCTCTCCGGCGCGCGGCCCGGGCGGTTGAGCGGGCGGGCGCGGGACGTGAAGTGTGGTCCGGCAGGGTGACATGAAGATACACGAGTACCAGGCGAAGGCAATCCTCGCGAAATACGGCGTGCCGGTGCCGCGCGGCGAAGTCGCGTTCACGGTGGCGGAAGCGCGGCAGGCGGCGGAGAAGCTGGGCGGCAAGGTAGTGGTGAAGGCCCAGATTCACGCGGGCGGGCGGGGCAAAGGCGGCGGAGTGAAACTGGCCAAGGACGCGGCCGAAGCGGAGACGCTGGCCGGGAAGATCCTGGGGATGACGCTGGTGACGCACCAGACAGGACCCGAGGGCCGGCTGGTGCAGCGGCTGCTGGTCGAAGAGACGCTTCCGATCGAGCGGGAGCTGTACCTGGGTATCACGCTCGACCGCGCGCAAGGCAAGCTGGTCTTCATGGCCTCCTCCGAAGGCGGCATGGACATTGAAGAGGTGGCCGCGAAGTCGCCGGAGAAGATTCTGAGAGAGACCATCGAGCCGGGCGCGGGACTCTCGCCGTACCAGGGGCGGAAGCTGGCGTTCGGGATGGGCGTGCCCGCGGACAGCGTGAACGCGGCGGTGAAGATGATGACTGCACTCACGCAGGCCTACGAGGCGATCGACGCCTCGCTCGCCGAGATCAACCCGCTGATCCTGACCTCCGACGGGCGGGTGGTGGCGCTGGACGCCAAGATCACGATCGACGACAACGCGCTCTACCGGCACAAAGATCTGCTCGAACTCCGCGACCTGAACGAAGAAGACCCGCTCGAAGTCGAAGCCTCGAAGTTCGGGCTGAACTACATCAAGCTGGAAGGCAACGTGGCGTGC
>DALYJJ010000255.1:0-1345 GCA_031969915.1 Bryobacteraceae bacterium | reverse complement strand
CGATGGACCTCGCGTACATCCCGCTCGACGGCACGATCGGCTGCCTCGTCAACGGCGCCGGGCTCGCGATGGCCACGATGGACATCATCAAGTACGCGGGCGGCTCACCGGCGAACTTCCTGGACGTGGGCGGGGGCGCGAACGCGGAACAGATCCGGAACGCGCTGCGCATCCTGCTGCTGGACCCGAGCGTGAAGGCGATTCTGATTAATATTTTCGGCGGCATTCTGCGCTGCGACACGCTGGCCAACGGCGTGGTGGCGGCGGCGCGGGAACTGAACATCCAGGCGCCGATCGTGGTGCGGATGAAGGGGACGAACGTGGAGTTGGGCAAGCAGATCCTGGCCGAGTCCGGGTTGAGCTTCACGAGCGCCGACGATATGAAGGAGGCCGCGCAGAAGGTAGTGGCGCTGGCCCGGGGGGTGGCGGCATGAGCGTGCTGGTGAACAAGAACACGCGCCTGATGGTGCAAGGTTTCACGGGCCGCGAAGCGACCTTTCACTCGCAGCAATCGATGGCCTACGGGACTAACGTGGTGGGCGGCGTGGTGCCGGGGCGCGGCGGACAGCAGCACCTGGAGCGGCCAGTGTTCGACACGGTGGCGGCGTGCGTGGCTGCAACCGGCGCCAACGCGAGCGTGATCTTCGTGCCCCCGCCGTTTGCGGCCGACGCGATCATGGAAGCGGCCGACGCGGGCGTGGCCCTGGTGGTGTGCATCACCGAAGGCATCCCGGCGGCGGACATGGTGCGGGCCTGGGAGTTCCTGAAGGGAAAGAAGACGCGGCTGATCGGGCCGAATTGCCCGGGCATCATCACGCCCGGGGAGTGCAAGATCGGGATCATGCCGGGGCACATCCACAAGGCCGGCGCGGTGGGCGTGGTGTCGCGCTCGGGCACGCTGACCTATGAGGCCGTGGATCAACTCACGCGGCTGGGAATCGGACAGTCCACGTGCATCGGCATCGGGGGCGATCCGATCATCGGCACGACGCACACGGACGCGCTGCGGTTATTCAACGAAGACCCGGACACGCACGCCATTGTGATGATCGGCGAAATTGGGGGCACGGCGGAAGAAGAGGCCGCGGCCTACGTGAAAGCGAATGTGAAGAAGCCGGTGATCGGGTTCATCGCGGGCCAGACGGCGCCGCCGGGGCGGCGCATGGGGCACGCCGGGGCGATCATCAGCGGCGGCTCGGGCAAGGCCTCGGACAAGATTGCGGCCTTGCAGGACGCCGGGATTACGGTGTGCGACACGCCGGCGGACATTGGAGAGAAGGTCAAGAGCAGACTATGAGTCAGTTGACGTTTGGCATTATCAAACCGGACGCGGTGGCGGCGGGCC
>DALYJJ010000254.1:0-4593 GCA_031969915.1 Bryobacteraceae bacterium | reverse complement strand
ACATACCCAAAACGGTTCCAACTCCCCGGCTCCGACGCCCCGCCGCTCGCCTCATACGGATCCCCCGTCAAAAACCTCCCCCACTGATTCGCATAATACCGCTGATCCGCGTAATCGAACCCCGTCTTCGCATCCCGAAAGTACGTCGTAAACTTGAACGCGTCGTTCGCCGTCGCCACCCGCTCCTGCCCGTAGGGGAAATACGAATGCCGGCTCGCCACCCCGATCCCGCTCGCCAACCGCGCCCGCACATTCCCCAGCCGGTCCCGAAGCCCGCCATCCACCATCTGCCCCGCGAAATACACGTACGTCTTCACCGTCCGGAACTCATACTGCCCCGGCTGCAGCGTCTCCACATACTCCAGCTCCGCCTGCAGCGTCCCATCCGGATTCCAGAAGAAATAGTTCGAGCCCTTCTTCATCCGCTTGTTATCCGCGTAATACCCGTACGTCTCCGTCCCCAGCGTCCCATGCACCGACGACACAACCCGGTTCTCGGCGTCATAGGCCATCGTCGCTCCGGGCACGCCCGTCACGTTCCCGGCTCCATCGTAGGACCACGAATTCACACGGTTCGTCGCCGCGTTCACCGAGAGGTTGTAATACGGCGCGCTGCCCTTCGTCACGTTCTCCGCCAGCAGATTCCCAAACCCATCGAACGAGAACGACTGCCCCCACTCCGGCCCCGTCGTCGAGGCGCTGACTAATCTGTTCAGCGAATCGTACCCGTAGTTCACCTCTTCGCCCGTGACATGGTCCTTGAACTTACTAATCCGGCCGTTGTTAGCCCCACCGCCCGGATAGGTGTACTCGAAGTCCGCCAGCGTCCCAATAGCGGCATTCGTGACCGTGTGCCGTGTCAACTGAAGCAGCGAATTGTAACTCCGGCTCTCCAACTGCACCAGTTGATTCACCCGCCGCATGCTCAACACTTCGTCACCCGGGCCGTACGTCACCCATTCGACAAAACTCCCCGAGTACGGCCTGCCCATGCTGTCGTAGCTCATCGACGTCGGCCGGCCTTCGTTGTCATAACCATAATGCTGCTGGTAGGACGGATTCACCGTCCCCTGCGTGTTCCGCATCTCCAGCCGCTTCGAGATCACCTGCCCCGGCTTGCTGTACGTGAACATCTCCGTGGGAGCGTGCGGACAATACGGACTGGTCGCCCCATACCGGATCTCCGTCACCCGCCCCGCGTTGAACTGGCTCCCATCGCCGCCATAGACGTACTCCACCACTTTGCACTCATTCGGATCAAACCCGTCCGGCCGTTTCTTCGTGATCCTCTTCAGACTGTCATACTCGAACGTCACATACCGCCCGTTCCCGCGCGTCACCCGTTGCACCGTCCCGTTGGCGTTGTACAGATATGAGGTGGTTCCGGTTTCTGGCATGGTCACACTGTCCAGCCGCTGCGTGACTGCATTGTAGCTCCACGTCCGCACCTGCGTCACCCCGTCCCGAGGCATGGTCACCGTGGTCATCTTGTCCAGCGCATTGTAAGCGTAGTAGGTGTAGTACACCCCGCCCGCCGGATTCGGTTCCTCCACCTGCACCAGGTTCCCCAGCGCGTCCGTCACCGTCTTCTTCCACTTCCCCGCCGCGTCCGTCACCTTCACCGTGTTCCCTTCGTACACGGTCTCGGTCTTGCTGCCGTCCGGCAGCGTCACCTTCTTCGTGCGGCCCGCCACGTCATATTCGTAGACCGTCCACACCGGCGTCTGCCCGGGTGCATACCAGTTGGACTCCCGCGACAGCTTCCCGATCGGTGAACACGCGCACGGCCCGTACTCAAACTCCTTCACCGACTTCGTCGCCGCCGCATCCCCGCGCTCGATCTTCGTCTCCCGCCCAAACCCGTCCACCCAGGTCTTCTTCCACCGCCCGTTGATCGTCTCCTTCCTCCAGGCCGGCGAGTTCGAATACTCATAGGTCACCTTCGCCCCAAACTTCGTCGTCACCTCCGTCGGCCGCGACACCCCGTCGTACACAATCGAAGTCGTCACCGCGTTCGGTCCCGTGGCCGTAGAAAGCGCCATCGCCGGCGTGTACGTAAACGAACTCTCGAGCGCCGCCGTCTGGTTCGGCTGCGCGCTCGACACCGCCCCCGCGTTCCCCGCCACCTGATACCGCTCTTCGTACCCATTCCCGTCGTTCACCCCGCACACTGCGCCCCCGGCGTGATACCGGAAGTTCCGCACCATCCCCGGCCCGGTGCGCTGCGTCACCAGGCCCAGCGGCGCCGCCGCCGTCACGTAGTTCCGGCTGAACCCCGTGCCGCACGGCGTGGGGTCGCTGAACCCCACCGGCGTCCCGTCGTAGCTGTTCTGCGCGAGCGTGATCGTCTGCCCGCCCTGCGTCACCGAAGCGCTCGACAGCAGGTTCCGGCGAAACACGTTCAGGTAAGAACTACCCGTCACGAACGTATTCGAATAAGAACGCACCAGGTTGCTGGCATAGTCGTACTGCGCCACGCCCGTCAGGTTGCCGTATACGTCCAGCGCCTGATCCGTCCAACTGAGTTTCTGGTAGGGCTGGGCCTCGTCGAGGGACGTCGTCTTTCTCCAGACATACGGCCGCCCGCTCGCGTCTTGCGTGAACACCAGCGAGAACGCATACACCGCGTATTGCGCCCCGGCTGCCCTCTGCTGATAGGTCTGATACAAGCCCAGATACGGACCGGCATCGGTAACATACGAGTAGGTACGCTCCCAAAGCCCGGTGTCGTCGCGGAGTTTCCCGTCCCGGTGCGCGGTCCGTCCCGCGTCGCTCGGATCCCTCACGATCGAGAACCGCGGCGCCGCCGGCCCGCCCGGCTTGTGCAGCACCTCCCGGTTCTGCACTTCGCGGTACGTCCGCCCGCCCGTGAACGTGAAAGGCATATAGGTCCAGTTCAAATGCCCGCCCGTCGGCGTGTACACATACGCCAGCTCGAACGTGTCCCCATGATAGGTAAACCCCGTCGTCTGGCCCGCGCCGTTGCTTACCCACCCCAGGTGCCGCGTCGTCCCGAAATCCTGGCTCGGCACGAACGGCGACCGCAGCGGCTTATTCAGCTCCAGCCCGAACGTGTAACTCTCGCTCGTCCCAATGTGGTTCTGAATCCCGGTGATCCGCGCCGAATTCGCCGCGTCCCACGCGTAGCTCAGCGTGTACGTCTTGTACACCCCGTTCACCCACGCAGCGCGCACATCCTCGATCTCCGCAATCCGGCTCGAACTGTTCGCCATCGCCCCGTAGTTATTCCACGGCAGATACCGCACATACACCGTGTTCCCGTCCTTGTCCGTCATCTGGGTCGGATACCGGGTCCCCGCGTCCTGCTCGTCCCCCCGCGCCACGCACCCCAGCACCCAGTAACTCCCGTCGTTCCAATACAGCCGGTTCGACGACGCCACATACGAAACGTACACCCCGTATTCCTTCGACGTCCACACTCCGCTCGTGTTCACGTCCAACCGGTGCTCCGCCCCCGTCGAATCCGTGTACACGTAGTGGTTCACCGTCCAGAAATCCCGCCACATCGGCGTCACCGACCCCGCCAGCAGCCGCCACCCGAACCCGTAGCCCGTGTCCACTCCCAGCTTCCACGTCCCCGATGGATCCTGCCGCCACATCTGCGAGTTGTACGTCAGCCCGAACGTGACTTTGCCGCCGTTCCTTCCCTGCGCGGTCAGCAGCGGCAGCGTGTAGTTCAGGTTCCCGGAGCGCATGTCGATCTGCTCGCCCGCCGTCCCCCAATAGGCTTGCCCCGGCCTCACTCCGATCTGCCGCGCGTCGATCGACCCCGCCGGCGGCGTCGTCACCGTGAAGTTGGTCAGCGCCCCCCAGCGCCGATGAAAATCGATCGCCCGCAACCCATAGGTATACGTCGTCGAGGGCTGCAGCACGGCCTCGGAGAAATTCGGGCTCCCCGTGAAGCCCAGGTACACGCCGTCCCGGAAGATCTCGTACAGCCAGACCCCGATTCCATTGGCGTCGTCCTGCGCCGGCTGCCACGATAGCTCCACCGAGTTCGGCAGCGCGTACGATCGCACTTTGTTGCGATCCACCCCCTGCGGCCCCACCCCGTCCCTCGGCCCGAACCAGATCTCCAGAATCCTCGCCGGGTTCATGTCGTCGATGTAGCCGATGCCCACTCCTGGCCGCCCCGACGCGATTGCCGTATCGTACGCGCCGCACACATACTCGTCGTTCAGGAACGTCTCGATGTATCCGTCCGCGATCCGCGACCGCAGCACCGCTTGGTCCGGCAACGGCGCGCTCGCCGAGCAAAGCTGCGCCCAACTCCCGTTCAGTACACGATGGATCGTCACCGTGCCCCAGCTATAGCCCACCTTGTAGAAACTACCCTGGGTCGGGTCCGCGTGCGATGCGCGCAGGTAATGCACCTGCGCAGCCGTGTGGCTCCCCTTCCAGACCCGCGTCTTCACTTCGTATTCGTGCGTCCCGTCCGGCGCCGTGGCCCCGTACGCCGCTACCTGCGTCGACGTCCCCGAGGTCATCCCGAGCCCGTCGAACACCGGTTGCCCATAGACTTCGAGCACCGTCGAATACCGGGGTTGCTCCTGGAAGTAGTACTGGTAGGCG
>DALYJJ010000253.1:0-4685 GCA_031969915.1 Bryobacteraceae bacterium | reverse complement strand
CGGAGCACGGCTTCACGGTGGAGCGCGTGTACGAGGCCGTGGACGACGCCAAGGGCGAGGCGGTTTCCTCGTCGGCGGAGGCGGGACAGCAAACCTCGATGGAACTCGGCGTGATTGGCGGAGCGGCGGCAGCGGCGGCGGCAGCAGCGGCAGCGGCGGCGCGCAACCAATCTCCCGCGAGCGATGCTCCGACGCACAACCCGAACGATCCGGAGAACCAGGACAAGACGCACTTCATCGAGATCAAGCTGGTGGACGAGGACGGGAATCCCGTGCCTGGCGAAGCGTACAAGATCACGCTGCCGGACGGCACTACCGTCGCCGACGGCACGCTCGATGAGAACGGCTACGCGAAGGTGAGCAACATCGACCCCGGCACGTGCAAAGTGAGCTTCCCGAATCTCGACCAGGACGCGTGGGAGCAGGGCTGACGTGGCGGACATTCAGCACCGGGTGCAGAAGGGCGATTGCATTGCGTCGATCGCAGACAAGTACGGGCACTTCTGGGGGAAGGTCTGGCAGTACGGGCCGAACGCGCAGTTAAAGAATCTGCGGAAGAACCCGAACGTACTCATGGACGGGGACGTGGTGGTGGTGCCGGAGAAGGCGCCCGGCGAGAAGGACGCGGCCACGGACCAGCTTCACACGTACCGTCGCAAGGGGGTGCCGTCGAAGGTCCGGCTGCGGATGATGGCGCACGACAAGCCGCGCAGGGACATCGATTGGACCTTCGATGTGGACGGCAAGACGCACCGCGGCAAGACCGACGGCGACGGCTACCTCTCACTGCCGGTGCCGCCCGGCGTGCAGCGCGGGGTGTTGAAGCTGTACGTGGACAACCTGGTGGAGGAGCACACCATTAACCTCGGGTATCTGAACCCGATCACGGAAGTCACGGGCATTCAGCAGCGGCTGCGGAACCTGGGGATTGAATGCCCGGAAAGCGGCGCGATGGATGAGGACACCAAGAACGCTTTGAACGAGTTTCGCGCGAAGTACGAACTGGAGCCCGCGGACGGACCGGACCAGGCGACGATCGACAAGCTGAAGGAGGTCCACGGCGCCTGACGCGCCGGGCCCACGCTCATGGCGGAGATCGTCGAACCGGTAGTGGAATTGAAGAGCGGCAGCTTCTCCTGCCGTTCGAAGCCCCAGGAGCGGTGGGACTACCGCCGCGAGTGTTTCGACCCGAACGCCGCGATCAAAGCGGGCAACGTCTTCGCGTGCAAGGACGAGGACGGGGCGGGGCTGGTGACGCTCGATCGCACTTTGCGCGTGCGCGTGCGCGAGTTGCTGTACCCGGGGAACAAGAGCGAAGCGATCCTCGACAAGTGGATCTACATCGTGTTCGGCGGCGCGTTCTTCGCTGAGATCCATGCGATCGAGGAAGGCAAGTGGGAGTACCTGCTGAGTCCCAACCCGGACCAGGAGAATGCAGCCCGGAAGCTGAAGGCGAAGACCACGGGATACATTCCGCTGGACCCGGGCCCCAAGGGCCAGGAGAACCGGTACAAGTTTTTCCTCTCACCGTTCCGGCTGACGCCGGCGGCGATGAAGTTTCTGCTGCGCAGCACGCAGAGCAGCGATCTGGACGCGACCATCGAAGAGACGTTTCCGCAGGCCGGCGAGGGCCTGGTGGAGACGCCGGACCCGTTCCGCTGGGCGATGGATGCCCACGACAAGTTCTACCTGCCGGCGGCGGCGAAGTGGAACGAGTGGCGGCTGGACGAGGAGCGGCAGGCGAAGTTGTTCGTGGCGGGGGTACTGGAAAGCTGGATCGCGAACGGCGACAAGATGGATGTCGAGGACGAACTCGACACGGGCAAGATGCGGTCGTTCGTCAGCGACTACAAGACGAAGGAGCAGGAGTACCGGAAGAAGGCGGAGCAGGCGGCGGCGTACCTGGCGCACTGCGTCGATTCACCGGAGCACATCACGGTGGAGCGGGCGGCGATGGACCTGGGCGCCGAAGCGATGTCGGCGGCGCTGATCCATTGGAGTATCGTCACCAGCTACATCACGATGGTGGAACCGGGGCGGCGGCTGGCGGCGCACCTGGCGGAGAACGCGAACCGGATTCCGAAGAAATACATCTTCGCGGACGCGCCGCCGGACCGGCCCTTCGCGTTCGGGGATTTCCGTTACGGATGGATCGCGTCGATCAACATCTTCGAGAACATCGTACCGGCGGTATTCGCGCGGTTGCGGCACCAGAACGTTCCGGACCAGATCACGCGCATCAGGCAGTACCTGGAAGGCATCGGCGTCAAGAACCTGGTGGGCCGGCAGAAGACGATTTACCGGAACACGAAAACCGCGAAGGAGATCGGCGAGTTATCGAAGGGCTTCGGGCAGTCGGCGGGAGCGCAGCGGAAGTTCGCGATTCTGATTCAAGAGCTGGACGAGAAGTCACTGGAGCAGGCGCTGCAGAAGGTGGGAACCGCGAAGGTGGAGAAGCTCCACGCGCAGTACGCGGGGGTGGCGAAGGGCCTGACGGTGACGGTGGGCACGGTTCTGGAGGTGATCAACTTCTCGAACGCGCTCTCGGCGTGGATGGACAACAAGTACGCGATGGACATGAGCGCGGTGAGCGTGCTGGGGGCCACGGCGGACTTGAGCGCGCACCTGGCGAGCCTGGGCTCAGAGGTGGCGGAGCACGCGGCGAAGAAGGGGCTGGCGGGCGGCTTGAAGACGTTCGCGGCGGGGGCGAGCGTGGTGTCGGGCATCTGCGACATGGTGGCGTTCGAAGAGGCGGCGGTGAACGCCGCGATGGTGAAGAACGACTACGGGCAGACGGTAGGCAACGCGATTTCGATGGTGGGCGCGGGCACGGTGGCGGTGGGGGGCGCGATGGTGCTGGCGGCGCAGCTTTCGGGCACGCTGTTCACGTCGGTGGCGTGGGGCGGCCCGTATGGCGTGGCGGTGGGGGCGATCGGCGCGGTGCTGATCTTCGCGGGATGCGCGGTGGCGATCTACTTCTCCGACAACCCGTACGAGAAGTTCGCGAAGCACTGCATCTGGGGTGACGACTACGGGGACATCGCCCGGGACGCGCCGTGGGCGCTGGGCGGCATGGGTCCGGGCAACGGCATGCATAACGCGAAGCACCTGATCGCGCTTCTTTCGCAGTTCCAGGCGCGCGGCTACAGCGGCATCGGATCGGGGTCCACGGAGGGCTTCTGGATCACGCCCGGCTACGTCACTGAGGCGTCGATCTTCGAGATCGAGATGGAGAGCTATCCGACGGCTCATCGCTCGTTTAAGAGGCCCCCGGCAAGATTCAAGGTCAAAGTAGACATAGCCAACGATACCGTCACGCAGACCGGCGGAGATTTCCCGTTGTACCCAGGCTCTGTCCACCGCGACGCCAGCGGACGGGTAGAGACGATCGCGATCAGCGCGAGTTTCAAGGACGAAACTCTGAGGGGGTTCGCCACTTATCCCAGGATGTGGGTTCGCCTGCATCTCTACGGGAAGGGCGTTGAGTGGACGCCGCCTGGGATGGACTGGCTCGAGGTGGATTGGAACAGCACGGTTTCGAGCCTGGACACGTCGCTCTGGCGGGGCCAGCCGCAGAAGAAAGAAAGCTAGCGGATCTGGGCCACGATGGTCTTGGCCATCGCGAGTTGCTGCGCGTCGTAACGCGTGGTTTCCGCCACCGGGAAGGGTAACGGCTGGCCGAGCACGGCCTGCAGGACGAGCACAGCGAGATCGCAGATGCGGATGTACCAGGGCCCGTGCGACGGCCCGACGTTCTTCGCGATGCGGGTATCGTCGAAGGCGGGTGCGATGTAGGGGAGCAGCCTGCGGTCCTGGATGTACTTCAGATCCTCGATCGCCTTCACGCGGGACTGCGGGTTCTGGTCGTTGAAACGGGCCATCCACGCCTGTTGTTGTCCGGGGTCGCCGAGGCGCGCGAGGGCGATGGAGATGGCGTGCCTGGCGTCGGGATCGGGCTCTTTGGCCAACTGGGCCTGGAGGTAGGGCGCGGCGCCTGGGCCGCCGGATTGGCCGAGAATGATGGCAATGCGTTCCCGGACGTACTCGTGATCGTTGGTGGTGAACTCGCGGGCGAGGTTGGGAAGGTCTTCGGCCTGGTAGGTTTTTTCGAGGTGGTTCATGGCCGCGGCGCGCACGGTCTCAATGCGGTCGCGGAGGGCGCGGTAGAAGCCTTGCTTGGCGGCGGGCCCGCCGGTGAGGCTGAGCGCGTTGACGGCGAGTTCGCGGACTTGCGGATTCGGGTCGCCGACCAGAGGAAGGAGCGCCTCGCCGGCCTGCGGGGTCAGGACCTGAGGCGCGTCGAGGACGCGCCAGTCGTTGCGCTTTACCAGATCGGCCACCTGCTGCGGACTCATCTTGGATTCCTTTCGCGGTGCGCTCTTGCGAGGTCCTTGGCCGAAACCGGCGAGCGCAAGGACGAGGGCGAGCACAACAGCACGCTTCATCTCCTCAGTATGGGTTCAACGAACGGCGGCGCGAGCGCCCGAGTTCGCCGTCCCAGGGATCGCCCGCGATGTCCTTCACGGTGATCAGCGCGCCGCGGCGCGTGTTGCCGTAGCCGACCTCGTCGCGATGAGGGATCGGGTCGGGGTCCCACGGGTCAGGGGACCAGAGCAGGCGGCGGCGAGCCCAAATGTCGCTGCGAGTGCGGGCCTGGGCGGCATCTTCCCACGAGTGATGCGGGT
>DALYJJ010000252.1:0-4773 GCA_031969915.1 Bryobacteraceae bacterium | reverse complement strand
GGAACGCGGCGACCGCCGGGTCTTTTTCCGCAAGGGCGCCGGGTGACATTACGGCGCGAACGCGGTTGGACCTCTCGCCCGCCAGGATGACGTCGATCAAATACGTCCCCGCCCTCCACGGCAGCGCGTCGACGCGTTCCCGGGCATCCAGTGTGAATTGCTTCATGACCTTCGCGGTGGACGGTTTCGCGGGCGGCGGCGGCCGGCGCTCGGCGGGATCCACGGGCTCCTTCCACACGCCGATGGGCGCGGCGAAGGTCTCGCGGCTCTCAACGCGGGTGACCACCAGCGCGCCGTGTTCCGCCAGAAACAAACCGGCGCGAGCCTGCGCGGAAAAGAAATCGAAGATCGCGATCGGGAGTTTGAAGTCTTCGTCCAGCGCGAGTGAACGCGGCCCGAGCAGGTAGATGCCGAGCTTCCCGCGCTCGCGGATCATATCCGCGACGCCATCCATCGACTCCTCGGTGGGATTCCGGACGTCGAACGCTTTCGAACCGCTCATCTGTTCCATGAAGCCTTCCTTTGTGGCCCGGGCGGGCGCGGACGGGCGCTGGGCCGCCGCCAGAGCGGCTAGCGCGAAGATCGCCGCAACGGCCCGTCCGCGTGTCATGTCGTGGATACCGTGACTACCGCGACCGCCTTCACGTAGGGCTCGCATTTGTCGCAGAATTCGGTGGAGTCCGTTGTCCGCGCGCCCGTGCTGCCGAACATGATGCAGGTGCACGAAGCCCCGGCGTTGATCGTATTCATGTCCTGGCCACCGTTGTATTTCGACGCGCTCAGGCCTTTGGCGCAGTGCGGGCCGAAGTGTCCGCGGCCGGTGTAATGGCGGTCGTGCGGCGGCGCCGGCAGACCGGGGAAAGAACCCGCGGTCTCCGCCGCCTGCTGGATCGCGTGGCCGCACTCATGAACGATCGTGCCGCAGATCCGTTTGTCGGTTCGTCCGAGCGCGATCACGTTGTGCAGGTCGCCGTTTGTGCACCAGCCGTTGTAAGGGCCGTCGGCGTAAGCGACTTTCAAAGCGACTTCGATGCTGTGGCCGTCGTCGAGTTCGGCGACGGCGGCGGCAGGCATTTTGATGTGCACGAAGTTGCCGTACTTCGTGCAGTCCACCAGGATGTGGTCCGCAGGCACCGTACCGTTCTTGGAGGCATCGTCCGTCGACTTCCACTTGCACTTCTTGATCGGATCGGATCCGTCGCGGATGTCCTTCTTCAGGAACTTGGCCTTACCGCCAGCGTTCCCGCCCGGCTCGTATACTCCGGGGACGTTCGAGCCGCTCTCAGGCGGGAATTCGATCTCGTCGCCCGGGGCGACGGTAAGCGTCACATCGTGCACCCGGTCCTTGGCGTCGTACTGGTAATCGCAGAAGATGAGGTGCGCGCAGGGCAGACTGTTGGTCTTGAACTTCGACTTCATCTTCGCCTTGAATGGGCCGGCGTTGTGGTCCCCGACCACGAGCGCCTTCGCCTTGCCGCCCGTCTCGAAGATGGTCCCGGACATGACGGAGTTCGCCGGGGCGTCGCCTTCGGTGAGGTTCACCGCCGCGCCCGTGTCCTCTTCGAAGTCGATGAACACGGGCTTCATGCCTGCGGTGGCGGAGGCCAGACTGGGCTTTGTCGAAGTGCTGAGCTTGGTCGCTTGCGCGTACATCTTCCGCCAGTTGATGATCTTCAGCTTGGCGTCCTTGACGCCGTCGGTCCCGCCGATTTTCACTTCGCACGTGTCGCCGCCCGCGATTCCGAGTTCCACCTGGAAGTCGGCCGTGCCGCCGTCGGCCTTCAGCTTCACGTGGCCGGTGAGTTTCTTGCCGCTCGACTTCGACTCGAGGTCCTCGACGGCGGGCGTGGTCAGTACTTCGCGCTTCGGGTTGTTCCGCTTGCTGTTCTTGTCGCCGAAGGTGACCTCGAAATAGACCTTGTCGTCCTTGCGCCCATCCTCCGGCGGATCCGCGCTCACCGTGAATACGATGCGGCTTCCGAAAGAATCGCAACCATGCGTCGCCACATCCTTGGCATTGGCGGACACCCGGTTGACCCACTGCTTCACCGCGGGCGAATGATCGCTGTCAGTTTCGTACGGCGCCTTGGTCACATCCGGCGTAACGAACTTGGCCTTGATGTTCCGTTTGACGGTGACAATGTGGTCGCGATACTCACCCTTGGTGACTTGCTCGTCGTCCTTGATGCTGAACGGAGCCTCGACATTGATGCTGTACGCCGCGCGCGCCATCAGCGTGATCTCGGCCTTGCCGTCGTCTTCCGCGCTGAGTTCCTGGTCGTCCACGCCCTTTTGTTTGACGAGGAAATCCCAATGGGAGAGCTTGGTCTCCTCCTGGTCCTGGAAATAGGCTTTCACCTTCTTGGGCCAGATGGTAGCCTTGAGCAGCTTCTTGTTCTTCTTCTTGTAAGTGCAGATCACCGACAAGTCGTAGTTCTTCTCGGTCTTCTCGACGTCGGGCGCGACGTACTCGAGCGGCGCGTCGAACTTGCCGTCGGTGGCGTTGACGGTCTCTTTCTTCAGTTCCTTCGACCCCTTGAGGAACTTCACGTCCACCGGTCCGGAATAGGGTTTGCCGCTCGAGACCAACTCGGCTTCCACAGTCAGCTTCGCGCCTTCGAAGTAATCCTCCGCCATCCGCTTCCTCCGTTGCCGAACATCGCGCCGCTACTTCTTCGGCGATTCGTCCTTCACCGTACACTTCGGCCGGAAGTCGTCCGGCTCGTCGTCGCCCACCGCACAGGCCGGCTTCAAATCGTCCGGCTCTTCGTCCTCGATCCCGCACGCCGGCTTGAGGTCGTCCGGCTCTTCGTCCTCGGCATCGGCAATCACGTCAATGTCATCGTCCGCGCAGGGTTGCACCGCATCGGCCGTGTTCTCAGCGGGCATGCCGGTTCTCCTTCGCTAGCCGCTTGCCGAGGCGGTGTAGCCGCCCGGCAGGGTCTATGTCGGGCTGGTCCAGGATGCCGAGCGCCCACTCCATTTCCGGCGCGAGCTCCCATGCCGGTCCCCGTTCCATGTCGAGCTCCACGAAACGCAGAATGTGGTCCCGGCGAGTGAACCCGTATGCGCGCGCTCTCCCAAGAGCCGCGGCTACGCGTTGGCTGAAGGATTGGCGGTCGGGAGCCGCCAAAGCAGGAAAACGAAGCGCGATCTGCTCGACAATCGACTCCTCCGCTGACCGCCGTGCGGCGGCGGAAAGGACGTCCATTTGCGCGTCCCGTATGGTCAGCATTGGATGGCTGAAATCGTAGCATAGGGTATCGCGAGAAGCACGCCCGTTCCGGCGTAGCCGGACCGCTTCGGATATTCTCAATGGCATGCGATTCGCGCTTGCTCTCTGCCTGATCGCCGCGTCCGCCGCCGGGCAAGACGTTTGCCGCGTGGGATCGGCCACGGGGGAGGCGATCCAGCAGGCGATCGACGCCTGTTCGGCCAAAGGCGGCGGCGTGGCGTACGTTCCGCCGGGCGAATACACGACCGGGCCGCTCTGGCTCAAGAGCAACGTCGAGTTGAGGCTGGAGGCGGGGGCGACCATCCGGTTGAGCCAGAACAAGGCAGACTGGCCCGCAGGCGCTCCGGCGCTGGTCAATGCGAAGGGCGCGCGCCACATCGCGATCACGGGACGCGGGACGATCGACGGCAACGCGCAGTATCAGTACATCCCGGTCTTTCGCCGCGACAGTGAGATCGACGAGGAAGTGGAGATCGCGCGCAAGGCCGGCGTGGAGATGAAGCGTTACTACCGCACCGGCGTGGAGAAGTTCCTGGTCGTTTTGCAGGAGTCGGAGGACATACGGATCGAGGGCGTGCGCCTGGTGCACTCGCCGGTCTGGACGCTGCGGTTACAGGATTGCGATCGGGTTTGGATTCGCGGCGTGTACTTGTACTCGGACCTGGAGAAGGGCGTCAATTCAGACGGTATCGACATCGTCTCGACGTCGAACGTCTCGATCTCGGATTCGACGATCATCACCGCCGACGACGCGATTTGCCTGAAGACGATGCCCATGGAAGGCACGCGCGAGCCGTCGAAGAAGGCGCGGCCGGTGGAGAACGTGACGGTGACGAACTGCATTCTGTCGTCGTCCTCGACGCCCATGATGATCGGCACTGAGACGCTGGCCGACATCCGCCACGTGATCTTCTCGAACATCGTCGTGCGCGATTCCAACAAGGTGTTTGGCATTAACGTGCAGGACGGCGCGACGGTGAGCGATGTCCGATTCGAGAACGTCACGTTCGAGCTGAACCGCCGGCATTGGAACTGGTGGGGGAGCGCGGAGGTTTTCAAGTTCGTTCTGAAGAAGCGGACGGCGGAGTCGCGCCTGGGGCGGATTGAGAACATCACCATCCACGGCGCGCAGGGGACGGCGCGCGGAACCTCGCTCATCGCGGGCAGTGTGGAGCGCCCGCTCGAGAACCTGACGATCGAAGGCCTGCGGGTCAAAATGCTGCCGGAGGAGCGGCCCGACAAGCGCGCATCGCACGCGCTGGTGATGGAGCGGGTGGATGGCCTGACGCTGCGGAATATCGAAGTAACATGGGACTTCGAGCGGGCGGAGAAGAACTGGGGGAGCGCCTTGGTGCTGCGGGACATCCGGGGGCTCGTGCTGGAGGGGTTTCGCGGGCGCGCCGGGAGCGCCGACCCCGCCATTCCCGCCGTCCGGCGCGAGCGTGTCGTGGAGGGAACGTTGGGGCAGCCATGAGACTGGGAATCCTACTGGTGGTACTGGCGCCGCTGGCGGCGGCGGCCGATGAAACGGCGTCCAC
>DALYJJ010000251.1:0-4882 GCA_031969915.1 Bryobacteraceae bacterium | reverse complement strand
CTCCGCCACCGAAGTCCGCCGCCGCCTCCGCAGCGGGGAACCCTGGCGTCACCTCGTCCCGGACGCCATCGCCGCCGACGTCGCGCGCCTCTACGCCTGAGCCGCTCCCACCCCCGCCCCGCCTCCCGGCGCCCCTCTGGTACGATCAAAGGTTCTCCCCCATCTCAACCGAGGACTTATGGCGAAATTATCCATCCGCGATCTCGATCTCAAAGACAAAGTCGTCTTCATGCGCGTCGATTTCAACGTGCCGCTCGCTCCCGGCGGCCAGGAAATCACCTCCGATAAGCGCATCAAGGCCTCGCTGCCTTCTATCCAGTACGCCCTCGAACAGGGCGCCGGCCTCGTCCTGGCCAGCCACCTCGGCCGCCCCAAGGGCAAGCCGAATCCGGAGATGAGCCTCAAGCCCGTCGCCGCCCGCCTCGCCGAACTGCTCGGCCGCCCCGTCCGCATGGCGCCCGATTGCATCGGCCCCGAAGTGGAAGCCATGCGCCCCAAACCCGGCGAAGTCCTGCTCCTTGAAAACGTGCGCTTCCACAAGGAAGAGGAAGCCAACGATCCCGCCTTCTCCCAGCAAATGGCGAAAATCGCCGACATCTACGTCAACGACGCCTTCGGCTCCGCCCACCGCGCCCACGCTTCCACCGTCGGCGTGATCAGGCATCTTCCCCAGGGCGCCGCCGGGCTCCTCATGGACAAAGAACTCGAGTACTTGTTCAAAGCCACCCAGAACCCGCCCCGCCCCGCCATCGCCATCCTCGGCGGCGCCAAGGTCTCCGACAAGATCGAGGTCATCGAGAACCTCATGAAGTTCGTCGACGGCATCCTGATCGGCGGCGCCATGGCCTACACCTTCCTGAAGGCGCAGGGACTGCCCACCGGCAACAGCCTCGTCGAGGACGACAAGGTGGAACTCGCCAAGTCGCTGCTCGAAAAGGCCGGCTCGCGCCTCATGCTCCCCGTCGATCACGTCGTCGCCGAAGAACTCAAGGAAGGCGCGGACAACCAGGCCGTCGATACCATCCCCGCCGGGAAAATGGGTCTCGATATCGGACCCCGGACCATCGCCCAGTACGAAGAAGCCATCCGCGGCGCCAGGACCATCATCTGGAACGGCCCCATGGGCGTCTTCGAGAAGCCCCCGTTTGACAAGGGCACCGTCGCCGTGGCCAACGCCGTCGCCAACTCCGGCGCGCTCTCCGTGGTCGGCGGCGGCGACTCCGAAAAGGCCGTCAAGGCCGCCGGCGTCTCCGCCCGGATCTCCCACATCTCCACCGGCGGCGGCGCTTCGCTCGAGTTCCTCGCCGGTCTCGAACTCCCCGGCGTGGCCGCGCTCACTGAAAAGTAGCCGCCCGTCTCAGCGCGACTTGCGCACCAGTTCGTCCACAATGCCGATGAGCGCGTCCAGGCGCTCTTCGGCATACTTCTGCCCATCGCGCGCCTCCCGAACCTGCTCGCCCAGCGCCCCCACCTTCTGCGTCAACTGCGCCAGCGCCTCCGTCATCGACGTCACCGATTCCCCCATCCGCCCCGTCGATTGCGTCGTGCGCATCACCGAATCCGTAACCTCCGCCAGCGACTCCGCCACCCGCAGCACCAGGTCCGCGATCCCGGTCATCGAATCCGTGATCCGCGCGAACGACTCCGTCATCTGGCCCAGCGAATCGGTAACCGTGCCGTTCAACTGCTCCACGCGCTCCAGGCGCTCCACAACCCCGTCCCCGTCCATCGTGCTCATGCCAGGTTCTCCACAGTGTGCCACACGCCGCGCCGCGCCCGTCCCGCCCACACCGCCAACAGCACCGCGCCCACCACGATCAACCCCAGCGACAAACCGACCCAAAGCCCATGGACCCCCAGCCCGAACGGAAACGCCAGGGCATAGCCCATCGGCAGACCGATCAGCCAATGCCCCACCAGGTTCATCAGCATCGGCGTGCGTGTCTCGCCGGCGCCGCGCAGCGCGCCCGTGGTCACCACCTGCAGCCCGTCGAAGAGCTGAAACAGCGCGCACAAAAACAACAGCCCCGCGCCGGTCGCAATCACGTTGGCGTCGCTCGTGAAGGCCCGCAGCAGCGGACGCGGCGCCAGCAGGAACACCAGTCCCGCTACGCTCATGAACGCCGCCCCGAAGAACACCGCCGTCCATCCCGCCCGCCGCGCGCCGCGCGTGTCTCCGCGCCCAACCGCGTGCCCCACCCGGACCGCCGCCGCCGAGGAGATCCCCAGCGGCGCCATGTAGGTGAAGCTCGCCAGGTTCAGCGCGATCTGGTGCGCCGCCAGCGCCGCCGGCTCCAGCCTCCCGGCCAGCGCCGTCGCCGTGCCGAACGCTCCCACTTCCAGCCAGAGTTGCAGAGCCGCCGGCAAGCCCAACTGCAACAGCCGCCGGATCGCCGCGCCGTCCGGCCGCAGCCCCACCCGGAACAGTCCCGTCTCATTGTGGCGGTCGCGCAGCACCGCGTAACCGGTCAGCACGCCCGCCATGTACAGCCGCGAAACGCACGTCGCCCAGCCCGCCCCCTCCGCGCCCATCGCCGGCGCGCCCCAGTGCCCGAAGATCAGCACCCAGTTGCCCGCCACGTTCACCAGGTTCGCCGAAAGCAGCGCGAACATCACCGGCCGCACCTCGTTCATCGCCTGCAGATACCGGCGGAACGAAGCGTACAGCAGCAGCGGCAGCGTGCTGAAGTTCACCGCGTTCAGGTAATCGAGCACGCCCGGCAGAACCCGCGGGTTGATCCCCACCAGCCCCAGCAGCGGCCGCAGGCCCCACACCGCCAGCATCAGCAGCGGCGCCAGCGCCAGGCTCACATACACGCCCTGCAGCAGCGCCCGGTGGCAATCCGCGAATCGCCGCGCCCCATACGCCTGCGCCACCAGCGTGTCCAACCCGAGCAGCAGTCCCATCCCGAAGATCACCGCTCCGAAGTGCGCGATCGAGCCCACCGCCACCGCCCCGATCGCCTCCGCGCCCAGCCGCCCCACCATCAACGTGTCCACCATCGACATGGCGCTCCAGCCCATCTCCGCCAACACCACGGGCGCGGCCAGCGCAAACATCGGACGGCTTTCTTGTTTTAACGCGGCAAGCCAGGTCACTCCTGCTATTATGCGGGTCCGCGGGCCTTCAGTCGTCGAAACAACCCGCCAGCGCGGCGTCCCCCTCCATCGCCGCCTCCATCTCCGGCCAGCAGTCCCGTACCGACAGCACGGTGTGGAAGTCGTCCTTGATCCCAGGCGCGGCCGCCACCGCCGCCTTCCACTCCCGCTTCGAAAACGGCGCCGCCCGCACTGACTCCCAGAACCCCGTCGCCGCGAACAGCGCCCCGATCCGGTCCTGCTGGTTCTTCTGCACCGCGCTCACCAGGTACGCCGCCGTTCCCGTCTGCAATCCGTGCAGCGCCGGCCGCCCCCCGCCCGTGTCCAGCGCGTGCGAAATCAGGTGCTCCGACCCGCTCGCCGGCCGCGACGACCCCGCGATCTCCATCGCCACCCCGTTCAACATCAGCGCCGTCGCCAGCAGCCGCACGCCGTCCGCGTCCCGTGCCGGGCGGGCCATGAACTGATACACCGTCGCGTCGGAGAGCAGCGCCGCCAGATCGTTCACCGGCTTTCCGCACGCATGGAACGCCAGCTTCCAATCGAACACCGCGGTCAGCTTCGCCGCCAGGTCGCCCACCCCCGAATGCCACAGTTTCACGGGCGCGTTCAGACAGACTTCGGTGTCCACCACCACCGCGTACGGCAGCCCGGTGGGCAGCGACTTGCGTTTCCCTTGCAGCGTCAGGCTCGATTGCGGCGAACAGAACCCGTCGTTCGAGAGCGAGGTCGGAACCGCGTAATACGCCAGCCCGGACAATGACGCTACGTACTTCGCCACGTCCAGCGCCTTGCCCCCGCCCAATCCCACAATCGCCTGCGTACCCCGCGCCAGCCCGCCCAGCAGCGCCACCGCGCCTTCCACGCTCGCCTCGCGCACCTCCACCCGTTGCGCAATCGCAATGCCGCGCTCCGCCAGGCCCCGCTCGGCCGTTTCGAGAATCGGCGCGTGCAGCCCTTCGCTCACAAACAACGCCGCGCGGCGGAAGCCCGGCCGCGCCAGGTACAGCCCCAGCCGTGACAACGCACCCGGCTTCATGCGCACCGTCTCCGGCACCTGAATGTGCTGCTTCCTCATCGCGCCCCTCCCGTCAGGCCGTCCACCACCTCACTCCATCGCCCATACTCGCGGAAGCCCTCGCCGCGCCGCCGCAGTTCCTCCGCCAGGTACCCGCGCGCGAACCGCACCGCGGGCCTCACCAGCAGGGCCGGAATCACATCCGGCGGCCCGTCCCCCGCGAACGCCACTTCCTCCGCGCGGGCGAGCGCGTCCCGCACCACCGCCGCCTTGTCCACGCCGGCTTCTTCCGAATAGAACCGCGCGCCGCGGTCCCGCTCCAGCACCAGCCCCCGCCCCGCCTCAATGCGCCCCGGATTCGAATACACCGTCGCCTCGACGCCGCACGCCGCCAGGATCCGTTCGATGTACCACGACGATCCCGCCGAAACGATCACCAGCTCCCACCCGGCCGCCCGCAGCCGCGCCGCCGCCGCGCCCAGTTCCGGATCGGGCTCCGTGTCCCGCAGCAGCCCGGCGAGCGAAGCCTCGTCCGTCGGCGTGTGCGCAAAGTAGGAAGCCATCGCGTCGAAATGCGTCAGCCGCCCCGCCCGGTAGCCGGCGAAGTAATCCGTCCCCGGATTCCTCATGTGCCGCTCCGCCACCAGCGCATAAAAATCGTTGCGCGTGATCGTCCCGTCGAAATCCGAAACCAGTATCTTCATACCTGCTACCTACGATACCGGGAGACCCCAGGCGCCCGCCGCCAGCCCTCCTCCGCGCCCC
>DALYJJ010000250.1:1641-4896 GCA_031969915.1 Bryobacteraceae bacterium | reverse complement strand
GCACGGCGTTAAAGACGGCGTAGGCGAAGGGGTCGCAGGGCCGGTTGCGGTTTTGCCCGCAGACCTGGTCGAGAGGCGTCCATTCGGCGGGTACGCCGAGGGAGAGCGTGACGACGTCCATGCCGTCGTTGAAGGCGTCGCGAAGGGCGGCTTCGAGGACGTCGCCGTAGGTTCCGTCGTTCACGCCGGGCGATCCGAAGACCTTGTAGTTGCCGACGTAGGCGCGCGGCGCGACGCCGATGATGGTCCCGGCGGGGCCGGCGGTCCGCAGGCCGGCGGCGATGGCGGCCACCGCCGTGCCGTGGCCGACGCGGTCGCGCGGGGACAGATCGTCGGGGCGGTCTAGGCGGACCACGTAGCTCCGTGCGGCGATCACCTTGTTGTTGGTGAAATCGCAGTCGGACCCGGAACAGCGGCGGCCGCCGGCGGGCGGGGGAAGGGAAGTATCCTGGAGCGCGGGGTGGGTGTGGTCCACGCCGCTGTCGATGATGCCGATGCGCACGCCGAGGCCGGCGTTGCGCTCTCCGCCGAGAGGGGTCCAGCCCTGCGTGCCCTTCACGAGGTTGAGGCCGGGTTCATCCATGCGCTTGTAAGGGCGCATCCAAACCACGCGTTCCACGCCGGGCAGGCGTTCGAGGGTCTTGGCGTCCTCGGGGGTAGCGCGGACGTAGAGGGCGTTCACGAGGAGATCGGATCCGCCGGTGATCTTCACCCGTGCGGTGTCAATGGCGGCGCGGACACGGTCCTGCGAGGCCGCGACGCGCGCCTGGGCGCCGAGGGCGGCGGCGTTGCCCGGGGACTTGGCGTCCGCCGCGTTCACCTGTTCGATGACCGGCGGCGTGTCGAGGAGAAGAGCGTACCGCCTCTCCCGCGACTGCGCGCTGAGTGAGAGAACGGCGCAAAAGGCGATGAGAAGATAACGGGACATCACGTGGGGCTGGACGCGGTGCACACTGTCATGGTTACATCACAGCGCAGGACGGATCGCCGTTACGGACTGCCGAGCGCGACAGCAAGTCGGGCGGCTTGGCCCCTAACACGCCTACTCCTCCCCCTGCTCTCGAATCGCCTGCCCCGACTGCTCATAGGCAGCTACTCGTTCACCGAGCAGGCGAGCGAGCGCTTTCGCGTGCTCCCATGTCATCGTGATCCGGGCTCGGTCGACAACCTCGGCGGGCGGATCCTGGCCCGGCACCGGCGTCACCTCGCTGAAAAGGATCGTTAGATCCATAAACGACCCAGCCAAGTTGGATTGATTGACGTAGACGTGCCGAAACCCTTCATCTTTCCGGCGCGGTAGGTCGTCGATCGCGAACGTGATGTTTGACATGCTCTTCACTTTTTGCCAACGGAAAACGTTGTCTCGTACGTTGTGGTTTCGATGGTCATACGTGAGGCAGTGCTCACTGGCTTGTGGGGAATGACAGGGCGCGTGCCGACCATCATAGGGAACATCTCAGTCCTCGACGCTACCGGAGGCATAATGAGTACTTTCGTCTCACCGGGCACGTCGTCCTGCCGCCAGAGTGCTGGGTCGCTCTCATGCGGTGGCCGTTCCAGCGTCTGCTTGCCAAACCGATCAACCTCATTCGGGAGGGTGCCGAACGATTCGAAAGAGATGTGAAGGCGCACCCGGAACGCCTTGGCGAGGTTCCTAAGAGTGGCGACAGACCAAGAGGAGTAATTCACGTTCTCCACACGAGAGATCGCTGCTTGTTTCGTCCCCATCGCCGCGGCAAGTTCTGCCTGAGTGAGCCCCCGCTGTTGGCGCAGGACTTTGATCTGTGTCGCAATGTAGGAGTCCAGATACGACTCGGCGTATCCCTCTGCGTACTCAAGGTCGCGAAACTCCTTACGCAAGCGCTCAGCGATACCGCTCATTCGGCATTCTCCTTCCGGGGTCTTCAATGACTTGGAGTCGGATGTCCTCGGCCTCGGCAGGGTCATGATCGAGTCTCCCGCCCTTTTCGATGGCACCCATTAGCATGGTGTACTCGTTTTCGTTGTCAATCGGCCCCTTGCACAAGAAGGGCCGCAGCATCTTCTCGGCGTGAATTATGAGCTTGTAGGTGTTCTTGCTCTTTAGCTTCCTGTCCCTGGAGGAAAGAGGTCCGGCAAGAACCTTCGGTGGCAGATCGGGACCGAGTTGCCGCAGCATATCCAACTTCTGGTTCAGCTTGCCTCGTCCGGATTTCGAGATCTCTTCATCGTCGAGCCACGTTTGAATCACGCTTCGTGACTTCTTCTGGAAGTCGTAGATCTGCCACACCTGCTAAGAGCTTATCACAAAACTGCTATATCTGGTTCGTTCCAAGCCGGCAGGGCCAGGTTCGCTCCGGACGGTTTGTTTTCCGAGGGTTGCGGAAGCGGGACGTCCTTGCGAAGGCGGCGGAGTTCGGCGAGGGCGCGGTGGAAGTCGCGGCGTTCCCGCCGGATGTAGTGATCGAGGTAGGGGACGCCGCTTTGTGGGCCGTTGGCGAACGGGCGGCTAGGCCCCGGACTTCGCGCCTTTGAGCATGGTGAGCAGCATGACCACCTCTGTCCTGGCCTTGATGCCGTGCACGAGGTTCGCCGGCATGTAGGCCCAAGTGCCGGGGGCGGCCTGGTGCTGCTCGTCGCCGAGGCGAAGGTCGGCGTCTCCGCTGACGAAGTAGAGCGTGGCGGGGAAGGGTGCGGTGTGGGCGCTCAGTTCCTGGCCGGCGGCGAAGCGGAAGAGGATGAACTTCGAGAATTCGTCGTTTTGCAGTGTGCTGCTGAGGATGCTGCTCTCCGGCACCTGACCGTGCTCCAGGAGGTTCCTGACTATGATTTCGCTCATGGGTCCAGGGTACAGCGGAGGGGCCGCGGGGACAGTGATTGCGGTCACCAAAGGCAAGAAAGGCCGCCCGGGCGGGGCGGCCTTCTCTCTCTGGATTGGTGCGGAGGACAGGACTTGAACCTGCACGAGATTGCTCCCGCTAGCACCTCAAGCTAGTGCGTCTGCCAATTCCGCCACCTCCGCAAACCTGTGGCGATTTCTGCCTGCCCCTATTCTACTTCGTCTTCGCGGAGGATTGGCGCCTCGATGGTGTGCTGCCCGTCTTTTTCGGAGTTCAGGGCTTCGTGGCCGGGAGAGGTTCAGCATACTCTGGTGGTTCGCCGGCCGCGGCAGCATTAATGACAAAGGCCGCCTCTGTGTCGGCGGCCTTTCGTTATTGGGTTTGGTGCGGAGGACAGGACTTGAACCTGCACGAGATTGCTCCCGCTAGCACCTCA
>DALYJJ010000250.1:0-1541 GCA_031969915.1 Bryobacteraceae bacterium | reverse complement strand
AGCTAGTGCGTCTGCCAATTCCGCCACCTCCGCAAACTTGTGGCGACGTGCTACACGAACCGGACTTACTTCTTGGCCGGAGTCTGCTGCTGTTGCTGCTGTTTCTGCTGCTCCTGTTTCACGCCTTCGAGGGGGAGTTGCACGGTGTTGCCCGGCTGCTGCGTGACGCCGATGGGCGGGGCGGCAGGGGCGGCGGTGGTCGGCCCCGGTTTGGCGGGGGCGCTGACCGGGACTCGCTCGAGGACCGTCGTGCCGGAGCCGGCGCCGCGGGTGGCCAGAATCGAGAGTCCGAGGGAGGTCACCATGAACAAGATGGCGGCGACGGTGGTGGCCTTCGAGAGAACGGTGGCCGAGCCACGGGGTCCGAAGGTGGTCTGGGAGCCCATGCCGCCGAAGGCGCCGGCGATGTCGGCGGCCTTGCCGCTTTGCAGCAGCACGACGACGATCAGGAACACACAAATCAAAACGTGAACGATTGTCAGCAGGATAACCATGGGGACACTACTGTGTTGATTCTTCATGATACGGCGTCGCCGAGTCCGGGGTCAAATGGGCTACAGTGATGCTCATGCCGACGCGGATTGCCGTTGCCCTGTTTCTGCTGGCCGCCCTGCCCGTGTGGTGCGGTGAGAGACTGCTGACCAAGGACACCTTCTTCGACTTCGAGACCATCGCGAACCCGGCGATTTCGCCGGACGGATCGCAGATTGTCTTCAGCCGCGGGTGGCTGGACGGCGTGAAGGACCAGAACCGGGCCAACCTGTGGATTGTCGACCGGGAGGGGAAGCGGGTACGGGAACTGACGAGCGGAAGCTGGCGGGACTCGGAGCCGGTCTGGGCGCCAGACGGGAAAGCGCATCGCGTTTCTGTCAGACCGTGACGGGACGACGCAAATTCACGTGATGTGGCTGGACACGCGAGAGGTGGCGCAGTTGACGCACCTGGAGCGGACGCCGGCGGACCTTGCGTGGTCGCCGGACGGCAGGCAACTGGCATTCACGCTGAGCGTGCCGGACGAAGATCCGATTCTGGCGATTCGGTTTCCGAAGAAGCCGCGGGGCGCGCAGTGGGCGAAGGAAGCGACGATCGTCGACCGGCTGACTTGGGCGCGCGACGGGGTGGGTCCGATGCCGAGGGGCTACTCGCAGGTGTTTGTGCTGGACGCGGTGCTGGGGGGAAAGCCGCGGCAGGTGACAGACGGCAAGTACAATCACGCGGACCCGAACTGGTCGCCGGACGGGAGGAAGATTTACATCAGCGGGCTGCGGAAGCCGGACGCCGAGTACTTGCGGCGGGACAGCGAGGTGTACGCGGTGGACCTCGGGTCGGGTGCCATCACGGCGTTGACGGACCGCAAGGGAGGGGACGCGACGCCGCGGCCGTCGCCGGACGGGAAGTGGATCGCCTACACCGGCTTCGACGATCAGCGGTTCACGATGCACCTCTCGGAGATCTACCTGATGGAGGCGGGCGGCGGCGGAAAGCGGCTGTGGGCGGGGGGATTGCCCAGCGCGCCGGCGGCGATGACGTGGGCGGCGGAC
>DALYJJ010000249.1:0-5125 GCA_031969915.1 Bryobacteraceae bacterium | reverse complement strand
GGAAGGCCTGCGCAGTTGCCGCTTCGAATCCCTGCCCGCCGCGGAAGCAGCCCGGCGGCTGCTGGGCGCGCCGGCGAGCTATCCCATCGCCGCCCGCTGACGCGCTGGGACGCGCGCAGCCGACTTCGGCTCGGGCGATTGCCTCAATTGACCCAAATCCGGGCCATATGCTAGCGTTAGCCTTTGGGGTCAGAGCGCTGACCGGCGCGGCTCACCTGTCCTTCGGGCATCTCTTTACCCCCACCTGTTTAGATGGACCAAACATTACAGGCGCTCGGCGGCATCGTTCTGAATGCCGTTCCGACGTTGCTGATCGTCCTCCTGCTGTACGTTTACCTGAAGTTCATGTTCTTCCGGCCGCTGGAGCAGGTGCTGCACCAGCGGAGTGAGGCTACAGAAGGCGCCCGGAAGGCGGCCGAGACTTCGCTGGCGCGCGCGTCGGAGAAGGCTGCGGAATACGAGAAGGCGATCCGGGACGCCCGCTCCGAGATCTACAAGGATCAGGAGCAGTTGCGGCGCAAGCTGCGCGACGACCAGGCGGCGGCGATCCGCGAAGCGCGGGAAGACGCCTCGAAGCTGGTGGCCGAAGCGCGGGAGCGGATCGCGACGGACGCCCAGTTGGCGAGGCAGGGACTGACTGCCGAAAGCGAGGCGCTGGCCGAAGAGATCGCCCAGCGCGTGCTGCGCCGGGGAGCGGCGGCATGAGGCGCATCATTACCCTCGCCATCGTGCTGGCGGCGAGCACCACGGCCTTCGCCCAGGAGCACGGGGCGCCGCCTGCGGCGGCGGAGGGCGAGCACGCGGGTGGCGGGAGTCACGGCGATCCGATGCTGCCCTGGAAGTGGGCGAACTTCGCCATCCTCGGCGGCGGGCTCGGCTACCTGCTGTCGAAGAACCTGAAGGGCTACTTCACGGGCCGGACGGCGGAGATTCAGAAGGGTATCCAGGACGCGGCGGCAATGAAGGCAGACGCCGACAAGCGCGCGGCGGCCATGGAAGAGCGCCTGGCCGGTCTGAAGCATGAGATCGACGAGATGCGCCGCGAAGCCCGGCACGAACTGGAAAGCGAAGGCAAACGGCTGGAGCAGGAGACGCGGCAGATCCTGACCAAAGTGCGGCAGCAGACCGAGCAGGACATCGCCTCGGCGACCAAGGCGGCTCGGCAGGAGTTGAAGGAGTACGCGGCGGCGCTTGCGGTCGGGTTGGCCCAGGAGAAGCTGGCGGCCAGAATGACGCCGGAAACGCAGCGCGGCCTGGTCAACGGCTTTCTGCACAACCTTGAGGGGGCGAAGAACTAGATGAGCACTGCCCTTGCCTCCCGTTATGCGCGCGCACTGGTGGACATTGTTCTGGATCCGAAGAACGGCGTGGATCCGCACGCCGCGGCCGGCCAGTTGATCGAGTTTGAAGAGACGCTGCGCGAATCGCATGACTTGCGCACGGCGCTCGAATCGCCGGCGGTGGCCGGATCGAAGAAGCGCGGCGTGGTGGGGCGGATTGCCGGGCAACTCGGCATGCCGCCGTTATTGAAGAACTTCCTCTATGTGGTCATCGACCGCCGGCGCATCGCGCAGATCGGCAACATCCGGCAGTCGTACCAGACGATTCTCGACGAACGAATGGGAGTGGTGCGGGCGGAGGTAACCACCGCCGCGCCTTTGGACGAAGGCCAACAGGCCGAAGCCGCGGCACAGCTCTCGCGCGTGGCGGGCAAACAGGTTCGGTGCGAATTCACGGTCGATCCCACGTTGGTGGGTGGTATGACGGCGCGGATCGGATCGACCATTTACGACGGTTCGGTGCGCGGGCAGCTCGCCTCGCTGCGCCACCGCCTGGTGGCGGAAGCGTAAAGGAAACCGGGGATATGGCTCAAGTCAGAGCAGACGAGATCGCGCGATTACTGCGCACGGAAATTGAGAACTATGAGAAGGCCATCAGCGTCGCCGAAGTCGGTTCGGTGATTTCGGTGGGCGATGGCATCGCCCGCGTCTACGGCCTGGAGAAAGTGATGGCCGGGGAACTGATCGAGTTCCCGCACGGCGTCAGCGGAATCGCGTTGAACCTGGAGGAAGACCAGGTGGGCGCGGTGTTGCTGGGCGAGTTCCAGGAAATCAAGGAAGGCGACGAAGTCCGCCGGACGGGCCGCATCATGTCGGTGCCGGTGGGTGAGGCGATGGTGGGCCGCGTGGTGAACGCGCTCGGCCAGCCGATCGACGGCAAGGGGCCGATCGACACCAAAGAGTTTTATGCGCTGGAGCGCCTGGCGCCGGGCGTCATTGACCGGCAGCCGGTGAAGGAGCCGCTGCAGACGGGCATCAAGGCGATCGACGCGATGATCCCGATCGGCCGCGGGCAGCGCGAGTTGATTATCGGCGACCGCCAGACCGGCAAGACGACCATCGCCCTGGACACGATCATCAACCAGAAGGGCGGCGACGTGATCTGCATCTACGTCGCCATCGGCCAGAAGCGCTCCACCGTGGCGCAGGTGGTGAAGACGCTGGAGGACTTCGGCGCGATGGATTACACCATCGTGGTGGCGGCCACGGCGTCGGACCCGGCGCCGATGCAGTACATCGCTCCGTATGCGGGTTGCGCCATGGGCGAGTTCTTCCGCGATACGGGGCGGCACGCGCTCTGCATCTACGACGATCTGTCCAAGCACGCCGCGGCGTACCGTGAGATCTCGCTCCTGCTGCGGCGGCCGCCGGGACGCGAGGCGTTTCCGGGCGACGTGTTCTATCTGCACAGCCGGCTGCTGGAACGCGCCGCGAAGCTGAACAATGAGAAAGGCGGCGGATCGCTGACCGCGCTGCCGTTCATTGAAACGCAGGCGGGCGACGTATCGGCCTACATTCCGACGAACGTGATTTCGATCACCGACGGCCAGATCTACCTGGAATCGGATCTCTTTAACGCGAACGTGCGGCCGGCGGTGAACGTCGGCCTTTCGGTCAGCCGCGTGGGCGGCAACGCGCAGATCAAGGCGATGCGGCAGATCGCCGGCCCGTTGCGCCTGGAACTGGCGCAGTACCGGAACCTGGCGGCCTTCGCGCAATTCGGCAGCGATCTGGACAAGGCGTCGCAGGCGCAGTTGAATCGCGGCCGCCGTTTGACGGAGGTGCTCAAGCAGGGGCAGTTTGCGCCGGTCCCGGTGGAGAAGCAGATTCTGATCATCTTCGCGGGCACCAACGGCTACCTGGACGACCTGCCGGTGAATCTGTGCCGCCTCTTCGAGAGCGAGCTGTACCGCTTCGTCGAGAACGCGCACGCGAGCGTGCTGGAAGGCATCCGCACAAAGAAGGCCTTCGACGACGACCTCCGGAACAGCGTGCACTCCGTGATCAAGGAGTTCAAGCAGCGCTTCGTCGCCGAGCACGGCACCGCCGCGGCCACCGCATAAGGAGCCGCCGCCATGCCGAGCCTGATCGATATCCGACGGCGCATCCGCAGCGTGCGCAACACGCAGCAGATCACCAAAGCCATGAAGATGGTCGCGGCCGCCCGCCTTCGCCGCGCTCAGGATAAGGTGATCGCTGCGCGTCCCTACGCGGGCATGCTGGCCCAGATGCTCACCAACGTGGCCGCCGCCGCCGCCTCCGACGAGCGCGTCGCCGCCCATCCGCTCCTGGCCCAGCGCCCCGAACACCGCGTCCAACTCATTCTGGTGACGGCCGACCGCGGCCTCGCCGGCGCCTTCAACACCAACCTCATTAAGGAAGCCCAGCGCTTCGTCGAAGAGCGCGCCGGCAACCGGGTGGAGTTTGAGACCGTGGGCCGCAAAGGCTACGACTTCTTCCGCAAGCGCAACACGGTCATCAGCGGCGAGCACATCGGTATCAGCGAGAAGGCAAACTACGCCGACGCGTCCGCCATCGCGAAGAAGGTCATGGGCCGCTTCGCCGCCGAAGAGATCGACGCCGTCTACGTGCTCTACAACGAGTTCAAGAGCGTCATTTCACAGAAACTTACGGTACGCCGGGTGCTGCCCGTGGCCATGCCGGAGACGCGGCCCGCCGGGGAATATCTCTTCGAGCAGGAGCCGCTGGCTCTGCTCGAATCGCTGCTGCCCAAGTACGTCGAGATCGAAGTCTACCGCGCGCTGCTCGAATCGGCGGCCGCGCAGCATGCTGCCCGCATGACCGCCATGGAGGCGGCCACCGCCAACGCGGGCGATATGATCGACCGGCTGACGCTCTACATGAACCGCGTCCGCCAGGCCAGCATTACCAAGGAAATCATCGAAGTCGTCAGCGGCGCCGCCGCATTGGAGTAATCATTCATGGCAACCGTAACCGGAACAACCGCCGCTGTCGGCCAGGTCATTCAGATCGCCGGACCCGCGGTGGACGTGCAGTTCCCGGAAGGGCACCTTCCGCTGATCAATACCGCCATCCGCATCACCAGCGAAGGCTATAACGTCCCCACGCCCATCGACATCATCTGCGAAGTGGCGCAGCACCTGGGCGAAGGCCGCGTGCGCACCATCGCGCTGGAGCCCACTGAAGGCATGGTCCGCGGTATGAAGGCCATCAACCTCGGCGCGCCGGTGAGCGTGCCCGTGGGCAAGCAGACCCTGGGCCGCGTGCTCAACGTCATTGGCGAGCCGGTGGACAAGATGGGTCCCGTGGCCACGGAAAAGCGCTACCCGATTCACCGCCCCGCGCCCAGTTTCGAAGAGCAGTCCACCACCGCGCAGATGCTCGAAACCGGCATCAAAGTGGTTGACCTCCTCGAGCCCTACCTGCGCGGCGGCAAGATCGGGCTCTTCGGCGGCGCGGGCGTCGGCAAGACGGTCGTCATCATGGAGCTGATCCACAACATCGCCATGCAGCACGGCGGTGTGTCGGTGTTCGCCGGGGCGAACGAACCCGCGAGGGCAACGACCTGTGGCTGGAAATGCAGGAAGGCGGCATCCTCGACCCCACCGACTGGACGAAGTCGAAGGTGGCGTTGATCTACGGCCAGATGACCGAGCCGCCCGGGGCGCGTCTGCGCGTCGGCCTCACCGGCCTCACCGTCGCCGAGTACTTCCGCGACGAAGAGGGCCAGGACGTGCTCCTCTTCATCGACAACATCTTCCGCTTCACGCAGGCCGGCTCGGAAGTATCCGCGCTGCTCGGCC
>DALYJJ010000248.1:0-5132 GCA_031969915.1 Bryobacteraceae bacterium | reverse complement strand
CAGGTCCGTGACGCCCGCGCCCACCGCTTCGACGACGCCCGCCGCTTCATGGCCCATCACCAGCGGCGGAATGCGGCGGCCGGAACTGCCGTCGAACCCGTGCACGTCGGAGCCGCAGATGCCGCAGGCCTTGACGCGGACCAGCACTTCGCCGGGGCCGGGCTCCGGGCGCGGCAGATCGGTCAGGACCAGGCGTTTGTACTCTTCGAGAAGTAGGGCTTGCATCGTTGTTGGCAGGATATCGCACCCGGGGCCGGCGGGTGTCTGCCTGAATCCAGTTACTCGGCGCGAACGGGAGCGGGCTCGCGGCGAATCCAGCGTGCGAAGCGCGTTCGCACCGGCGAGCGGCGCATGTGCTCCCAGTCGTAAGGAATCTCTCGCCCGCACTCCAGGCAGGCGACGTAGGTGGCGCCCACCGGTACGCCGTTCCCCGCCGCGGGGCCGCGTTCGCGGCGTTTCTGGGGAAAGGTGGTCCGCTCGTGCCGGCAACCAACCAGTCGGCTCAGCCAGTGCATGTCCCAGCATGAAGCCGGACGGCGCGGCCGGATATCCCCTGGCGGTACCATCGCCGGTACCACGCAGGCTAGGACCGGGGTCACGCCCGGCTCGCTCCCCGCCGGATGCACCTGTTATGATCCATCGCTAGCGGTGACGAAAAGAACCTTCCTGCAATTGGCGCTGGCCCACGCCGGGGCATGCCGCCTGGCGGCGCAGCGGCTGACCAACTGGGCGGGCAACCTCACTTACTCGACAGACCGTCTGCATGAACCGCGCACGGTGGACGAGGTGCGGGCGCTGGTTCGGGCGCACGGCCGCCTGAAGGCGCTCGGGACGCGGCACTGCTTCAGTTCGATCGCCGACAGCGCTCATAACCTCGTCTCGCTCCAGCGAATGAACGGCGTGGCCGAGCTGGACGCCGCCGCGCGAACCGTTACCGTGGAAGCGGGCGTGCGGTACGGGGAACTGTGCGTGTATCTGCACGACAAAGGGTTCGCGCTCGCGAACCTGGCCTCTCTCCCGCACATTTCGGTGGCGGGAGCGTGCAGTACGGCCACGCACGGTTCGGGTGAAACGGTTGGGAACCTGGCCTGCGCCGTGGCGGGCATTGAGTTCGTCAACGCTGCCGGCGATCTGGTGAAGCTCACGCGCGCGGCGGACGGTGAGACGTTCCAGGGCGCGGTGGTGGGCCTGGGGGCGCTCGGCGTCATCACGAAAGTGACGCTCGAGGTCCAACCCGCCTACTCGATGCGCCAGTGGGTGTATCAGGATCTGCCGCTCGAGCAGGCGCGCGAGCACTTCGATGCCATCCAGGCGAGCGGCTACAGCGTGAGTCTGTTCACCGATTGGCGCCGGCGCGTGATGAACGAGGTCTGGGTGAAGAGCCGCCGGGAGTTTGACGCGCCGGCTGAGTGGTTCGGCGGGAAGCGCGCCAGCCGCAATCTACACCCCATCGCCGAGCTGCCGGCGGAGAACTGCACGGAGCAAATGGGCGTGCCCGGCCCCTGGTACGCGCGCTTGCCGCACTTCAAGATGGGCTTCACGCCGAGCGCAGGCAAGGAACTGCAGGCCGAGTACCTGTTGCCGCGCAAGCATGCCGTAGAGGCGATTCTCGCCATGGACCGGTTGCGCGACCGCATCGCGCCGCACCTGCTCATCTCCGAGATTCGCACCGTCGCCGCCGACGGCCTTTGGATGAGCACCGCCTACCGGCAGCCGAGCGTGGCGATTCACTTCACGCTGAAGCCCGATTGGCCCGCCGTGCGGCAACTGCTGCCCGAGATCGAACGCGAGTTGGGGCCGTTCGGCCCGCGGCCGCACTGGGGCAAGTTGTTCGCGGTGCGGGGAGCGGCGTTGCGCCAACGCTATGAGCAGGCGGATGCGTTCGTCGCGCTGGCGCGGCGGCACGATCCGAAAGGCAAGTTCCAGAACGAATATCTGCGGTCCACGGTGTTCCCATGAGCCTGGTGCGAACGTTCGCGGCGGCGCTACTGAGCCTGGCCCTGGCGCACGGACAGGCGCGGCTCCCGGTGGAGAGCTATCAGGACCGCGTGCACGCGGCCTGGCTCGGACAGATCCTCGGCGCACTCATGGGATTCGCGTTCGAGCATCGCGCCGCGGCCGTGGCCCCCGTAACCACGCTCGACGCGAAGTATCAATCGGCGCCCGTCGACGACGACTACTACTACGAACTCGTTGCGTTGCGCGCCTTCGAGAAGCACGGAACCAAGCTGACCGTGGAGCAACTCGGGGAGCAGTGGAAGGAGAACAACGCCGGAAGCTGGGGCTCGAGCGAACAGGCTCGCCTGCTGCTGGCCCGCGGCATCCGGCCTCCGGACACCGGGCATCCGCGCTACAACCGGCTCTGGTTCACGATCGGACCGCAGTTCGCTGGGGACCTCTACGGATTGGTTGCGCCCGGCATGCCCAACCTGGCGGGGCGCCTGGCCCGCGAACTGGGCCACATCAACGGTTGGGCCGAGGGCGCCGACGGCGGCGTATTCGTCGCCGGGATGCACAGTCTCGCGTTTGTCGAAAGCGACCCCAAGGAGATTGTGCGCAAGGCCGCGCGGCTCATTCATCCCTCGTCGCCGTACCGCCAGTGCCTGGACCTGGTCATCGCCATGGCGGAGCGCGGCGCCGGCGCGCGCGAAGTGATGCAAGCCGTCGAGGATCGCTGGCACATCGAGTATCCAGCCACCAACAACGCCGTGCCCAACGGCGGCATTGTCGCCGCCGCGGTGTGGTTCGGCGAGGGCGACTTTCTGAAGACCGTCAACCTCGCCTTCGCCGCCGGGGACTTCACCGACGCCGACTGCAACGCCGCCAACGCGGGCGGCGTGGTGGGCGCCCTGCGGGGAACGCGAGCGCTGCCCGCGGCTCTGGTGGCTCAACTGCACGACCGGCTGGAGGGAGAGAAGATGGGCGGCGTGGCGCTCACTCCGCCCGTGCTGGAATCGATCGCCGATATTGCGCGCCGCACCGCCCGCATCGGCGAGCGATTTGTCGTCGAGAACGGCGGCGCGCGTAACGGCGCCGAGCTCGGGATTCGCACGCAAACGGTTCAGACACAGCCGGCCGAGTTGTTCCCCCTATCGCGCCTGACTGAATACTGGAATCCCTCGTGGGAGCTGCAGCGCGCGGGCTTCGGAGGCGCCGGCGGTGGCATGGGCGGCATCCGCGGGATTACCCACCTCGATGGAGACGTGCTGGCAACCTATCCGCGCGACGAAGTTCGCGGGGTCGTCCTCACGCGCCGGGCGGCGCTGGGCGGAACGCCGTCGCTCTCGCTCGAAGTCTGCGCCGACGCGGGCCGCGCCTGGCAATTGGACATCTACGTGGAAAACCGGCGCGTGGACACCCGCTTGATCTCCGGCTCCTGGCAGCGCGTGGATCTGGACCTTCGCGAGTGGGCGAACTCCGAAGTCACCCTCCGGCTGATGCAACGCGTTCTGCTCGGGCCTGAGAAGGCTCCGGGCAACGCCTATTGGCGCGGTCTCGAGATTCGCTGAGCCGCTGTAGCCGGATCGGTGTTGGATTGACATGCATTCTTGACGATATGGGATGATACTGTCCCAATGAGGCTCGCTTTTCGGTTTTCGCTTTTCCTTCTCCTCGCCGTTCAGGCCCTTGTATCCCAGACGTTCACGGGCGTCATTCTCGGAACCGTGCGCGACTCCACCGGGGCCGTGGTCCCCAAGGTCGAAATCACGGTGATCAACGCCGGCACCGGCGCCCGCGTGAGCGCCGTCACCGACGAACAGGGGAACTTCACCGCTCCGCTGCTGCCCCCGGGCGCCTACCGGCTGGAGGCGTCCGCTCCGGGCTTCCGCCGCTATCAACAGGACGGTATCGGCTTGCGCATTCAGCAACAGGCCCGGGTGGACGTTGCGCTGCAGGTGGGCGAACTGACCGAGTCGGTGAGCGTCACCGCGGACGCCGCTGTCATCGAGACCACCACCTCGTCCATCGGCAAGGTGGTCGACAACAAGCGGATTCGCGAACTGCCTCTGAACACGCGCAACGTCTATGAGCTGATTCGCCTCACGCCGGGCGTCACCGGCGGCATCGGCAACGCGCACAACGCGGTGGGCTACTCGGTGAACGGCGTGCGCGGAGGCCTGATGGATACGCTGGTGGACGGCGTCAGCGCGTCGTTTCCGACGGTGAACGGCTTTCATGGGATTTCGGTCTTTCCGAGCGTGGACGCCGTCGAAGAGTTCAAGGTCCAGGCGCAAAATTACTCGGCCGAGTTCGGACGCTCGCTCGGATCGGTGTTGAACCTGGTATACAAATCGGGAACCAACGAGTTTCACGGCAGCGCGTACAACTTCCTCAGGAACTCGCAGCTCGACGCCAACAACTATTTCAACAACGCCCGCGGCATTCCGCTGGCGAGCTTCAAGCGGAACCAGTTCGGCGGCGTCTTCTCCGGCCCCCTCAAGCGCGACCGCACGTTCTTCATGACGTCGTTCGAAGCGCTCCGGCAGCGCAGCTTCCGGGAAACGTTGACCAGCGTTCCGACGGCCCTCGAACGCGGCGGCGATTTTTCGCAGACCTTCGCCGGGCCGGGCCGTCCGATTACGATGTACGATCCGCTGAATACGCGCCCGGAAGGAAATTCCGTCGTGCGCGCCGTGTTTCCCGGAAATCGAATCCCGGCCGAGCGGTTCGACCCGGTGGCGCGCAACATCATGCGCTTCTACCCGACGCCCAATCAGGCCGGGTTGAACGGCACCAACCAGCAGAACTTCTACAACTCCGGTTCGGCGGCCGTGGACACCAATAACTTCGATGTGCGCGTGGACCACAACCTCAGCGCCACGCAGCGGCTCTTCGGGCGCTACTCCTACCGCCGCTCCTTCGATGGCCCGCCGCAGTTGTTCCCCGGCGAACTGGGCGTGGCGGAAGGCCGCATCAACAACAACGACTGGGGCACCAGCGCCGTCATCGACTACACCAACACGCTCACGCCCACCCTGGTGTGGACCACGCGCCTGGGCTACTCCCGCAACCGCTTCCTGTTCGACAACCAGGGTCTCGGATTCGTTCCCTCCTCGCTCGGACTGCCCGCGGGTATCGACAGCGTCGTGGACCGGCAGATGTTCCCGGCGAGGAGGGAACGAATCCGAGAC
>DALYJJ010000247.1:0-5477 GCA_031969915.1 Bryobacteraceae bacterium | reverse complement strand
GGACCCCGACCCCGGCGCGGTGCCCGAACCGGCCACCGGCGCGCTCTACCTGGGCGTCGGTATGGCCGCCCTGGTGACGGCCCGGCTGAAACGCAAGATCTAGGGTCTGTCTCTCCGGCCAGGAACTCTCGACATCGCTCTCAAAGCTGTTCTTTGGGGGCGATGCCGAGAGTTTTCATTTTGCGGTAGAGGTTGCTGCGCTCCAGCCCCAACAGCTCCGCGGTGCGCGTGATGTTGCCGTGGGTCTCCTCCAGCTTCTTCAGAATGTACTCCCGTTCCGCCGCCGCCCGCACTTCCTGCAAGCTCCCGAAGCGATCCGCCGCGCGGTCCGGCGAACGCCGGCCCGGCGCCAGGGGGATATGGCGCGCGTCCACGCGGATCTGGGGATTCATGATCACGATGCGCTCCATCAGGTTCCTCAGCTCGCGTACGTTGCCCGGCCAGGAGTACTCCTCCAGCACACGGTAGGCTTCCGCGGTGAGCTCCTTCGGCTTGCGGGCGTAATTCCGTGTGAACTCCTTCAGGAAGAAATCGGCGAGCAGCGAAATGTCCTCGATGCGATCGCGCAGCGGAGGCATGTAGAAGGGGATGACGTTGAGGCGATAAAAAAGATCTTCGCGGAAATTACCCCGCTCAATCTCGTCCTCCAGGTTCTTGTTGGTGGCGGCCACCACTCGCACGTCCACCTGCACGGAATCGTGGGCTCCGACCGGTTCGAAGCGCTGCTCTTCGAGGGCGCGCAGCACTTTGGCCTGCGTCTTCAGGCTCATGTCGCCGACCTCGTCCAGGAACAGCGTGCCCGCGTCGGCTTTCTGGAACTTCCCGACCTTGTCGTCGCTCGCTCCGGTGAAGGAGCCCTTGCGGTGGCCGAACAGCTCGCTTTCGATCAGCTCCTCGGGGATCGCCGCGCAGTTCACCTCCACGAAGGCCTCCGAGGCTCGCCCGCTGCTCAGGTGAATGGCGCGCGCCACCAACTCCTTGCCCGTGCCGCTCTCGCCGAAGATGAGGACGCGGCCGTTGGTGGCGGCCATCAGCTTCATCTGTTGGCGGAGTGCTTTCATCGGCACGCTCTCGCCGATGATCACCGGGCGGTGGGCGCCGTCCTGCTTCAGCCGTTGGAGTTCCAGCTCCATGCGCCGCTGGTGAACGGCGTTCTTGACCACGACGGTGACCTTCTCGATGGTCAGCGGCTTCTCGAGAAAATCGAACGCGCCCAGCTTCGTGGCCCGGACCGCGGCTTCCACTGAGCCGTGTCCGGAGATCATCACCACGGCGGGCTGCTCGTCAAAGGGGAGTTCGTGGATCAGGCTGAGTGTTTCGATACCGTCCATGCCGGGAAGCCAGATGTCCAGCAGCACCACGTCGTAAACGCGGCGGCGGATCTCCTCCAGGCACGCTTCTCCATCCTCGCAACTGGTGACGTCGAAACCCTCGTCTTCCAGCACGCCCGTGAGCGATTGGCGGATGTTGGGTTCGTCGTCGACGATCAGGACGCGGCCGGTCTTCATGCGGATACCTCCGAGGGCCGTCCCTCGGCAATGGTCACAGGCGTCAGTTCCACCACGAAGCGCGCCCCGCCGGGGGCGTTCGACTCGACGCGGATCTGAGCGTTATGTTCTCCCAGGATGTGGCTCACAATCGCCAGGCCCAGGCCCGTGCCGCGCTTCTTGGTGGAGAAGTACGGCAGGAACAGCTTCTCGCGGTCCTCCGCGGAAACACCGGGGCCGGTATCCGCTACGGTGAGTTCCACGACGTCGGGAGTGGGCAGGTGGGTGGCGACATAGAGGCGGCGGACCAGGGACTGCTGCATCGCTTCGGCCGCGTTGTCGACCAGGTTCACGATCACCCGTTTGAACTGTTCCCGGTCGAGCGCGACGGGGGGCAGGTTGGCGGCCAGTTCCTTGCGGATCTCAATGCCCTCCAGGCGGCCCGCGAAAACGGCGAGCGCGGACTCGACGACGTCGTTCAGATCGGCGGGCGCCGGTTGGGCGGCCGGGAAGCGCGCGAACTGCGAGAACTCGTCCACCAGGGTTTGCAGCGAGTCGACCTCGGCGTTGATCGTGCGCGCGCATTCACGCAGCACGCGCGTCGAGTCTTCGCCCAGCCCGGAGCGGTCCAGGTGGCGCGAGATGCGCTGGGCGCAGAGCACAATCGGCGTGAGCGGGTTCTTGATCTCGTGGGCGATGCGGCGCGCCACTTCGCGCCACGCCATCGCTTTCTGCGCGTGCAGCAGGTCCGTGGTGTCTTCGAGCACGAGCACGAAGCCGCTGGCGGGCTTGGCGTCCAGAGCCGAGACGGTGACCGCGAAATGCTGCGTTCGGCCGTCGCGCGAGCGCAGTTCGAATTGATTGGAGGCGATGCCCGTGCGGCGCGCGCGCTTCATCAGATATTCGATCTCCGCCGCGTCTTCGTCGGAAAAGAGATCGCGCAGGCGGTTGGCCAGCGCCACCTGCTCTTCGGAGAACATCTGCTTCAGGGCGCGGTTCACGCGCCGGATGCGTCCGTCCGAATCGAGTGAGATGACGCCCGTGGGGATGCTCTCCAGAATCGCTTCGGTGAATCGGCGGCGGCGCTCGAGTTCGCGCGAGTTGGCCCCCAACTCCTCGGTCATCTCATTGAAGGCGCGCACCAGGGTAGCCATTTCGTCCATCGCATCCACTTGCACGCGATGCGCGAGGTTGCCGCGGCGGACCTCCCGGGCGGCGTCGAGCAGCGCGGTGATGGGCACCGAGATCTGGCGGGCCAGGAAGATGGCCAGCCACGTGGCCACAAAGAGCACGAACAGGGTGATCAGCAGCAGGAGCTGGAGATAGAAGGCGCGGGTGGATTTCTTGTCCAGGGAGAGTTGGTCGAAATCGTGTACCCGGCGGTCGATCTCCTTCTGCTGGGCGGCGAGGTTCACGGCGATGGGGGTGCGGACCAGGAGTTCGCCTTGGAGAGGAGCGGGCAGCGCAAGGCCCGCTTCCACGCCGCCGTCTTTCTGTTCCGGCGCGCCGCACAGGGGCGCTATGGCGCCATCGGGCTTGCGGATCCAGGCGGCGGCCACGCGATTCTCCTGGCAGAGGCGGTCAAACGTGTTGTTATCCCGGCCGCCGGTCAGATAGTAGGTCTGCGTCTCCGGCAAGTGGGCCAGCCAGCCGGCGAGGGCTCGCGCACGGTCACGAGTGTCGGTCTTCAGCTCCTGGGCGGTCTTTTCGAGCGTGTCTCGGATGCCCGCGGCGGGCGTGGCAAACCATTTGTCGAGGTTCCTGTTGAGCACCTCGACGCTCCAGATCACCAGAAAGAAGACCGGCAGAAAGCTCAGGGCGATGGCGCCCGCGACCAGCTTCGTCCGGATCTTCGATCCCTCGGCGCGGCGGCTGCGCTCGATGTAGAGCTTCACGAAGGTCCGGAACAGCATGAAGCCGATCGCCACCGTCAGCAGGAAGACGACCGTCGAGATCGCCCAGAAGACATAGCGCTGCTCGGGCGTGATCGGATCGTAGTCGCCGAAGTGGAAGGAGCCTTGCCACACGAACAGCGTGAGGACCGCGATGAATAGGATGACGCCCACGCCAAATGTGACTTTGCGGCGCATGCTGGCCTTTCCTTAAACAGAATACAGGGAACCACGCGGCCCCCGGCTGACCCTTTTCGCGCGGCGTTCGCGCGTATCTCAGCAGACCCCCAACTGGATGGGCGGCACACCGGCGATGGCTCCCTGTATACGCCGGCGCGCCGCCCATTTTTCTTCGCCGGGCGCCGATCGTTTCCGGCAGTAGTACCCTGAGGGCAGAATGCCCACCCGAATCGCCCTCGCACTCGCGCTTTTCTGCTTCTCCGCTCGCGGCCAGAGCCCCGTGCTTTCCATTCGCGATACGGGGTTCACACTCGATGGCAAACCGTTCCCCTTCACCGGCGTGAGTTTCTTCAACGCCGTCTACAACGCCGAATTCAACCGCAATGAGGAGACGCGGCGTGCGTGGCTCGAGAAGTTCTCCCGCTACGGAGTGAACGTCATCCGGGTCTGGGCGCAATGGGATAACAAGCGTGGCTTCGTCGACGCCTGCCCCACGTGCACGCTCTACGGCGACGGCGGGCGGCTGAGGGAGGAGCGCGCGGCGGTGCTGGACGCAATCCTGGCCACGGCCGCGAGGACGGGGACGGTGGTGGAGTTGGTGTTGTTCTGCCAGGAGAGCTGGCGCGACGGCATCCGGCTCTCCGATGCCGATTCCGATGCCGCGGTAGAGGCCCTGACACGCAGGTTGAAGCCGCATCGCCACGTGGTTTTTCAGATTTGGAACGAGTTCTCTCATCGCAGGTTGAAGCCGCATCGCCACGTGGTTTTTCAGATTTGGAACGAGTTCTCTCATCGCACCGTGGAGAGCGTCAAGATCGTGAAGGCCATCGACCCCGAGCGCATCGTCACCAGTTCGCCGGGCGTGGCCGGCGTGCTGACGGCGGGCGCGGAAGAGACGCGGCTGATGGATTTTCTCTCGCCCCACACCTCCCGGCAAGGCGCCGGGAAGCCGTGGATCGTGGGGCCGGCCGAGATCTCGTATCTGCTCAAGCGATACCGCAAGCCGGTGGTGGACGATGAACCCGCCCGCAACGGTACGCCCAATTTCGGCGGCCCGCGTGAGCGTACCTCGCCCTTCGACCACGTCCTGCAGATCTGGAACGTGTGGCGGCAGGGTGGCTACGTCGTCTATCACCACGACATGTTTCAGACCGGCGCGGGCAGCGCCGCGGTTCCCCCCTCGGGCATCCCCGACCCCGAGTTCAGCCCGTATCACCGCGTCGTGTTCGAGTTCCTGGCGCAGCGGGACCGCTACCTGCCGTGATTCCGGCGCCGCGAGAGCATGGCGCCTGGGGCTTGCTGCTCCAGCCGTTTGTGGCGGGTGCGATTCTGTCGGCGCGTTGGACCTGGCTGCTGGTGCCCGCCCTCGGGCTGGTGTTGCTGGGGTTTCTGATGCGAGAGCCGTTGACCGTCCTGGCCCGTCAGGCTGTGGTGTGGCGGGTGCGCAATCCGCGGTCGCAGGCCGCCGCCTGGTGGCTCGCCGGAGAATCGGCGCTGCTGCTGGGTTGCTGCGCCTGGCTTTGGACGGGCGTGCCGCGCGGCGAGTTGCTCGCGTTCCTGGCCTCGGGCGCGGCGCTCACCGCCGCCGCGGTGTGGGTGACCTTGCGGAACCGCCAGCGGTCCCGCCTGTTTCAGATGGTGAGTGCGGCGGGTCTCGGCCTGACCGGACCGCTGGCGAGCCTGGTCGTGCTCGGCACGATTGAGGAATGGGCGTGGCTGCTGTGGGCTTGCCTGACCTTCCACGCCGCGGTGTCCATCCTGATTGTCCACATGCGCCTGGAACGCCGCGCCGGGAGGGCCGCGGCGGGATCGGCAGTGGCGCCCGCCCTGGTCCCGCTGTTGGCCGTTCCCCCTGCCATCACATTGCTCGCCGCCGGCTATGAACTGAGCCGGCTGCGCACCGAGGCGGGGATGCGGG
>DALYJJ010000246.1:0-5486 GCA_031969915.1 Bryobacteraceae bacterium | reverse complement strand
ATTCCTTTGAGCGGCGTGAACGTCGTGTAGATGATGCCGCGCGTCGCGACCAGGCGGGCGAGCGCTCCATTGCGGCCGTGGTGTTCGTGATGTTGCGGACATCCCCCTTCTCCGCGGGCACTGTGACGATCTCGCCTCGCGCCTGGAACACGGCGCGCGCTCCCGTCGGCGAGAGCGCCGCAAATCCCAGCGATGACGGCTTCACCCACTTCGCGCGCACTTCGGCGAAGTCACCGGTCACGTTGATCTTCACGGGTGCGCTCCGCTTCGCGTTCAGGTCGTAGATATGAATGCCGCCGAACTGTTCGTAGACGATCGCGCCCGGCCCCGCGGACGCAGACTTGAAATCGAGGCCGTCGTTCTTGAGCACCTGCGTCACGGTCCGTTTCGAGACGTCGTAGGAAAAGAGCGTGACGGCTCCGGCCCGATCCGACAGGAAGTAGACGAGCCCGCCCACCCACATCGGGTAAAACTCGTTCGACCCGTCGCGCGGGATCTTGGTGATGCTCGAATCGGCGAGGTTCGCGATCCATATCGGGCTCGTACGGCCGCCGCGATACCGCTTCCAGGCGTCATAGAAATTCGGTGGACGATTATCGCCCACGGGCACGTAGGCGATCTGCCGGCCATCCGGTGAGAAGGAACCCTGCATGCCCATGGGCAGCGGCAGTTCGGTGGGCAGGCCGCCGTCCACCGGCACAGTGAAGAGCTGGCGATAGCCCCCCCGCGAGTGGCGATACGAACGGAACAGGACTTGTTTGCCGTCGGGCGTCCAACCCGCCGGGCTGTCGGGCGCCGGGTGCGCCGTCAGCCGCTTCGGTGTGCCGCCCGCCGCCGGAACGGTGAACACGTCCCAGTTGCCGTCATACTCGCCCGAGAAAGCGACCGTCGAGCCGTCCGGCGAAAACACAGGGTCGGTCTCGATGCCCGTTCCCGAGGTCAATCGCCGCGCGTCGCCTCCGGCGCGCGGGACGATCCACAGATCGCCCCCGCAGGCGAAGACGATCTCTCTCGCGCTGATCGAGGGCTTCTGCGGAAGGAACGGCTTTTCCGCCGTCTGGGCCAAGAGCGTACACGCCGCGAACGACAACGAAGCGAGGGCACGAAACCGCATGTCCCCGAATCTAACACGCTCCCGCTATTGCCAGCCCTGGTTTTGTCCGCGATTCTGCTCGTCGAGCCATTTCTGCAGCGGAGCGAAATAATCGCGCATCGCCGTGGCGTCCATGCGCCGCTCGCCGGTGAGCGCGAACAGTGCGTCCTGCCAGGGGCGGCTGGCGCCCATCGCGAGCATGGCCTGGAGCCGCTTGCCGGCCTCCGCGCTTCCGTAAACTGAACAGCGATGGAGCGGCTCCGCGCAGCCTGCCGCTCGAGCCAGTGCCCGATGGAACTGGAACTGGAGCACATGCGCCAGGAAATACCGTGTATACGGCACGTTCGCGGGGACGTGATATTTCGCGCCGGGGTCGAAGTCGCTCTCCGAGCGAGGCACGGCCGAATCCACTCCCTGATACTTGCGCCGCAGTTCCCACCAGGCTGCGTTATATCGATCGGGAGTTACTTCGCCTGAGAAGACCTTCCATCGCCACTGGTCGATCAGCAGGCCGAAGGGGAGGAACGCAACCTTCTCTAGCGCGCGCCGGAGCAACAGCCCGGTGTCCTTATCGGGGCCGGGCGCCTGCTTCAGAAACCCCAATTTCACCAGGTATTCCGGCGTGATGGAGAGGGCGATGGTGTCGCCGATTGCTTCGTGGAAGCCGTCGTTGGCGCTATCGCGGAACAGAAACGGCTGCCGGTTGTAAGCGCGCTGATAGAAGTTATGACCCAGCTCGTGATGCACCACCGCGAAGTCTTCGCCGGTGATGTCGATGCACATCTTGATGCGCAGGTCGTCGATGTTGTCCACGTCCCAGGCGCTGGCGTGGCAGACCACTTCGCGGTCCGCGGGCTTGACGAACAGAGACCGCTCCCAAAACGTTGCCGGCAGGGGCGCGAAACCGAGCGAGGTAAAAAAGCGTTCGCCATAGCGCACCATCCCGCGCGCGTCCACCTTGCGCGCCTTCAGGATTTCCGTCAGGTCGAAGCCGGGATCGGCGTCCGGCGGCGCAACCAGTTCGTAGATGTTGTCCCACGATTGCGCCCAGGGGTTGCCCAGCAGGTGCGCGGGAATCGCCCCGCGCTCGGGAACCGCCGCGGCGCCGTACTTCTCGCGCAGCCGTTTCCGGACGTAGGTGTGCAGAGAGACGTACAGCGGTTTCACCTGCTCCCAGAGCCGGTCCAACTCCGCCGCGAACTCGTCGGGCGGCATGTCGTACTTCGAACGCCAGAGCGCCCCGGTATCGCGAAAGCCCAACTCCTTCGCGCCCTGGTTGGAGACTTCGACAAAACGCCGATAGTCGCTGCGCATCGGGGGCGCGATGGTCTGCCAACCGTTCGAGACGGCCAACAACTGCTCGGGGTCGCGGCTCCGCGCCATGATGCGCGTGATCTCCTGCAGGTCGAGACACTCGCTTCCGCTCTTGCCCGGCGGGCAGTAGCGGCCCTTGCCGTACAGGCTCTCCATGCCCGTGACCAGGCGGGTGATCTCTTCGCTCAACTTCGGGTCGGCGGGCGCGGGCAGCGTGATGCTGGTGCGGAGCAGCGTCATCTTGCGGGCCAGATCGGGGGGCAGTTGCACCTTCGCGAAGCGAGCGGCCTTCTTGGCGAGGTCCGCGGTGGCCGCGGCGAGCTTCTCGTTGGCCTGTGCGGCCAGGATTTCCGTGTCGTGTGTGATGTAGGTGGACTGCACCCACTGGGCGCGGCCCGCCTCCTCACTGAGCCGCATGAGTTGCTTCTCGGTGGCGTCGAGGAACGCCCGCGCCTCGGCCTCGGTGGGGACCTGCGCGGCGGAGGAGATCATCGAGATCGCAAGCAGAAGGAGCGGACGCATGTCTCTTAGTGTGCCGTATCCGGTCCCGCAGCCGGAGCGCTGTGGGAGTACCCCAAACCGCGGAGCTTTCGGACGGGCGAGAAGATGAGCCAAAGGTTGGCCGAGATGGCGCCCGCCGCGGAGACGATCAACGCGGTGCGCGCGCCGTAGGCGGCGGCGATCGCCCCGCCGCTGAGCGCGCCCATGGGCAGTAGACCCTTAATGAGCATCTGCCAGAGGGCGTTCACGCGTCCAAGGATGGCTGGCGGCGTGACGGATTGCCGCAAGGTGAGTTCGTGCACGGAGTAGATGGGGAAGCCGATGTCGCCGAGCAGTTGCGATGCGCCGAGCGCGGCGGCGGCGAGCAGCCAATTGTCCGCCGGAGCCATGGGGATGAAGGTCGCGGCGATGGCGGGCAGCAGAGAGGCGCCGATCAGGATCCTGCCCAGCGGCAGCCAGCGATCGACCTTTCCGGAAAGCAGCGACCCGGCGAAGTTCGACACGCCGCCGAGGGCGACCACCGCTCCGATCACCGCGGGCTGAAGCTTCAGGTCGCGCACCGCAAAGAACATGTAGAGGGCCGCGAAGTAGCCCCAAAAGTAGAACGTCGTCGCGGTTCGCAAGGCGACCGCGCGGAGCACCGGATCACGGCGCACGAACTGGAAGCCCGCCGCGGCGGCGCTCCACGAGGCGGGCTCCTCGTGTTCGGCGGCGCCCGCTTTCTCCGGGGTCCGTATCCAGCCGATGAACAAACCGGAGACGAGGAACGAAACCGCGTCGAGGAGGATCGCACGCGGTGCGGAGAGCCACTGGATGAGCACGCCGGTGATGCCGGGGCCGAGCACCTCGGCGGTGGCGAAGCTGACGGCGAGTTTGCTGTTGCCCTCCAGCAACTGCTCACGGCCCACCAGGCGAGGCAGGTGCGCCTGGTAGGCGACGTCGAAGATCACCGTCATCGCGCCAGCCGCCACCGCCACGCCGAGGAGCAGCGGGAAGGTGAGGAAGCCGGCCGTAGCGGCCCAGGGAACCAAGCCGAGCACCGCGGCGCGGCCGAGGTCCATCGCGATCAGAATCGGCCTGTGCCGGTAGCGGTCGACGGCCATCCCGGCGAGCGGCCCGACGACGAACGCGGCGATCCCTTGCACGGCGGTCAAAAGACCCATGGCCGTGGGCGAAGCGCCGAGCAGCGCCACGGCTGTGTAGGGCAGCCCTTCGCGAGTGACCCGGGAGCCCACCTCGGAAATGGTCATCGCCGACCACAGCTTGAGGAAGTCCGCGTGGGGCCAGAGCGAAGCCATTTAGACAGAGTAGCGACTGTGCTACCACTAAATTTCATGCTTCGCGACCCGAGCCTGATTCCCCTCTCCCACCAGCATCACAACGGCCTCGCGCTGTGCGTGCTAACGCAACGCGCGCTGCAGGGCGCGGCCTCGGTGGAGACGATCGCGCAGCAGGCCCGGCGCATCGTGGATCGCTATGAGATCGAGCTGACCAACCACTTTGCGTTGGAAGAAGAGTTGCTGTTTCCCGCCGCCGCGGCGGCCGGGCTCGAAGGGTTGGTCGCGGAACTGACGGCCGACCACCGCCGGCTGGAGGAGTCGGTGGAGGCCCTCCGTTCCCAACCGTCGCGCGAAGGTATAGAGTCGTTCACGGCGCTGCTGCGCGGCCACATCCGCCGCGAGGAGAGCGAGTTGTTTGAAGAAGTGCAGCGCCGCCTCCCGCGCGAGGTGCTCGACGGCCTCGGCCGAACCTTCGAGCAGCGCGCCGTGAAAGTCTGCTTATGACCACCTCAGTCCTTCTCCAAACCGATCTTCCGGGAATCGAACTCGCAGGCCGCGGCAAGGTCCGCGACGTTTACCGCATCGGCGCCGACCGCCTCCTGATTGTCGCCAGCGACCGCCTCTCCGCTTTCGACTACATCCTGGCCACCGGCATTCCGGACAAAGGCCGGGTGCTGACCCAGATCTCGCTTTTCTGGTTTGACTTCCTTGCGGACGTCACCACCAACCACCTGATCACAGCCAACGTGGATGAGTATCCGGCGGAACTGAAACCGTTCCGCGATCAACTGGAAGGCCGCTCCATGCTGGTGCGGCGCGCGGAGATGGTGGACGTGGAGTGCGTCGCCCGCGGCTATCTTTCGGGCTCCGGGTGGAAGGAGTACCGTGCCAGCGGCGCCGTCTGCGGCATTCCGCTGCCGGCAGGACTGCGCGAGAGCGACCGCCTGCCCGAACCGATTTTCACTCCCGCCACCAAAGCCCAGACCGGACATGACGAGAACATTTCCTTCGATCGCGTCGTATCCCTGGTTGGACACACACTTGCCGTGCAACTTCGCGACCTCACGCTCGCCGTCTACGGGAAAGCGGCAGAATACGCCGCCGGCCGGGGCATCATCCTGGCCGATACGAAGTTCGAATTCGGGTTCGTGGACGGCAAACTGATTCTCGCGGACGAGGCGCTGACTCCGGATTCCTCGCGCTTCTGGCCCGCGGAAACCTATCAGCCGGGAGGGCCGCAGCCTTCCTACGACAAACAGTACGTGCGCGATTACCTCTAAGAGATCAGCTGGAACAAG
>DALYJJ010000245.1:0-5490 GCA_031969915.1 Bryobacteraceae bacterium | reverse complement strand
GGCGGCCACGGCGGCGAAGGTCAGTGTGTGAGTGACCACGAGGTCCGCGCCGCGCACCGCGGGCAAGGTGTCTTCGTAGCTCTCGTGGACGATGCTCGCGACGTACCGGATGATCCGTTCGCTGCCCCGCCAGCGGTCGAAGATGTAGGCCAGCATCTCGCGGTCGTCCAGCGAGACGTCGGGACGCACGGGATGAAAGCCGATCCCCTCGCTTTCCACCTTGGCGCGGTAGGAGGCGCTGGTGGCGATGGCGACGTCATGGCCGCGGGCGCGGAGTTCGAGCCCGATGGCAAGGTACGGGTGAAGGTCGCCGTAAGAGCCGAAGGTGGTGAAGAGGATGTTGGCCACTCAGACCATTAAAGGACAGTCGGCCTGGGCCGCGGGCGGCGCGAAGCGGGCGGCGCGAGGGAGCGTCAGCGCTTGGCGCTGGTCCGGTTGAACAGCGAGAAAATGCTGGACAGGGCCGAGCCCTTCTTGGCGGGCTCTTTTTTCCCCGCCGGCTCGGGTGTGCCATCCGTCCCGACGAGTTTTTCGGCCAGTCCGCTCAACTGCTTGGCGAATCCGCTCCCGGGAGCGACCGGCTTCCCTTCCACCAGCGAGTGATGAATCACATCGTATTCGCTGGGGAGAACGTGAAAGACCTCGGAGTGCAGCGCGGTTTCGATCACCTGCCGGCTGAGCCCGACATCGGTGTTGAAGCGGTTGACGACGATGCGGATCCGTGAGCGGTCCACGCGATTGCGGTCGAGATAGGTGAGGCAGCGCTGGGCCGCCTGGAGTGCGGGCAGTTCGTTGGAGGTAACCAGGAGCAGTTCGTCGCTCGATTGCGCGAGCGCCAGCGCCCACTCCCCGTAGGCGCCGGCGGTGTCAATCACCACCTGGTCGTAGAACTGGCGGCAGAGTTCGACGATCGGCCGGGGGTCATGCACTTCATTGACGTCCTGAATCGGCAGTTCGGGCGAGAGCAGCACATCGATGCCGCTGGTCTGGGACATCAGTCCCTTCCAAACATCCTCATCCATGGTGCCCACGCGCGAGAGGGCGTCCGTGAAGCTGTAGATCGAGGTCAGCTTCATCAGGAAGGAGACCGTCCCCGCGATCGGGTCGAGATCGGCCAGCAAGGTCTTCTTCGAGTTCTTCTTGCGGATCTGCCAGGCAAGGTTGCAGGCGATGGTGGTTGCGCCGCAGGCCCCTTTGGCGGGCATGACGGTAATCACCTTGCTATGGGAACCGCGCCCGCGCGCCCCGCGCAGCGAGAGCAGCCGCTCCATGACGGTGACGAGCTGATCTTCCACGAATGGCCGAAGCAGGAACTCCGCCGCACCCTGGCGCAGGCAGCGCAGAATCAGGTCCGGATCATTGTTATTCAGAAGCGCGACGACGGAGATGGTAGGGTCGACCGACAACAACTCCGAAAGCGCGGTGAAGGCGCCCTCCGGGTTGCTGCTCACCTCCAGGAAACAGAGCGTCGGCGATTGGGAGATCACCAGGTCCGACAGCATGCTGCGGCCGGCAAAACCCTGAAGATCGAAGACCGGCATCATGGGGACGACCTGGTTGAGAACGGTCCCCAACTCGCCGACCACCTGGCGGTTCGGACTCATCAGGAGCGCTGTCCAGTTGTTCGGTATCCGCGTTGCGAGGTTCGTTGCCATCGGCCGAATGCAGTCACCGCCCAGGCGGTTCGCGCTCCCATCCGAGGGCGGCCACCGTCCAGGACGTGATTCCCACTGTCTTCATCGGCGAAATCGGTCAAAAACATGAGAGCTTATGCCTCCAGAAAGGACTACTGCTAACGAAAGGCCGGACAATAAAAACCTTCAGGATCAGTGGAATGGGCTGGGATACTCCTGCCTTGGCCGGAGTACCAGCCCGATCCTGCGCCGGCCCTTGAAGAGGAAAGATGCATAAAGGGACTAACGATTACGCGTTCACCAACCTGCACGTCCGTCGCGACGGAGTCCGGCCATCGAACCCCGGCAGCTTTGCCGATACCGACCCCTCCGCCCTTGCAGCAGCGCCTGGGGAAGCCCGCCTCACGGTGGGAATCTGTGAGACCCAGCCGATCACGATCGGCGGCCTGCGAGCCCTGCTTTCGGCAAACGACGGCTTTGCCTTCGCCTGGGCTTCAGAGTCCCTTCCCACGGCCCTGCAACTGGCGCGCACGAGCCCGCCGTCGATCCTTTTGTTAGACAAGGCTTTTGGCTTGCAGACCGTACTCGACGCCCTGGCCGAGATCCAGGCGGCGGGCCTTCCCTGCGCCACCGTTGTCTGGGGCATGTCGGTCAGTGAAGCGGAAGCGTTGCGGTTCATCCAGGCGGGCGCTCGGGGCATTGTGCGCAAGTCGGCCGACCCGCAGAGCATCCTGTCGTGCCTGGCATCGGTGGATTCCGGATCGAGTTGGATGCAGGATTACGTGTTCCGGGAGAGCTTCCGCCCGGACCGCGACAACCGTTCCGACCTGACGGCGCGGGAGCAGCAAGTTCTGGAACTCGTGGAACACGGGATGAAGAACAAGGAGATCGCACAGCAACTCGGCATCCGGCCGGGTACGGTGAAGATCCACCTGAAGCACATCTTTGAAAAGACCGGCGTGCGGGGCCGTTATGGCCTGGCGCTGGCAAGCCTGAAGGACCGCGTCCTGGAGGCGGCTCGCCACCAGGCGTCGTTGGGCAACACCGAGGTGCACGCACCCGCGCCGCATCCCACCCCTCTCGCGCGGCCCCGGCCGGTGAACGGGCAGAGCGCCGCGGCCGGGATGCAAGGTCCCGCCAACGGCCGCCTGAACGGCGTCGACCAATGGCGCATGAGTTTGTAGCTGCTGCTTGCGGAGAGGACGGGAGATCCGTCCTCTCCCCTTTTTTCCGGGCGGAAAAAGCCCACATGATATTCTGAGTTCGTGTTTTCCCTCTCCCGCGGCGGGCCCGCCGCATTGCTGTTCCTGTTGGTTCCGGGCGCGTCCGTTCCGGCCCAAAACGCCCCGGCTTCGACACCCCTTCTGGAGATCCTGAGCACCGAGCTGGATCGCAATTTCGCGGCGCTCAAAGACAAGGCCGATCCCCCTCCCTACTACATCTCCTACACCGTGACGGAGCGCGAACAATACTCCGTGGCGGCGACATCCGGGGCCCTGCAGGACACCAGCCGCGCCCACAACCGGGTCCTCGACGTCGCCGTTCGCAGCGGCACGCCGCAGCTTGACAACTATCATTCGATGCCCGGCGAACGGCCTCAGTTCACCACCGCGACCATGCTCAGCCTGGACGATGCTCCCGACCCGATCCGGCGCGAACTGTGGCTGGCCACTGACCGCACCTACCGGCTGGGAGCGCAGCGGCTGATCAAGATCAAGACCGGCAAAGAAGTCCAGGTGGCGCGGGAAGATCAGTCCGACGACTTCTCGCTGGAACCGGCTACGGTGCAGGTGACGCCGCCCCAGCCGCTCAAGTTCAACCCGCAGGAATGGGAGCCGCGCCTGCGGCGGCTCTCGGCGGTCTTTGCGAAGTTTCCCGGCGTGCTCGCCTCGTCGGTGTCGTTGAGCGTGCAGCGGGAGGCGAAGACCTTCGTCAACACGGAGGGCACCCGCCTGCACCACGGACGCGGGTTTGCCCGGATCTTCATCGCGGCGCGCGGTAAGGCCTCCGACGGCATGGACCTGTCGACCTTCGACAGCTTCGAGGCGGAGGACCCGTCGCGGCTCCCCTCGGAGGAAACGGTTCGGGCCACCGTGGAGCGAGTGGGCGGCGACTTGGAGAAGCTGTTGAACGCGCCGGTGGTGGAGCCGTTCGTCGGGCCGGCGATTCTCTCCGGCCGCGCGGCGGGCGTCTTCTTCCACGAGATCTTCGGCCATCGCATCGAGGGACACCGGCAAAAGGACGAAAGCGACGGGCAGACGTTCACCAAGAGCGTGAACAGCCCGGTGCTGCCGGAGTTTCTTTCCGTGGTCTTCGACCCCACGCGGCGGCGCGAAGGCAACGTGGACCTGAACGGCTGGTACAGCCACGACGACGAAGGGGTGAAGGCGCGCCCCGTTCCCGTCGTGGAAGGCGGAGTGCTCAAGACGTTCCTGATGTCGCGGTCGCCGATCAAGGGTTTTCCGCGGTCCAACGGGCACGGGCGGAAACAGCCCGGCGCGGAGGTGGTGGCGCGGCAGAGCAACCTGGTCGTCCAATCCAGCAAGCGGGTGCCCGAGGCGAAGCTGCGGGAGATGTTGCTGGGCGAAATCAAGCGCCAGAACAAGCCCTACGGATTTCTCTTCGAGCAGGTCTCGAGCGGTGTGACCACCACCGGAAGGCAGGGTTTCCAGGCCTTCAAAGTGGTTCCGCTGGTGGTCTACCGCGTCTACGCCGACGGCAGGCCCGATGAGTTGGTGCGAGGCGTGGACATCGTCGGCACGCCGCTCGCGAGTTTCTCGCGCATCCTGGCGACGTCGGATCAGGTGGCGGTTTTCAACGGCTACTGCGGGGCGGAGTCGGGGAGCGTGCCCGTGTCGGCGGTGGCGCCGTCGATTCTGGTCTCCGAGATTGAAGTCCAGAAGACGGAGAAGTCGCAGGAGCGGCCGCCGCTGCTCCCGCGTCCGGCGGGAGGGCGCTCGTGAGGCGGGCCGCGCTGCTGCTGTTGCTCGCCGCGGCCGCGCTGTTTTCGCAATCGCCGGCCGACGTGATCCTGCGCTCCATGCGAGAGGAGATCGAGCGCTCCAAGCCGCTTCGTATCGTCAGCCTCGACGCTCCGTATTACATCGAATACGCCCTCGACGACGTAGAAGGGTTTTCCGCCTCGGCCTCCTTCGGCGGACTGGTGTTGGCCCGCGACGCGCGCTTTCGCGTGCCCCGCATCCAGGTCCGCGTGGGCGACTACAAGTTCGACAACACGAACTACATCTTTACCGACTTCTTCCAGGGACGCGGCTTCGACCAGGACCGCTGGCCGCTGGATAACGACCCGCAGGTGATTCGGACACAACTCTGGCTGGCCACCGACCGCGCCTACAAGGGGTCGCTCGAGGCGATCGCGCGGAAACGGTCCGCGCTCAAGAACCTCAGCGCGCCGGAGCCCATGGACGACTTCGGCAAGGCGCCCGTGCTCCGCCTGGTTCGCCCCACACCACGGCTGCAAATCGATAAGAAGCTGTGGACCGAAAGAGTGAAAGCGTTGTCCCGGGTCTTCACCTCGTACCCGGCGGCGCTGGCGGGAACCGTGGAGTTCGACACGAACGTCTCCGCGAGTTACTTCGCGAATTCCGAGGGCTCAGAAGTGGTGACGCCGGAGGGCGCCACTACCTTGCGTATCCGGGCCTCCGCGCTGGCCCCGGACGGCATGCCGGTGCGCGATGCGGCGCTGCTCGCCGCACTGTCGCCTGCCGAGCTTCCGGACGAAACTTCGCTCCGCGCGGCCGCCGTGGACGTGGCGGTGAACGTCACGAACTTAGTAAGTGCGCCCACGGGCGAGAACTACAACGGGCCGGTGCTTTTTGAGCCGGTGGCCGCCGCG
>DALYJJ010000244.1:0-5509 GCA_031969915.1 Bryobacteraceae bacterium | reverse complement strand
CGCGCAGGAAGCGATGGCCGGTATCGCGGCCCATCTCCCAGATCACCGCGGCGAGACCGAAGGCGTGAAGCGCACGGCCCGCGAGCGCCTGAAGGAGCGCATTCGTCGCAACTCGACCATCGACGAGGCGACAGGATGCTGGCTATGGACCGCCCGGGTGAACAACCAGGGCTACCCCACGATGTCTGTGCGCCTTCCTTCGCGAGCCACGCCGTACACCCTCTTCGCGCATCGTGTGAGCCTTGAAGCCTTTAAGCGTGCCCCGCGGCCTGGCGAGGAAGCCGCTCACCACCCGGTCAAGTGTCCGGATCACCGCCACTGCGTGAACCCAGACCACCTGCGATGGGCAACACGGTCCCAGAACGAGCTGGACAAGGCGAGAAAGCGGCGCGCGCTCCGGATTCGCGAGGTCCCGCCGGGATCGCGTGCGGTCGGGCTCGATGCATGGCACGAGGAGGCGTTTTGAGCGCCCGCGACCCGATCGAGTACTGCTCGCAGCCGTTCACCGTCCCACCCGAGGCCGTGCACATCATCCCTCCCGACGTCACGACGAAGGGTGCGCTGCGAGATCTCGTGGGATTCGATGACCTGGTGCTGGAGAACCCGGACCACGAGCTCTTCATCGTCGTATACAAGCTCGTGCCGGATGCGCCATTCGCCGTGGTGATGCGCATCCGCAAGGATGTCGTGCACATCCAGGGTCGAGGCCTGCCGCTCGAGGTCGACCTGGACTCGCGCATCGTGGTGGTCTATCCGCCCGGCAGGGTTCCGCTCGGTGATGGGAGGGTCGGTTGAAGAAGCGCTCTTTTCGTGGGCAGGTCGCCCCGTTCTACAGCGTCGAGACGCGGCACATCGTACGGATCGAGTCCGTCCGCGGATGCGGCGGCTTGTCGATGCGTCGATCGCAGATTCCGATGCTTATCCAGGTCCTAGAAGTTCTATGTCGCCCGTCCAAAAAACCTTGACCAACTGGCCGCGCTTTGGCTTCTTCTTGAGCCGGTTGTTCCTTAGAAAGAGCTTCAGCGCAAGCTCGGCCTGCGCGTCGGTGAGCGTCCCGAAAGCCACAACCTGGAAGAGGACGCCGTTTACCTCGAATCTGGTGGGGTGCACCACGGTTGGAATTTCCACGAGGACCTCCCCAGATCTGGGACGGCAATTGTAGCCGCCGCGCCGCACCATGCCCTCCAAGTGGATCCCAGTCGTCCCGGTACCCGCGGACGCCATTCAAAATCGCCCCGCGGCCCACCTCGTCCGAGGCAAGCCTCGTGCAGTCTTCGACTTCTACGACGAGCGCGGGCTGGTGGGGTACCTGTATCGATTCACTGGATCCGATGGGCAGGCGCGGGACCTGCCGCTGACCTATTGCACCGACGAGGCTGGCCGCCTCGAATGGAGGTGGCAGTCGTTCGACAAGCCGCGGCCGCTGTTTGGCGCCTCGCGCCTCACGCTCGCAAAGCCGGAAACGATCGTCGTGGTCACCGACGATCCGGAGTGTGTTGAGCCGGGATACAAGCATCTCCCCGGTTACGCGTTCGTGGCCTACTTGGGTGGCCTGAACGGCATCAAGAAATCGTCGTGGAAGCCGCTGAGCGACCGCCGCGTGCTCATTTGGCCGAGTGCGGATGCGCAACTGAGGCCTGGTACTGATCAGCCGTTGCCGCGGGCCGAACAGCCCCTCATGCGTGCTGCGAAGCAGATTTCGACGATATTGGTGCGCGCCGGCTGCGAGGTGAAGGTGATCGAACCGCCCGAGGCCGGATCGCAGCCTGCGGGTTGGAACTTGGCCGCCGCGATCGCTGACGGGTGGAGCGCGGCCGACACCATCGCATGGATGGAAGAGCGCTGCAGGACGGTATTCTCGCGAACGTCGTTCGGATTCAAACCTGCTCACCCCCCTACTCCGGCTCGCGCGAGCCAGGATCACGACTGGCGACGACACGCGACGATGATCCTGCGGCACGGCGAGCTCGCGGATTGCCGAGAGAACGTGATCGAGGTGCTATCCAAGCATCCGGAGTGGAACGGTGTGCTTGCGTGGGACGAGTTTGCCTATCGGATAGTGAAGCGCAAGCCCCCGCCGTATGGCGGGCAGACTGGCGAATGGACCGAGCACGATCACGTGGCCCTTGGACGGTGGCTCGCACACCAAGAGGGGCTGATGATCCGATCCATAGATACCCTCGCGCGCGCTGTGACATTCGTATCAGAAGGATCGCCCGTTCATCCCGTGCGGGAATACCTGCAATCGCTTCAGTGGGATGGGACCGAGCGCACCCACATGTGGATGCAGGACATGCTGGGCGTCGAGGACAGCGAGTACGCCCGCCTCGCTGGGCCGATGATGTTGATGAACATGGTCGCCAGGGTTATGGCGCCCGGCTGCATCATGCGCGTGGTTCCAGTCCTTGTGGGAAAGCAGCTCAAAGGCAAGTCCACGGCGCTGCAGGTGTTGGCCAGTGATGCGTGGTTCGCAGATTCGATGTTCGTCGTCGGCGATAAGGACGGTTACCAGAATTTGCGGGGGAAGTGGCTGTATGAGATCAGCGAGTTTCACTCATTCGGCCGTGCTGAAGCGACGCGCGTTAAAGCCTTCGTGAGCTCTAGGAAGGACACATACCGAACGAGCTACGGATACTCTTCACGCGATTGGCCGCGCCAGGTGTCCTTCTGGGCGACGACTAACCAGTACGAAATCTTCAGGGATCCGACCGGTAGCACGCGCTTTTGGCCTTTTGTTGCCGGCAAGGCGGGGGAGATTCGTGTCGATCTCGTGAGCGCGCTTCGGGATCAGCTCTTCGCGGAAGCATTTGTTCGGTACCAGAGGGGTGATCGTCGATATCCCACGCCTGAACAGGATGCCGCGCACTTCGCGCCCGTGCAGGAGAGTCACGAGGTACCCCACCCGTGGCATGAAGCAATCCGTGAGCACTGCGAGAAGCGATATCTCAGCGGCGGGCGACGCACGACGGTAAACGCCGTGTTGGAAATGCTGGGCATCGATCTGGCGAAGGTCAGTGCGACCACCTCAGAAACGTTGACCGTGGTGGCTATTTTGCAGCGCTTGGGTTGCGAGAAGCGTCGCGACGGTAACGGATCGAGGTCGTGGTACTACGCGATCCCCGACACGGTCGTGTACCCGCAGTCGGTGTTCGACGGTTCAACCAACAAGGCCGCCGATGGTGATGCGCCTTTCTAGCCCCTGCCAGGGATGGGTGACGAGATCACGTCTCATGACGTCCGATCTCGCTCCCGAAAAGGTAGGACGGCGTAAAGGTGCGTGGCCATTGGCTTTTTCTCCTCACGTCCTACCGTCCTATCTCGTCCAACCTCGTCCCGCGAGCGCGCCCGTGCGCGCGCGTGTGTTACGTCGAGGCGATGAAACGCTTACGGTGGAAATAGGATAGGACAGGTAGGACGCTAGGACGACTGAGGTAATTGCAAATTGAATCAACTATTTCAAATGTCCTATCTGTTTTTGGGGTGATAGGACGAGATAGGACGGGATCGAATGTCAGGGCAAGCGAAGTGGTACATGCAGGACGAAGTCGCCCGCCTCCTGGAGAACTGGGGGCGGTGGCCGGGCTGGAACGGAGCAACCAGCGCGCGTTCCACGCTGGGCTGGATCGACGACTTCGTCTCGAACAAGCGCGTGGGCGACTACACGGCCTCGATCCCGGTGATGGGCGGCGAGGCGGCCGACACGCAGCGCGCGCTCGGTCGCATGGAGCACGAGCTCGCCGCGGTGCTCATCGTCCACTACACCGGCCGCGGCGGGGTCCAGCGAAAGCTCGCCCAGATCAACCAGGCGCGCGATCGCAAGGATCACCTGTCGAAGCGGACCTATTACCGCCGACTGGAAGCGGCGCACCCGGCGTTCATGGACGCCTATCGCGCGGGCCGTCGAGAATCTCACGTCGCGGCGAGCGGCAACTTCCAGACCCACGGAGATCACGCGGGCGTGTCCGTCGCGCGCAGGCATCGGCTCGTCGTCACCCCGAAGATGGGGCTCAAGGCTCCCGAAAAAGCCGAAGAGAAACAAGGGTGATTACATCGCCTCTGAAATGTGTCCGTAAAGTCGTGGCACATGGGGGTATGCTTCGCGCCAGACTTGGGTTCGTTGCCACCGCAGCGAACGTGAGGCCCGCCGCGAGCGGGCCTTTTCGTTGGGGGATCCAGTGCCCATCGGCGTGAAGGTGAGCCTGCAGGGAATCCTCGCTGTGGGCCAATCGGACGCCTGGGCCAATCGAGTCCGCGCGAACGTCACCAAGGCGTTCGTCGAGGGGATGCGAGAGGCTCGACCCCAGACCGATGCGATCATGCGGGACGAGACGAAGCGCTCGTTCAAGGTCGTTCCGGGCTCGAAGCTCGAGCGATCGTGGCGCGGCAAGGTGGAGGATGCGGGCACTGCCAACCCGAAGCTGGTGATCACCAATCTGGCCAATTGGTTCGCCATCCACACGGAAGGTGGCGTGATCGGCCGGCGATCGACGCCACGCGCGATCCTCATCCCGATCAACACCAGGCTCGGGACGCGCATCAGCACGAAGAAGTTCTACCGCATGGTGGCCTGGCTCATGCAGGCCGGGCTCACGGTGATCAAGGACGGTCGGCTGTACGTGAAGCCGCCGATGAACACCTCAAGGCGCGGTGGCGTGGCAGTGGGCTCCCGCGTGAGCAAGAAATTCAGGGCGCAGTTCCAGGGGAGCGCCAAGCGTCCGTCGGGCTTCGACATCAAGTTGAACGCCGAGGGCCTCACGCCCATCGCGATCATCCGCACGAGGATCGCGATGCCGAAGCGGATGAACCTGAACGGCATCACGCAGGAGAAGCTGTTGCCCGTCGTGTCGCGGGAGATCATGAAGCGGATGGGCGAGGCGGGCGCAGCACGATGAGGCATGTGCACCATGCCCGTGCGGAATCGCAAGGCCTCGACAGCCGCGGGTCCTTCCTGGGGGATCGCGCTATACGCGCAAAAACACCCCCTTTCGCGTTCAGTGACACCAGCGCGACGAAGGGTTAACTGGTGGTACCCCGGTTCAACGGACCGGCTGCACTCCCGGTACATACGATGAAGCGCCAAGCCTCGCCTGCTCCACTCGCCAGCACCAGGGTTGGCTGGTGCCCCACCGAGGAAGACAGCGCGCGGTGCGAGCACCTCGTCCCTGCTAGTGCAGTCGTCCACCACTTCGAGAGCCACATGGGCAAGACGGTCAATCAGACGGAGCTCGCGGCGATCTTCGGCCGCAGCGACGTGACCATCTGGGAGTGGCAGAAGGACGGCCTGCCCATGCTGGCCCAGGGCGCGAACGGGACGCAGAACCAGTACGACACCGAGGCATGCGTCGCCTGGTACGTGGCGCGTGAGGTGGCCAAGGTGTCGAAGGAAACGCAGCGTGACAGGCTGGCGCGCCTGCAGGCCGAGGGCCGGCGGGTAATTGTCTGCGGCGACGGCATCAACGACGCCCCGGCGCTCACGCAGGCGGATGCCGGCATCGCGGTCGGCAGAGGC
>DALYJJ010000243.1:0-5547 GCA_031969915.1 Bryobacteraceae bacterium | reverse complement strand
CGGATCGGCCGCTCGCCGGAACGTATCGCGGGTACGAGGTAGTGAAGCCGGGCTTCTGGACGCAGGGTCCGGTGATGATCCAGGCATTGAACCTACTGGAGGGCTATGACCTGAAGGCCATGGGCCACAACAGCCCCGAGTATCTGCACACGCTGATCGAAGCGGTAAAGCTCGCTTTCGCGGACCGCGACCGGTACTACGGCGATCCCAAGTTCTCAAAGATCCCCGAAGAGACGTTGCTTTCGAAAGACTATGCGATGGAGCGGCGGAAGCTGATCGACCCGGCGCAGGCCTCGATGGAATCGCGACCGGGGGCCTTCGGCGGCGCCCTGCCGATGCCCAGCAACGCGGCGACGGCGATCGTCAACGACACGACGTGCGTGAACGTGATCGACCGCTGGGGCAACGCGTTCAACGCCACTCCCAGCGGCGCCTGGCTGCCGTCGGTGATCGCGGGCGATACGGGAATTCCGTTGAGCACGCGACTGCAGACGTTCCTGACGCTGGAAGGCCATCCGAACGTGCTCGAGCCGAAGAAGCGGCCGCGGGTGACGTTGAGTCCGACGATGGTGCTGAAGGACGGCAAGCCGTTCCTCGTGATGTCCACGCCGGGCGGCGATAACCAGGACCAGGCGATGCTCCAGGTGCTGCTGAATATCATCGAATTCGGCATGTCGCCGCAGGAGGCGGTGGAAGCGCCGCGTTTCCAGACCGAGCACTTTTATGCCTCCTTTGCGAGCCACGAGTTCACGCCCGGCCGCGTGAGCCTGGAAGGGCGCATCAAGAAGGAGACGACGGACGCGCTGGAAACGAAGGGCCACCGCGTGGCGCGGGGCCGGGACTGGAGCAACTCGTCGGCGCCCACGGTGATTCTGTCGCAGGACGGGGTGCTGCACGGCGGCGCTGATCCGCGGCGGGCCCGCTTCATCTTTGGCAGGTAAGCGATAGCGGCCGGTAAGCGATAGAGTAGGGAGCGATGCGCTCCTTATTTCTGATTCCGATGGTCGCCGCGGCGCTGTTCGCGGGCGACTGGAAAGACATTCAGCCCAAGAAGGACCTGACCGGGTGGACGCGGCTGGCGATTCCGCCCGACCCGCTCGCGGCCGATTCGCAATGGAAGATCGCCGACGGCCTGCTGGTGTGCGAAGGCGACAAGGGGCACGACTGGCTGCGATACGACCGGGAACTGGGCGACTTCGAGTTGCAACTGGAGTTCCGCTACACGCCGCGCGAGGGCAATCCGCGGTACAACAGCGGGATCTTTGTGCGCAATACCGCCGACTACAAGGCTTGGCACCAGGTGCAGGTGGGCGGGGCGAGCGGCGGCTGGATCTTCGGTGTGACGATGGAGAACGGCCAGCCGAAGCGATTCAACCTGCGCGAGCAGTTGAAGGAGATGCGCGTGAAGCCGGCGGGTGAGTGGAACACGGTGCACGTCACGGCAAAGGGCCGGGCGATCACGGCGACGATCAACGGCGCGGTGGTCAGCGAGTATACGGAGACCGGGGTGCTCCGCGGGCATATCGGGCTGGAGGGCGAAGGCTATCGGATCGAGTTCCGTAACCTCCGCCTGCGGGAATTGGACTGATTACTTCACGACGAGATTCACCAGCTTGCCGGGGACGACGACCACCTTCACTATTTGCCTGCCGTCGAGCAGGGCGCGAATGCGGTCGTCGGCGAGGGCGCGCTCTTCGAGTTGCTCCTTCGAGAGTCCCAAGGGCGCCACAAAGCGCGAGCGCAGCTTGCCGTTGACCTGAACCGGGATTTCGATCTCATCCTCCCGGGCGAAGTGTTCATTCGCGGCCGGCCAGGGCTGGCGGAAGACGTCACCGCCGCGGCCCATGCTCTCCCACAGTTCCTGGGCGGCGAAGGGCGCGAAGGGAGCGAGGAGCAGGACCAGTTTCTCAACGGATTCGCCGGCCGAGCGCGGCGAAAGCCCTGCTTCGCACGCATAGAGTTCGTTGGTGAGCTCCATCAGCGCGGCGATTGACGTATTGAAGTGCCAGCGGTTGTCGAAGTCACTGGTTACCTTGGCGATGGTCTGATGGAGCTTGCGCAGGGCGCGGCGGTCGGCGTCGCCCGCCGGTTCGAGCGGGGCGGCGAAGTCGGCGCGGTCCAGGTTGCGGGTGACGAATCGATAGACGCGGGAGAGGAAGCGGTATTGGCCCTCGACGCTCGATTCGTCCCAATCCATGTCCTTTTCGGGCGGCGCGGCGAAGAGCACGAACAAGCGGCAGGTATCGGCGCCGAACTTCTCGACCATGTCGTCGGGATCGACGATGTTGCCCTTGGACTTGGACATGGTCTGTCCGTTGAGCTGCACCATGCCTTGGGTGAAGAGGTTTTTGAAGGGCTCGGCGATCTCGACGAGGCCGAGATCGCGCATGACTTTGCACCAGAAGCGGGCGTAGAGGAGGTGCAGGATGGCGTGAGTGACGCCGCCGATGTACTGGTCGACGGGGAACCAGGGCTTGACGGCGGCGGAATCGAATGGGCGCTGGACATTGTGCGGGTCGACGTAGCGGAAGAAGTACCACGAGGAATCGACGAAGGTGTCCATGGTATCGGTTTCGCGGCGCGCCGCGGCCCCGCACTTCGGGCACGGCGCGTTGACGAACCCGGCGACCGATTCGAGCGGCGAGCGGCCCTTCCCGGTGATGGTGACGTTGAGCGGCAGCACGACGGGAAGCTGGTGGGCGGGCACGGGCACGACGCCGCACGAAGGGCAGTGGATGACGGGGATGGGCGTGCCCCAGTACCGTTGGCGCGAGACGCCCCAGTCCTTGAGGCGGTAGGTGATGGCCGCCTTGCCGAAGCCTTCGTTTTCGGCCTTCTCGGACATCTTGCGGCGCGCCTCTTCGCTGGTCATACCGGACCATTCGCCGGAGTTGAAGACGATGCCGTAATCGGTGAAGGGCAGTTCCGGCGGCGTGAGCGGGTCCGCTTTGGCGTCGTGAATCACGGGGCGGATGGGGATGCCGTACTTCTGGCAGAACTCGAAGTCGCGCTCGTCGTGGGCGGGCACGGCCATGATGGCGCCGGTACCGTAGCCCATGAGCACGAAGTTGCCGATCCAGACGGGCACGCTCTCGCCGTTGAACGGGTTCTTCGCGGTGTGGCCGGTGAAGAAGCCGGCCTTTTCCAGGTTCTCCGGGTCCTTGCGGCCCTGGTCGTCAACCATGGCCTTGAGTTGGGCGGCGAGTTCGCCTTCGCAGAGCTGCTGGGAGAGCGGGTGCTCGGGCGCGAGGATCACGCAGGTGGCGCCGTAGATGGTGTCCACGCGGGTGGTAAAGACGCGGACTTCCGCGCCGGTGTCGAGCGTGAAGCCGGCTTCGGTACCTTCGCTCCGGCCGATCCAGTTGCGCTGCATGGTGAGCACGCGCTCCGGCCAGCCGCCTTCGAGCAGTTTCATGTCGTCCAGGTACTCCTGGGCGTAGGCGGTGGTGCGCAGGAACCACTGTTCGAGCTCACGCTGCTCAACGGGCGTCGTTTCGTGACGCCAGCAGCAGCCCTCCACGACCTGTTCGTTCGCGAGCACGGTGGCGCACTCCGGGCACCAGTTGACGAGCGATTTCTTGCGATACGCGAGGCCGCGCTCGAGCATGCGCAGGAACAGCCACTGGTTCCAGCGATAGTACTCGGGTTCGCAGGTGGAGACCTCGCGGTCCCAATCGTAGGCGAAGCCCATGCGGTTGAGCTGCTTCTTCATGTGGGCGATGTTGTCCACGGTCCACTCGCGGGGATGCCGGCCGCGTTTGATGGCGGCGTTCTCCGCGGGCAGGCCGAAGGCGTCCCAGCCCATGGGGTGGAGCACGTCGTAGCCTCGCATCCACTGATAGCGCGCGAGCGCGTCGCCAATGGAGTAGTTGCGAACGTGCCCCATGTGCAGGCGGCCGCTGGGATAGGGCAGCATCTCAAGCACGTAATAGCGCGGGCGGGCGCCATCGCCGGCGGCCTTGTAGAGATCGGGCTGGGCGGCCCAGCGCTCGCTCCACTTGGGTTCGATTACTTTGTGGTCGTACGGCTTTTCCGGCATAGACGTTTCAGGGCATCGACGTTTCGGCGATCGTCCCCGTCCTTGTCGACGGGCGTCTCGAGGATAAACGCCTTCTGGCGCAGTTTCGGATGATTCAGAACGCGCCGGAAGGTCTCCTCGCCGAGATAACCCTCTCCAATGTTCGCATGGCGGTCAAGGTGGGAGCCAAGCGCGCCTTTCGAATCGTTGGCGTGGATGAGGCGCACGTTGTCCAACCCGAGCACGGTCTCGGCGTCACTCAGAGTCTGCCGCAGGCCGGATTCGGAGACGATGTCATAGCCGGCGGCAAAGAGATGGCAGGTATCGAGACAGTATCCAACGGCGAAGCCGGCGGCCTCCGCGGTGAGCCGGCCGATGCAGGCCAGTTCCACGAGGTCCGCGCCGAGGGCGCTGCCGGCGCCCGCCGTATTCTCCCAGAGCAGGCTGAAGCTCTGCGCCGCGATTCCTTGAGCGGCCTCCGCAAATGCCTCCACGAGGCTGCCGATGGCGGCTTCGCGGGACTGGCCTTTGCAGGAGCCGGGATGGGCCACCAGGTACTCCGCACCGATGACGAGGGCGCGCTGCAATTCGGCGCGGAACGCTTCGATCGACTTGCTGCGAACGACGGGGCCGGTGGCGGCGAGGTTGATCAGGTAGCTGTCGTGGATGGCGAGGGGATACAGGTCGTACCGCTCGCGCGCGGTTCGGAGCGCACGGACCTGGCGGGGATCGGGGGTCCCGGCGCGCCACATGCGGGGACTGGCCGAGAAGATCTGAAACGTGTTCGCCCCGAGCTCGTGCGCTTTCAGCGCGGCGCGTTCGAGCGAACCGCCGGTGGAGGTGTGAAGGCCGATGCGCAAGCGGGGAAGCGCCTACTTCTTGAGCAACGTGTCGATGGCGAACTGGCCGATGGCCTCGTCGACCTCCGACGGCGCGCCGCTCACGCCGATTCCGCCAACCAGTTGGCCGTCGATGCGAACGGGCAGGCCGCCCTGGTTCGGGAAGGCATCGGGGAAGGCGAGGACGGACATGTCGCCGCCCTTGAGTTGATCGGCGGCCGTTTTCGAGGGGCGGCCGTAGAGTGCGGAGTGACGGGCCTTCTTCTGGGCGAAGTGCAGGGTATTGAGCCCAACGCGGTCGCCCTTCTGAAGGAAGATCACGTTGCCGCCGTCGTCGGCGATGCAGATCGTCACGTTGACATTCCGGCGCTTGGCTTCCTCCTCAGCGGCGGCAACGAGCGTTTTGAGAGCGGCCAAGTCGAGAAACTTCTTCACGGGGAGTTCGGCGGCGGTGATCATGGCAGTGGCAGTCAGCAATAAGGCTAGCAGCTTCGGCATCGAAACATACTAACAGCGCGGCGGCTCCACCGGCTGCTCCCTGCGCCGCGGCGGAGCGACCGCGGCGCGCTGGGGCGAGGACTGGACGCACTGGTCCTTCGGTGGAGATGAACGGTGTGGATGTCAAAGATCAGTGGGCGCGCGGGCATCGACGGGCTGAAGATGACGCGGCTCCGGCTGCGATTCGTTGCG
>DALYJJ010000242.1:0-5631 GCA_031969915.1 Bryobacteraceae bacterium | reverse complement strand
CCCTTGCTGGTCAGCGCAAACCGCTGCTCCTCATCTTCGGCTCGCGATCCTGCCCCGTCATGGTCAGCGGCGTCGACGGCCTGAAACAAATTCACACCCGCTACGGTGCGCACGTCCACTTCGTCATGGTGCAAGTCCGCGAAGCCCACCCCGGCGAACGCATTCCGCAGCCTCACACCTTCGAGCAGAAGATGCAACACGCCATCGAACTGAAACGCGCTTGCCAGCTTCCTTTCGACGTCGCCGTGGACAGCATCGATGGCACCCTCCATCAAACCCTCGGTGGCCGCCCCAACAGCGCCTACCTTCTCTCGCCCTCAGGCACCATCCTCTTCCGTGCGCAATGGGCTAACGAAACCGACGCCATCGAGCAGGCCCTCGCCGCCGTCACCTCCGGCAATGCGCCCCCCGCGCTCACCGCCACCCGTACTCTGCCCGCCATCCTGAGATCAGTCGGCTACACCACGCCTGTCCTCAACGATGCCGGACGCGGAGCCCGCGCCGACTTCTGGAAAATGGCCCTTCCCGTCGCCCTCATGGCCACCGTGGCTGACCGCCTCCGCTTCCTCCCCCGCGAGAAGCGCGGCCTACCCGCTCTCCTCATCTGGCTCCTGCTCGCAGTCACAGCAGCCGTTCTTTTCTTCGCCTCAAGATGACATGTCAACCGTTACCGTTCCACCTCGCTCGGCGAACTCATGCACATCCATGAAGTGCCTCCCTGTCCTCCTCTTCCTATTCCTCTCATTCCCCATTCGCGCCCAGTTTGCCCAAGGGGACTGGAAGACCGATACCTCCAAGCGCTCCATCCAGCTCTCGGAACTCCTTCGCGGAGGTCCGCCCAAGGACGGCATCCCCTCCATCGACAAGCCCCGTTTCGTCCCCGCCGTCACCGTCGACTGGCTTGCTCCCAAGGAACTCGTCATCGCCTTCAACTCCGCCGGCCCGCCCCGCGCCTACCCTCTGCAAATCCTGATGTGGCACGAACTCGTCAACGACACCGCCGGCGAGCAGCCCATCCTCGTCAGTTACTGTCCGCTCTGCAATAGCGCCCTCGTCTTTGACCGCCGCGTCTCCGGCGCCACCCTAGAATTCGGTGTCTCCGGCATGCTCCGCAACAGCGACATGGTGATGTACGACCGCCAAACCGACTCCCTCTGGCAACAGATCACCGGCGAAGCCATCGTCGGACACCACACCGGCGGCACGCTCCGCATCCTCCCCTCGCAGATGATTCCCTTCGACCAGTTCCAACAGTCCTACCCCAACGGCCTCGTCCTAAGCCGCGACACCGGTTTCCAGCGCGATTACGGCCGCAACCCGTACACCGGCTACGAATTCGGCAAGGGCCCTATCATGCCCGTCCGCTCTTCGCGCCCCACCACTCTCCGTCCCATGGAAAAGCTCGTTGTGGTCAAGAACGGCAAAGGCTACCGCGCCTGGCCTGTCTCGCAACTCGCCCGCAACGGCGTCATCGAAGACAGACTCGACGGCCAACCTATCGTACTGTTCTACAGCGCCGATGGCCTCAGTCCTGTCGACGCGGCAAGCATGTCACAATCGCGCGCCATCGGCTCCATTGGCGTCTTCCGCGCCGAAAATGCTAACAGCCGCATCCGCTTCCGCCGCGCCGACAACCGCATCGAAGACCGCCAAACTGGCAGCGCCTGGAATATCACCGGCGTCGCGATCGACGGGTCCAACAAAGGCAAGTCCCTCCAGCCCGTCGAGCACGGCGTTTTCTTCGCCTTCGCCTGGCTCGCCTTCCAGCCCGATACCGTAATCGTAGGGGAGAGTACCGCCTCCTCTGGCCCGCAACCATAGAATCTAGAATTGGGAGAAATACGATGTCTCGCAAACCACCTGTCATTTTCTGCACCGCCATGATCCTCATAGCCGGGTATGTCACTGCCCAGGAGACACGCAAACGCCCCCTGCCGGACTTGGATCGCAACATGAAAACGGGGCCTGCCATTGCGAGCAAAATCCCACGGTTTGATATCGGTGACCACCTGGGCCGGCGGCAGTCCTTCGAATCGCTCCGCGGACCAAAGGGCCTCGTGCTCCTGTTTGTCCGCTCGGCGGATTGGTGACCCTTCTGCAAGACCCAACTCGTGGAGTTGGAACAAGAGAAGAAGAAGTTCGAGCGGCGCGGACTCCGTGTCGCTGCCCTGAGTTATGATAGTCCGGCGTTGCTGGCTGAGTTCGCAAGCCGGCGAAGCATTACCTATCCCCTGCTTGCCGACGTCGACTCCCGTGTGATTCGTGCTTTCGGCATCCTCAACGAGAACTTTCCCAATGACCACGCGTGGTTTGGCGTACCATTTCCTGGAACGTTCATCGTCGATGAAAAGGGGATTGTGACCGCGAAGTACTTCGAGGACGATCATCGCGACCGCTATACGGCGGCAAGTATTCTGACCAAGACCTTCCAATCCGCGGATGGCCTCCCGTGGACTGCGGTGGATACTCCCCATCTCAAGCTTCGATACGCTGCTACGGATCAGGTCGTGCGGGGCGGGAGCCGCATCGGGCTGGTCGTCGAAGTGGAACTGAAACGGAAGATGCACGTGTATGTTCCCGGCGTTCAGTCGAGCTACAAGCCCATCGTGTGGACGGTGGAGGATAGCCCGGCCTGGCTTGCTCAGCCGGCGTCTTTCCCTAAAGCGCTGACGCTGCACCTGCCCGCCATCGGTGAGTCCGTTCCCGTTTACGAAGGCAAGCTGCGGCTGACTCGAGATCTCTCCATTGGCCAGCCAGCGGAAGTGCGCCCTGCCCTGGCCAGAGGCGGTAGCGAACTCGTTGTGCGCGGGGCATTTCGCTACCAGGCTTGCGACGATCGCCAGTGTTTTCCGCCCGCGGCCATCCCGCTCCAATGGACTCTGCGGTTCGAGGCTCACGATAGCCAGAGAGCGCCGGCGAATCTACAGCGGAAAGCCGGCGCCGCCAACTGACACATACCGCGATCACCTCGCGCCAGATCAATTCGACGATCCCCGAGCATCCTGCATGGGCGCGTGAAACGGCTCTCGCTGTGAATACCACTTCTTCAGCGTCCCCATCGCCGGCTTCCCCCACGGCACCATGCTGTTGTCCGCCGGCCCGCCCGCGCCATCGGTCTCGATCTTCCACCAGTAGACCCCGGCAAACCACGGCTCTCCCCAAAACCCCGCGAAGATCGCCTCATAGCACCGCACCTGCTCCTCCAACGACAACGGACTCGGCGGATGATCTGCCCATGGTGTCCGATGCGACCCCACCGCCGACGAATACCCGGCCTCAGTTAACAGGACAGGTTTCCCATACTGCTTCGCCACTCCCTCCACCTTTTCCACTATCGCCGCCGTCGAGTAGTCATCCGGCAACGGGTAGTAATTGTCCAGACCGATGTAGTCGAGCGCATCCCAAAACCGGATCGACTCAAACTCCTTCCCAAAATTCGCCGCATACACAAGCGGCCCCGGATAGATCGCCCGCACTCGCGCAATCAACGCGCGCCATTGCGCCTCATCCTCCGTTAGCCGCCCAAACTCCACCCCAATGCAAAACGTGTCCGCATGAATCTGTTTCGCAAGTCGCGCGTAGTGCTCCACAAACACGCCATATTCTCGAAACCACACCTCGCGCTGTTTCTCCGTGAGCGGCTGATCCCCCTGCGGCTTCCACACATGCGGCTTCAACATCACCCGCATCCCCAGCCCACGCGCCGTGGCCGTAATGATCTCCACCCCCGCGTCGCTCTCCCACGACCCAGCGCGCGCCGGCGCCATCCGCAAAGTCCGCCGGTCCATCCCGCCATACGGCACCACCGCGATCGACCGAATCCCATATTCCGGCAGCCGCCGCAGCAACGCCCGCGCCCGCTCCGATTCATACCCATACCCATTCGCCGTGAAATTCACCCCGCGATGAAAATACAACTTCGGAAACGGCGCGCCTTCATCCGGCCTCGGCAACTCCGTCAGTACCCGCTTCACTTCAGCCTCACGCCGCGCCGCTTGCCACTCGCGCCCCTGATGCAACGCCCCGAACACCAGAACCGACGCCGCCACGCTAGCCACCACGAAGACTGTCTGTACCTCCCGAACCAACGCCCCTACTCGAAGCACCATCGCCGATCCCACCAGCAACACGCCCGCCATCGCACTGCCACTCAACGGGCCGCCCCTGGCCCCCAACAGCCATGGCAACAACGCCGCCGGCCCCGCCAGTCCCGCCGCCATCATCCCCGCCTTCGTCCAATACCCTCCAGCCACCACCGCCGCCGCCCACCTGACCCCCACTACCACCAGCACCATTCCCACCAACCCCGACCAGGCCCCTCTGCCCTGCAGCCCCCCTCGGAACAGCACCGCCCCCAACCAACTTCCGCACAAAACGAACCCAACCAACGCCAGTGTACGCCCCGCCACATCCGGCCACCGTCTTCGCACGAGGCGCAGCAAAACCCAAGCCGCCACGCCCATCGCCGCCGACATCCCCTGCGGCCCAAACCACCCACTCGCGCCAGTCCCTCCCCGCGCGCCAGCCGACACAAACAGCGGATCCACTCTGAACGGCCCCATCTCGGCCCCCGTCAGCCAATGCATCACATAGGCCGGTGCTACCCGCACCCACACCTGCGCCGCCATGTACAGCGGATAAAAACTCGCCACCCAGTACAACAGCCGCACCCACTCCCGGCGTGCCGGCATCAACGCCGCTCCCCGCTCAGCCGCCGCAACAGATCGCTCTTAAACTCCGGTTTCGCCACAGAGCAGTACGTCACCTCCTCGCCGCCGCCCCGAGCCGCCCCCACCAGCAAGTATGGCTTGCGATCACTCGCCCCCGTATCGTCCGCCGCTTTTTCCACCCGCGCCCGCATCCGTGAGCACTCCAGAGAACCCGGCTTCACCAGATATCCCACCGCCAGCGCATCAAACGGATTGAATCCCTCCGCGCCAAACTCTCGTTCCCACAACTCAATCCAATCCACCAACGCCGGCAGCATCCACTCCATCCCCACATTCCGCTTCGCCGCTGTCTCCAATTCCCCGCGCGTCAACCACACGCCCGACGAGATCTCCCACGGCGCCAGCACCAGCGGCACACGAGCCGCCAGCAACACGCGAAACGCCTCCGGGTCCAACTCGAAATTCAAATCGCGAAACGGCGTCTTCTGCCTCGGCCCCGCCCGGAAACTCTGTCCCGGCCGCCGTCCCGCCACCGCCACCACCCGCTCAATGCGCCCCACCAGTTCCGGATGCTGTCGCACCACCGTCGCCACGTTCGTCCCCGGACCTAGCACCAAGACCGTCAGCGGCCCCCGCCTCAACTCTGCCGCCAGCGCCCGGCTCGCCGCCGTCTCCTTCCCCAGATCACTTTCCCCTGCCGCCCCGTCATGAACCGCCATCCCCTTCGGCCCGAACCTCCCCACAATCTCGCGCCCGATCCTGCTCGCCGTCGCCAGTTCCGCATTGCCGAACACAATGCTCACCCCACGAATCTCCAACTCCGGCGACGCGAACGCCTGCAGCAAGGCGAGCCCATCATCCACCTCATGGCCACCCGGCGCCACCGACGGATCGGTGTCAATCCACACCGGCACGCGCGTCTGCGCCCCCGCCACTCCCAACATCCAGACCGCCAACACTA
>DALYJJ010000241.1:2765-5692 GCA_031969915.1 Bryobacteraceae bacterium | reverse complement strand
GGAGGAGCACCGTCTGCCGGCCGCGCAGGGCGTGGCGGATACCGAGCTCGTAAAAGACGTTTGCGTTGTGGATGGAGATATCGGCGACGACGAGGTCGGCCAGGAGCAGAAGCTGGAACATGTCCTCGCGGATGTTGCCCGCTTCCAGGATGGAACCCGTAGTCCCGCCGCCGATCTCGGCGCGCTTCAGCGCGGGCGCGATCAGTTCCTTGTGGACGAGCTCGAAGTCGATGTTCTCTTTGACGCCGAACGGGCGCACGACGAAGGCTTGCATATCAGTCGATGAACGGCCCGAAGTCGCCGGCGCTCACGCTTCGGCCTAGGGCATCGCCGACGGCGAGCAGGTTGGCGATGTTCTCCGGCGTGGCCAGATCCATGCGCAGAAGATCTTCGACGTCGAGGTTGCCGAGGCCCAAATCACGCAACTCGCCGGCGTTGAGCGTGGCGTTGTAGCGGGCATAGAGAAAGGCCTTGCCGAGGTTCTGCGAGAGCGGGATCTTGGGGTACTGCGCGCGGTCACGAAGCCGCGGCGGCAAGCCGCCGGGGTAGTCGCGGGGAATCATGTCGCCGAGTTCGTTGTCGATGATGTCTCCGAAGGTGCAGCGGCCCACGGTGCGGCAGGACACGTCCTGGTCCACCTCGGCGCCGAACATCAGGGCCGAGATCAGGCCCGGCAACTGCGAGGGAATCGAACGTTCGCGCGCGCCGTACGCGGGCCCGGTTTTCGGGGCCGAGCCGGTGCCCACCGATACGATGAGCATCTTGTCCTCGCCCGTGGACCAGCCCAGCCGGTACTCGGGAACCGTGGCCATGCGGAAGAGCAGAAACGCGGGGTTGTTGTAGGGCGTAACTCCGCCGTCGACGAAGACGAAACTCTTCGACGGATCGCTGGGATCCCAGTGCAGCACTTCGGGTGGGAAGTAGACGGGCGCGGCCGTGCTGGCGCGCACCAACTGCCAGAGCGGGATCTTCAGGTTGCAATCGGGGCGCGCGGTGTCGTTGTAGATGGCGGCCGGGTTGCTGCTGATGGGCCAGGGCGAGTCGGTCGTCCAGTTGCGCGTGACAATCAGGAGCAACGGATCGCGGGCGGCGGCAAGCGTAGTGGCCGGGCCGAACGTCGTCTTGAGTTGCTCGGCCAGGGCGTCCTTCGTATAGAGGCTCTTGTAGCGTTGCAGAAGAAACCGCTCCTGGAACATGGCGGGTCCGTACTTTTCGTAGAACTCGCGCAGTTGCGACACCGTCATCCCCTGAGCCAGGCCCGCGGCGATGATCGCGCCCGTGCTGGTGCCGCCGATGTAATCGAAGTACTCGCCAAGCGGACGTTTCACCACGCGTTCGATGGCGGCCAGAACGCCCAGGGTGATGACGCCGCGAATGCCGCCGCCGTCGAGCGCGAGAAGTTTCTTGCGATCCATGGTCATCCGGATATTGTGTCGCATCGGGGACCAAAGTCCAGGGGGGTGCTCATCGCCGCCTCTCGACAAACGGCGGCCTTCCGGTATAGAGTGCGAACGTCAAGGAGGTGTTCCGTGATTCGAAGAGCGTTGCTGGCCGGTGTTTCGCTCGGGCTGAGTCTGGTGGCGGCGCCGCCCCCGCCCGGGCATTGGACGGATGGGTACGTCCTGACCAATGGCATTCGCATGCACTATTGGCGGGCCGGCACGCCGGGCCGGGTACCACTCGTGCTGGCGCACGGGTCTTCGGACGACGGTTTGTGCTGGACCAACTTCGCCAAAGAACTCGAGAGCGGGTTCGACATTGTCATGATCGATGCGCGGGGGCACGGATTGTCGGATCCGCCCAAAGCGGGTGACCCGGTGGACGTGCAGGCGGACGACCTGGCGGGCCTGATCCGGGAACTGAAGCTGGACCGGCCGATCGTCATGGGTCACTCGATGGGGAGCTTCGCTGCGGCGGCGTTCGCAGCCAAATACCCTGGCGTGCCCAGGGCCGTGGTGTTAGAGGATCCGAACCTGGCGAACCGCCCCGCCGCGCCCGCGGGCGGCGCCTCCGGCGATCCCGAAGCGCGCCGCGGGGCGGTCCTGGCACGGAACAACCAGAGCGAAACGGCGCTGATGGAAAGCTGCATGAAGCAGACGCCGAAGTGGGGCCGCTCGGAGTGCGAGATCTGGGCGCCCTCGAAGCGGCGGCATCATCCCGACACGGCGCTGGGACGGGGCGTGGGGGCGCGTCCGTCGATGGCGGAGCTGTTCGCGAAAATCACGGCGCCGGTTTTGATCCTGAAGGCGCACGCCGAAGGCGAGGCGCGCCAGCAGAACGAGCAGGTCACCGGGATTCTCAAAGCGGGCCAGATCGTGCACATCGAAGGAGCGGGACACAACGTGCGGCGCGACGAAAAGCAGCGGACGCTGGACGCGTTGCGGCCGTTCCTGGCGAAGGTCGGGGGCAGCGCGCGGCCTCCGTCGGAGTAAGCGACGGGCGCCTACCGGCGGTGCGCCGCCAGCGCCTGGACCAGAATCGCGACCTTCTCGAAGGCGCTCAAGCGGATCCGCTTCGACAGGACGTCGTACTGCGACGCTTCGATGCGCGCCAACAGGCGCGAGTAGATCTCAATCAGGGCCCAGAGCGACGCGCGGCTGCGTTGGCCGACCAGGCCGATGAGCGGCCGCGCCTCATTGAAGTAGGCGCGGGCGCGGCGGCCTTCGAAGGCGAGCAGATCTCGCAGAGCCGGGCTGTCCACGCCGCGGAGCATGGCTTCTTCCGCGACGCCGAACCGCTCCAGGTCCTGGGCAGGCAAATAGACGCGGCCGCGCCCGCCGTCTTCGCGCACATCGCGGAGGATGTTCGTGAGTTGGAAGGCGATGCCGCAGCGCTCGGCGAGTTCGAGAGCACGCGCGTCCTGGAAGCCGAAGATGTGAATGACCGTAAGGCCGACGACGGAGGCCACGTGGTAGCAGTACTGGTAG
>DALYJJ010000241.1:0-2755 GCA_031969915.1 Bryobacteraceae bacterium | reverse complement strand
CGTCGAAGGTCACGATGCGGCGGGGCGTCAGATCGCTCGAGACGCCGTCGATCATTTGGTGAAAGTACCGATGCGGAATTCGGTATCTGTGTGCGGCATCGCGGAAGGCGGGCCACAGCGAGTGATCCGGGGACCCGCCGGCGAGGGCGGACTCGAGCGCGGCGCGCCACTCAACCAGCGCGCGGCGGCCGGCCTCGGGCTCAATTCCGGGCCCGTCGCTCAGATCGTCGCAGTGGCGCATGAAGGCGTACACGGCGCACATGGCGTCGCGCTGGGGCTTCTCCAGAAGCAGGAACGAGTAATAGAAATTCTTGGCGCGCGCCCGCGCCAGGCGGCGGCAGAAATCGTAGGAGGCTGCGAGTTCCGGGCTCATGCGGCGAGCGCGAACCGGGCCACCGAGCGCAGCAGGAGGCCCACGCGTTCCAACTTGGAGACGGCGGGCCGCCGGGCGAGCACGTTGTAGTCGAGCGCTTCGATCTTGTCGAGAACCCGCAGCCCGCCGCGGCTGAAGAGATCGACATCGATCGCCAGGCGGCGGTCGAGGGTGCGCGCCAGCGGCAGGCCCTCGTCGAAGAGCGCGCGAGCGACGCCGACAGCTTCGCGCATGGCCGCGCGAAAGCCCGGCGTGAAGCGCCGCTCGAGCACCTCCGCTTCGTTCGAGCCGTGCCGTTCGAGCACACTCAAAGGGAGATAGATCCGCCCTTTTTCAAGGTCGACCGAAACATCCTGCCAGAAGTTGGCCAACTGAAGCGCCGTGCAGGTGGCGTCGCTCATGGCTTGGCGCCGCTCGTCGCGATATCCGCACAAGCAGAGCACCAGGCGGCCCACGGGGTTCGCCGAGCAGCGGCAGTAAGCGAACAGGTCGTCGAAGCCGCGGTAGCGTGCGACCGACTGGTCCTGCTCAAAGGCGGTGATCAGATCTTCGAAGAGGGAAGCGGGGACCTGGTGGCGGGCGACGGTTTCGCGCAGCGCGACGAAGACCGGATGAGACGCCTCGCCTTCATAGGCCCGGCGGAGTTCGCCGCGCCACCATCCAAGCAGGCGCAGGCTCTCGGCGGGATCGCCGATCTCGTCGCCCAGATCGTCGGCCCAGCGGCAGAACGAGTAGACGTTGTAGAAGTCCTGGTGCAGGCGCTTGGGCAGCAGGAAGCTGACCACGTGGAAGTTCTCGTAATGGTGGGTGGCCAGCCAGCGGGTGTAGGCAAGGGCCTCTTCTCGCGAGCAGACCTGCCGCATGGCCTGGGGCGAGGCGACGTACTCCTTGGGCTCAAGCAGCAGCGGCACGGCCGGCGTTACGGGATGATGGCCGTCTTCATGTGGCCGTTGTGGCTCATGAGATGGCGCAAGACCTCAAGCAGGTTCGTCAAGGGCGCCTGGCCGTTGACGAAGTGACTGGCCGAAATCTCGCCGCGGCAGATGATATCCAAGGCCTTGCGAATGTGGCCCGGGGTGTGATGGAAGCTGGCCGTGCAGGTGATTTCGGAGTAGTGCAGGTGCGAGGTATCAAGCGAGATCTGGCTGTCGGCGGGACAACCACCGAAGAAGTTCACGGTACCGCCCTTGCGCAGCAGCATCACCGCCAGTTGCCAGGTGTCCGGGTTGCCGACGGCTTCGATGGCGATATCGACTCCATAGCCGCCGGTAAGTTCGCGGACCTTGGAGACGACGTCTTCGCCGTCGTTGACCACCAGGAGTTCGTCGGCGCCCATGGCGCTGGCGCGATCCAACTGCGACTGCCGGCGGCCGAGCGCCAGGACGCGCGCGCCGTAGATCTTCGCGAGCCGGACAAACATCAAGCCGATCGGGCCCTGGCCGATGACGGCGAGGTTATCGCCCGGGCGTACGCCGGTTTCCTCCAGCCCGCGGAGCACACAGGCCAGAGGCTCGGCGAGCGCCGCGTCCTGGTAGGTGATGCCGGCGGGCACCTCGTACATGTTTCGCTCAACGATGCGGCCGGGGATGCGGATGAACTCGGCGTAGGCTCCGTTGTTGAAGAGAAGGTCCTCGCAGAGATTCTCGGAGCCGCGGCGGCAGAAGAAGCAGTTGTGGCAGGGGGCGGAGTTGGCGGCAACGATGCGCTGGCCGGGACGCCATGAGGTGACTTCGCGGCCGACCGCGACGATGTCGCCGGCCAATTCGTGGCCGAAGAGCGCGGGCGGCACGATCATCCGAGCGTGGTAGCCACGCTGGAAAACCTTGACGTCCGTGCCGCAGGTCAACGCCGCTTTCACATGAACCAGAACGTCACGATCCCCGATCTCGGGAACGGGCACCGACTCCACGCGCAAGTTCTCCTTGCCATAGAGCACGGCCGCCGTCATTTCGCGTTTCACTAGGAGCACCTCTGCGGCTGCACAATGATCTTCAACGTTTCTTCATCCGGCCGGCGGGCCAATTCGAAACCCCGGGTGATCTCCTCCAGGGGCACACGATGTGAGATGAGTTCATCGACGGGCAGGTCGCCGCTAAACACGAGGTCCGCCGATTCTTTCTGCAAGTCCACGGACGCACTGTAGCAGCCGAAGAGCGTCCGCTCCTGTACGCAGATGTCCGCGCCGGGAAGTTCGATTCTTTCCTTGGCCGAGGTCTGTGCGAAAAGAAGGATGCGCGCGCCGGGGCGGGAGAGTTTCACCGCCTGTTCGACGATGCCGGGCGCGGATACCGCGACGATTACCGCGTCCACACCGCGGCCTTCGGTGCGCGCCGCCACGGCTTCGGAGAGGCGGGCGTCGCGGGGATCGAACGCCTCTTCCGC
>DALYJJ010000240.1:0-5808 GCA_031969915.1 Bryobacteraceae bacterium | reverse complement strand
CAACGAGGAGATCGTGTACTCGGAGATCGGCCAGGTGGGTACGCAGTTCGACGGGTTCGCCCACCAGACCATCGGCGGCAGCCTGTACAACTGCCATGCGCTCGACGAGATCTCCACGCGCACGGGTTTCACCAAGCTCGGCGTCGAAGGCGTGGGGACCTTGATGACGCGCGGCGTGATGCTCGATGTCGCCGCCGCAAAGCAGGTGGCCATGCTCGAAGCCGGCTATGAGATCACGCCCGCGGATCTGGAAGCTGCGTTGCAACGCCAGCGCACGGCTGTGGAAGCGGGCGACGCAATCCTCATACGCACTGGCTGGAGCAGCCTATGGGGCAAAGATAACGCTCGGTACGGCGCACGCTCCCCGGGCATCGGCGTCGCCGCCGCGGAATGGTTGGCGAAGCGGCGCCCCATGCTGGTGGGCGCGGACAATCCCTCGGTGGAGGTCTCTCCCAATCCGGACCCGAACGTGAACCTCCCCGTGCACCAGGTGATGCTGGTCGTTCACGGCATTCATCTCATCGAGAACCTGCGTCTGGACGAACTCGGCGCGCAAGCGGTCTATGAGTTCGCCTTCCTCGTGCAGCCCCTGAAAATGCAGGGCGGAACCGGTTCCACGGTGGCTCCGGTCGCGATCCGATAGCGGCGCTCAGCGGAACGCGTCGAGAGCGCCCGGGTTCGCTACCGTCGAGGCGTCCCCCAAGGGCTGCCCGAGGTACTGCGCGCGGATCAGCCGCCGCACCACTTTGCCGCTTTGTGTCTTCGGCAACTCGGGCACGGCTACGATGGCGCGCGGCCGGAAAGTCGGGCCGAGCACGGCCACGACGTGGTTCGACAGGTCCGCCGCGCCCGCTTCTTCGCGCAGCACCACGAACCCGACAATGGCCTCGCCCGTCACCTCGTCCGGTACGCCGATGACGGCCGCCTCGGCCACCGCGGGGTGGCGCATCAGCGCTTCCTCCACTTCGGCGGGGCCGACTTTGCGGCCCGCGATGTTCATCGATTCGTCGGCGCGGCCGTGGAGGAACCAGTCTCCGTCCGCGTCGACGCTCGCCCAATCGCCGTGATACCAGACGCCGGGAAAGCGGCTCCAGTAGGTGGCGAGATAGCGCCCGGCATCGCCCCACACCCCGCGCGTCATCGAAGGCGCGGGACGCGTGCACACCAGGTGACCGGTTTCGCCCCGCACGGCCCGGCCCTGGTCATCGAACACTTCGGTGGACATGCCGGGCGCGGGCGCGCCGAGCGAACACGGCTTCAAAGGCTGAATCGGCAACGGGAACAGGAAACAGCCCACAATCTCGGTGCCGCCGGAGATGTTGATGATCGGGCAACGGCGGCGCCCCACCTGCTCGAAGAACCACAGGTACGAGCTTTCGTCCCAAGGTTCGCCGGTCGATCCCAGCACGCGCAGCGAATCCATGGGGTGCCGCGAAGCCCCCTCGCCGCCCGCACGCATCAGGACGCGAATGGCCGTGGGCGAGATGCCGAACGTCGTGACGCCGTGGCGCTCGATCATCTGCCACAGCCGGTCCGGGGCGGGGAAGTCCGGCGCGCCGTCGTAGAGAAAGATCGTGCCCCCGAAGTTGTGGTTGCCGATCACGGTCCAGGGGCCCATCATCCAGCCGATGTCGGAGAGCCAGAAGAAGCGGTCGCCCGGTTGGTGGTCGAAGGCCAGGTGGATCTCCTTGGTCATTTGCGCGAGGCAGCCTGCATGGGTGTGGACCGCGCCCTTCGGCTTGCCGGTGGAGCCGCTGGTGTAGAGGATCAGCGCGCGGTCTTCGGATTCCATCTGCTCGGTCTCGCACTGCTCCGGCCCCTGCACGACGTCGTGCCACCAGCGATCGCGCCCGGTCCACGGCACATCGCCGCCGCGATACCGCATCACCACCACGCGCCCCACGTCCGTGCCCGCCAGCGCTTCATCCACCTTGGCCTTCAGCGGCAGGCGCTTGCCGCGCCGCTCCAGCCCATCGGCCGTGAACACCGCACGCGCGCCGGAATCGGCCAGGCGATCGTGAATGGCCCCCGGCCCGAAGCCCGCGAAGACGGGCACAACAACCAGGCCGATCTTGAGCGCGGCATACAACACGGTGACCACTTCGGGAGTCATCGGCATGACCATCGCGATCCGGTCGCCCTTGTCGAGGCCCATCTGGCGAAGGGCGTTCGCCAGCCGCCCCACATCGCGCGCCAGTTCCGCGAAGGAGACCGCGCGGCGCTCGCCGTTCTCCGCTTCCCACAAGATCGCCGGCCGTGTGTCCTTCACGTGCCGGTCGAGGCAATTGTGGACGATGTTGATCCGCCCGCCGGGAAACCACTCGGCCCACTCCGGCCCGCGGTCCAGCCGCACCACGCTACGGTACGGTTGATACCACTCGACGCCGCATTCCTTGAGCATGGCGTCCCAGAAGAGCTCGGGCTCCTCGCGGGACCACATGAGAAACACCTCGCGCTCGTCGAAGCCGAGCTTCTGCATGAAGCGCCAGACGTTGGTCTGCTCGGCGAACTTGCGCGTGGGCGCCCAGACGTAGTCGCTCACGACTTTCCCGGCCTCGCCATTTCGAAGCGATCCGTGGTGCGCACATACGACGGCCCGCCCATGCGGCCGATCGCTCTGAGGCGGTCCGGATCGATCTTGAAATTGTCGAACAACTCGCCGTCGACGTGAAAGCGAAGCACCTCGCCGAGCACCAGGCTGCCGCCCAGCGGCTTCGCGCTGACGTGCACTACCTGCACCAGGCGGCACTCCATCGCCACGCGCGCTTCGCCCACGCGTGGAGGCCGCACCAGGTCGCTCTCCACCGGCGTCAATCCCGACACCGCGAACTCGTCCACCTCCGGCGGGAACTCCGGCGAGCAGGCGTTCATCGGCCCCGCGAACTCCTCGCTCACCACATTCACCACAAACTCGCCCGTCGCCTCGATGTTGCGCAGCGTGTCCTTGAGGGAACCATCCGATCCCCGCACCATGGGGCTGAAACAAATCACCGGCGGATTGGCGCTGACCGCGGTAAAGAACGAAAACGGCGCCAGGTTCCGCACGCCCTCCGTGCTCAGCGATGAAACGAACGCGATCGGCCGCGGGACGATCACTCCCACCATCAGCTTGTAAATGTTGCGGAAGTCGTTCGCCGCCGGATCGATGGTCACTTCTTCGCGCCCCAGCTCGCCCAATACTCGGCCCACTCCACCTGCTCGCCGGCGGGCAGGACGCGGATCGGATTCAGGCCGTCGAGCATCACGGCGTATTCGTCGGTGCGGGTCTTCTTCCCCTGATTCGCCAGCGCCTTTGGATGCGGCCCGTGATGAATGCCGCGCGGATGCAGCGTGGCCATCCCGGGCTTGATGTTGTCCTTACTGAAAAAGTCGCCGTCGTGATAGAAGAGGAACTCGTCGTAGTCGGTGTTGCGGTGGAAGAAGGGCACGCGGAGCGCGTCGGCGTCCTCCTCGAGCGGCCGGGGCAGGAAGCTGCACACGATCGCGCCTGAAGTGACGAAGGTGGTGTGGGCGCTCGGCGGCAGGTGCGCGCGGTGCGACATCACCGGGCGGATGTCGCGCAGGTTGATCTTCCACGCCGTGAGATCGCCCTTCCAGCCGACCACGTCCATCGGGTTCCACGGATAGACGACCTTCGAGATCTCGTCCTCGGACTTGATCCAGACCTCCCACTCGCGCGTGTCGTCGAGGTTCGGCGCAGGCTCCGGCGTCACAATCACGCCCGGATCGTAGAGCGCGTGCTGCCCGATGATCCCTTTCTCCGGCTGCTCAAACTCGCTCCGTGATTCGACGATCAGAAAGAAGTTGTCGCGCGTTTCGGGAATCACGCGATAGGTCATCGCGCGCGGCAGCACCAGGTAATCGCCACGCTCGAAGCGCAGCGGACCGAAGTCGGTTTCAATGACGCCCTCGCCGCGATGCACGAAGTACAGCTCATCGCCATCGGCGTTCCGGAAGTAGAACGGCATCGGTTCGCTGCGCCGCGAAACCGAAAGCTTCACGTCGGCGTTGCCCAGAAACGCCGACGGCATGCCAAGCGGCGATTCCAGATCGTCCGGCCGCAGCGCATTCAGGTCGAAACAATGCGGCCGCAGCTTCCCTTCAAAGCGCACCCATCCCGTAGGCGGATGCGCGTGATAGAGGTGCGCCGTCTTGCCGAAGAAACCCTTGCGGCCGTGCTCTTCCTCGAAGGTCCCTTCAGGCAGGCCGACATGAGCCTGCTTGGCGAACTTGCCCTTCATCAGCGGGTGCATTGGTGGATGGACTCCGATCCCAGGTGTTGCGTGCTGCCCTCATTATGCTCTCGGCGCTGGCCGAAAAACAACACCACAAAAATGTGGTGCAATCCGTCGATTCACGTGCATAATGGAGTCATCTGGGGAAAGGGATGATGCGGTACACCACTTCCGTCCTGGGCGCCGGACTCACCACCACCGAAGCGCCGTTCATCGAAGAGGCCCGCCACCGCGGCGCGCTCTACATCGATCAACCCTACGAACTCTACTCCGAGGCGAACCACGAAGCGTGGCGGCGGCTCTACGCCCGGATGCTGCCGCGCTGGGAGCGCCACGCGAACGAGCAGTTTCTGCGCGGCATCGCTTCGTTGTGTCTGAACCCGAAACGCGTGCCGCGCTTGGAGGAGATCAATCGCTTCCTGTCGCCGCTCACGGGCTTTCGCGCCCGCGCCGTAGCGGGCTACATTCCCGCGTTCTTGTTCTTCGACCGCCTGCGCAACCGCGAGTTCCCGACCACGGTCACCATCCGCCACAACGAGAAGCTCGACTACCTGCCCGAACCTGACATCTTTCACGACGTGGCGGGTCACGTGCCAATGCACACCGATCAGGCCTTCGCAGAAACGCTGGTCCGCTTCGGCGACTGCGCTCTCACGGCTGCGGAGATGGCGAAGGAGCACGGTGACGTGGAGCGGCTGAAGAGCGTGATCCGCGCGATGGCGCGTTTCTTCTGGTTCACGGTGGAGTTCGGGTTGATGCGGCCCGGGCGCGGCGGCGGGTTGCGCGTCTACGGCAGCGGTCTGCTGAGCTCCTACGGCGAGATCGCACACGCCGTGGAGAGCCCCAACGTGCAGCGCCACCCGGCGCAGTTGGAGTGGATCGTCAACCAGGCCTTTGAGATCCATCACTACCAGCCGCTGCTCTTCGTAGTCGACTCCTTCGAGCACCTCTACACGCTGGCCGGCCGCCTGGAGACGTGGATGCGCGAAGGGCGCCTGGACAACGTCGCGCCCGGTGAGCCGGAGGTGGACGAACGGGATTTGCGCAGCTTCCTGGAAGCTGCACACTGAGCCGCACTCAAGGCCGCGTCTGCCGCGTCGCTCCTGCCGCGTCGCGGAACGGCCGTAACGCCTTGACCAGTTCGCGTGCCACGCTCGCCGCGCCAGCCGGGCCGGAGAACGGCCCGACACCCTTGCCCGCCACCAGCACCGTGGCCGTGTTCTGGTGTTTGAGCTGGAACGGGTAATCCCAGGCGAAGGTGTACCCGACGGCGAGCACCGTATCCGCCAGCCTCGGGTCGTCCACAACGCGGATTCCCAACTCCGCGAACCCCTTGTTGCGACCCAGCGCGGCCTTCATCTGATCGCTCTTGAAGTACTTCGCTTCCCTGGCGTCCACGTACATGGTCTTGAAGGCGCGCAGCAGTTCTGCCGTGCCGCGGGCTCGATCAAGCGCCTGGGACTGATCCGGCGCGTCCGGTCCCGTGCCGGGCGGCGATTGCGCGGGCGGGTCCGCCAGTCCGATCACGTCGTTGAGCGGAACCGCATAACTCCCCGGGCGCGCGCCACTCGCC
>DALYJJ010000239.1:3786-6046 GCA_031969915.1 Bryobacteraceae bacterium | reverse complement strand
CGTGGGCCGCGACATCGCCAACTTCTGGATCTTCGCCGCCTCCATGATCCAGCGCAGTCCCGCGCCGGACCACTGGCGCCTGCACGGATACACGGGCGCGGATTTCCTCGAACGGATGCTCTCCGAAAAGCGCGGCAACGTCCTCTCCATCTCCGGCCGCAACGCGCGCAAGCTGGAGTACCTCGAAGCGGGCGTCCGCGCGGGGATGCATGTGCTCGCCGACAAGCCCTGGATCATCGAGCCCGAACAGCTCCCCCGCCTCATCGCCGCCATCGAAGACGCTGAACGCCGCGGTGTCGCTGTCTACGACTGCATGACCCAGCGCTTCGAGATCGCCTATCGGCTCCAGCGCGAACTCGTCAATGACCGCGACCTCTTCGGCCCTCTCCAGCCGGGCACGCCGCAAGCCCCCGCCGTGCGCATGGTCAGCTCCCACTTCCTCCTCAAGAGCGGCTTCCGCCCCGCCTGGTACTTTGATATCCGGCAGCAGGGCGAAGCTCTCGCCGACGTCGGCACCCACGTTGTCGATCTCGCCCACTGGACCCTCTTTCCCGATGACGCGCCCGACTACACCAGGGACATCCAACTCCTCTCCGCCCGCCGCTGGCCCACCATCCTCACCGCCGAACAGTTCACCAGAGTCACCGGTGAACCGGCCTTCCCGCCGTATCTCCATGGCAGCCTCATCGACGGTAAGCTCCACTACTACACCAACAACTCACTGCTCTATACCGCCCGCGGCATCCACATCGCGCTCGACGTCATGTGGGAGTACGTCTCCCCAATCGGTGACCGCGACTCCATGCTCGCCGTCTACCGCGGCGGCCGCTCCGAAGTCGCCGTCCGCGCCGGCAAGGTCCAGCGCTATATCCCGGAAGTCGACGTCACGCCCCTCCGCCCCCAGGACCGCCCCGCCGTCAAGGCCGCCCTCGAACGCCGCCTCGCCGCTCTCCGCCCCCGCTGGCCCGGCCTCTCCCTCCGCGAAACAGCGAACCGCCTCGAGATCGTGATCCCCGCTTCCCTCCGCCCGAACTACATCGACCACTTCCTCCTCCTCGCCGAACAGCTCGCCGCCTTCGCCCGCAAGACCGAACCACTCCCCGCCTGGGAGAAGCCCGCCATGGCCGCCAAGTACTTCGTCACCACCCACGGCGTGAAACTCGCGCGCACCGGAGCCAAACCATGAAGCTCGCCATCGTCCCGCTGCTGTTGCTCACCGCGGCCTGCTCCACGCCGCCGGCCGGCCGCTCCGCGAAACGCCTCATCGCGCAGACCTACAACTCCGGCTTCGCCGAAGCCCACGACAGTTACAACGCGATGGGCGCCGCCTCCGACGGCCGCATCTACTACGTGCTCAGCGCTGAGAAGCCCCGCGTGGGCGGCAGAATGTACTCCTTCAACCCCGTCAACCAGAAGATCGAGTTCCTCGGCGACCTCACCGAAGTCGCCGGCGAGAAGGGCAGGAACGCCATCGTCCAGGGCAAGAGCCACGTCAACTTCGTCGAAGCCGATGGCGCGCTCTACTTCGCCACGCACATCGGCTACTACAGCATCATCGACGGCATGGAGAAGATGGGCGTCCCGCCGGAGGGCATGCAGCCTTACCCCGGCGGCCACCTGTTGGCATTCGACATGAAGACGCGGAAGTTCACTGATTTCGGCGTCGCGCCGGAAAAGGAAGGCATCCTCACCATGAACATGGATGCCCGCCGCCGGCGCATCTATGGCCTCACCTGGCCTACCGGCTACTTCTTCCGCTACGACATCCCCCGCCGGGAATGGAAGAACCTCGGCCGCGTGGCCGGCGGCGGGGAGAACGGCAAGGGCACGGACTACCAGACCATCTGCCGTTCCATCGCCATCGACCCCCGCGACGGCGCCGCCTACTTTAGCGACTCCACCGGCAACATCCGCCGCTACCGCTACAACGACGATTCACTCTCCCTCGTGCCGGGCGACAACCTCCGCAAAGACTACTTCGGCCAGTACGATCCCCATTCGGCCGGACACATGGGCTACAACTGGCGCCAGACCTTCTGGCACGCGCCATCCAACGCCATCTACGGCGTCCATGGCAACTCCGGCTACCTGTTCAAGTTCGATCCCACCGCCGAAACCGTCGAGATCGCCGGCCGTATCACGTCCCATCCCTCGCAGCGCACCGGCATGTTCGACCAGTTCAGCTACGGCTACCTCGGCTTCGCCCTCGGCCCCGACGGCCGCACCATCCACTACCTCACCGGCGGCCCCCTCTACGAGA
>DALYJJ010000239.1:0-3776 GCA_031969915.1 Bryobacteraceae bacterium | reverse complement strand
GCACTACGCCAATCAGGGCAGCCGGCCGGGCGGCGCCGTCCGCGCCGGCGAGTACAAGCTCATCGAGTTCTACGAGAACGGCCGCCGCGTCAAAGGGAAGGACTCCACCGCCAAGGGCGAATCGAAGGGCCGCGAAAACCTTCATCTCGTCACCTACGATCTGATGCGTGCCGAATACCGCGACCACGGCCCCGTCTTCTACGCCAACGGCGCCCGCCCCGAATACGTCAACTCCATCGCCGTCGGCAAGGATGGCACGGTCTACTCTCTCGCTCGAATCGTCGAGAACGGCGCCATGCGCGCCGACTTGATCGCCATCCCGGCGCCCCGGCTGCGATGAAGGCGCTCCTGGGGCTGCTGCTCGCCGCCGGCGCCCTCGCCGCTCAGTTTCGCGCGGGCACGGCCAAGGTTGACATCACCCCGCCCACCCCGGTGTGGCTCACCGGCTTCGCCGCCCGCACCCGGCCCGCCACCGATGTCGGCCTGCCCCTCCATGCCAAGGCCCTCGCTCTCGAAGCACGCGGCGCCAGGCTGGTCATCGTTACCGCCGATCTCCTCGGCTTCACCAAACAGGTGACGGACCAGGCCGCCGCCCACGCCGCCCAGCAGCACAACCTCCGTCGCGACCAGATCGTCTTCTTCGCCTCCCACACTCACTCCGGCCCGCCCGTCACCCCTCGCCTCACGCTCTCCGTGGGCCAAGGCCCCGAGTTCGACCGCGCCGCCGCGGCCTACACCGCCGCGCTCACCGCCAGGCTCAGTCAGGTCGTCACCCAGGCCCTCTCGGCCCTTCAGCCCGCCACCCTCGACTTCGGTTGGACCCAGGCCACCTTCGCCATCAACCGGCGCACGGAGCACCTCGCCGCCATCCGCCCCGGCGAAACCTTTCCCGCACCCGTGGATCACCGCGTCCCCGTCCTCCGCGTCCGCACCGCCGCCGGCGCCCCGCTCGCCGTCCTCTTCGGCTACGCCTGCCACAATACGGTCCTCACCGGCGACACCTACGAGGTCAGTGGCGACTACGCCGGCTACGCCCAGCAGGCCCTCGAACGCGCCCTCCCCGGCGCCACCGCCCTGTTTGCCACCCTCTGCGCCGGCGATCAGCGCGCCATGCCCCGAGGCACGCGGGCCCTCGCCCAACAGCACGGTGAGGCCCTCGCCGCCGCCGTCGCCCGCGCTCCCGTGCGGCCCCTCGCCCCGGCCGTCGCCACCGCGTACGAAGAAACCACCCTCGCCTTCACCGCCCACACCCGCGAGGTCTACCACGCCGAAGCCGGCAGCACCGACATCTTCGCCGCCCGTCGTGGACGCGCCATGCTCGCCGCCCTCGACGCCGGCCAGGCCGTCACGTTTACTCCGTACCCCGTGCAGGCCTTCCGTCTGGGAAATGTCACCTGGCTCGCTCTCGCCGGCGAAGTGGTGGTCGACTACGCGCTCATCCTGCGCCGCCGCCACGGGCCTAATCTGGTCGTCGCCGCCTACGCCAACGACCTCCCCGGCTACATCCCGTCTCAGCGCGTGCAGCGCGAAGGCGGCTACGAAGCGGGCGACAGCATGATGTACTTCCTGCAGCCCGGCTGGTTCACTGAAGATGTCGAGACGCGCGTCCTTGCCGCCGCCGCCCGGGCGCTCCGCGGGCTGCGATGACTACCGCTTCTTCTCCGCGTCCGCGTCCGCGTCGATCGCCAACGCTCCCGGCTGGCTTTCCATCTTCTTCACCACGTTGGCCAGCATCGCCCCCGCCGGCTCCAACGCCGCCGCTTCTTTCAGATACGCCAGCAGGCTCGCCGCCATCCCGTCCTCCGGCAGCGTCAACTTCTTCCCGCGATGCAACGCCACCGCCGTGCCGTTCTCGATCACCAGGCACGCCGACCGCGCCCCATAGTACGTCGACAGCCCCACATCGGCCAGAATCACCTTGCCCTTAAACCGCGGCAGAATCGCCCCCGCCGTCGGCGTGTGGCCCAGCACGATCCGCTTCACGTTGTAGAACGAAAGCAGCTTCTCTACGTGGTCCGCCAGTTCCGGCTCCGGCGCTTGCGCCAGCCCCCGGTACCACAGCGGCCCAAGCGGGTCCGCGAGGATCCCCGTCTCGATCATCTTCGCGTCCATGATCTCCTTCCGCACCCGGTCGTTCAACTCCGGGTGCGGCGTCGATCCATACTTCGGCGACAGCCCGCCGTGCAGGAACAACGTGTCGTTGATCCGCACGATCGCGTTGTGCGTCCGTAGCCAGCGATGGTACTTCCCGTCCGGCCCGAACGCCATCCGGTGCTCGATGAAGCCCAACGGATACTCGGCTTCCCACTTCTTCTTGTACTCCGGAGTCGCCTTGGCCTCCTGCCCCTTGGCCTTCAGTTCCTCCAGGTGCTGCTCCCATAACCGGGAGCGGTACTCGGCCGAACTGCCGCTCTTGAACGACGCGTACTCCTCCGGAATCACGTAGCGCAAGTCCCCGTAGACGTTCATCGCCTCGTGGTTCCCGATCAGCGGGTGCACCATGCCGCCCGCCTTCTTCGCCTGCTTCTCCAGGTCCATCAGCAGGTCGAGGATCTTCCGCGTGTCCGGACCCCGGTCCGGTACGTCGCCCAACTGCACCAGGTGCGCCTTGCCCCCGGCCCACTTGTTCTTGGCGTCGATCAGGCCCGCCGACCGCAGCACGTCCGTGAACCCCGCCAGGTGCCCGTGGACGTCGCCCACCGCCACCACCCGCTCAACGCCCGTGTACGAATCGCCGTGGACCGCGAGGGCCGCCGCAAGCAGCCCGATCGCGGTCCGCCGAAGCAATCGCCCCGTCATCATTGCGCCCATCATTGCGCCTGGGCGGGCACCACCCACACCCGCTCCCGTGCCGGTAAATCGTACAGCACCGTCTCCTCGCCCTCCGCCTTGATCTTAGCGTCAAACAGGGCCACGATCTTGTCGCGCCGCTCGATCATCCCCTTGATCTCGTTCTCGCGCAGCAGCGTGCCCAACTCCGCCTTCAACGTCGCGAAGTCCAGCGTCCGCAGCTTCGCCAGCAGCGACCGCTCGCACCGCACCAGGTTCTTCGGCGCGTTCAGATCCTTCCGCAGCCGGAAGCACCGCGTGTGGTCGATCATCCACAGTCTCCAGTCCTCGGTGATCAGCAGGTTCTGCAGGTTGCGGTCCACGTTGAACACCAACTGGTCGAAGACCCGAACCACGTACATCTGCTTGTTGAAGAGATCTGGGTCCGGCGGCTTGATCCCCTTCTTGATCCGCTCCGCTTCCATCATCGCGTTCGGCACCCACCAGGTGAACGCGCTCGACTTGCCGCCCCACTTCCGCTCCACCGACGGCGGCGTCATGTTCAACCCCAACATCCCGTCCAGCTTGTAGGCCGCCACGTTGAACTTGTAGCAGTCGCGAAAGCCCAGCTCCGTCCCCTGGTTCCCCGTGAACGTCGCTTTGCTCTCGTCGATACTCTGCACATGCGCATCGTGGGTCGCCATTTCATGCTGCAGCTTCACCCGCACCGAGTTCGTGACTCCGACACCGAGGGACTTTTGTGAGACCACCTTACCTTCGGCCAGAAACCTCTCGATCTGTTCAGCGGTTAGCTTCGTTTCCTGCGCGGCGAGCCAGGGTGCCGAGGCGCAGAACAGGGCTGTCACAAGTGTGGCGGTCCGCATCGAAATCCTCCAGGATTCCCAGTATTCTAACCGGAAGGTTCGCCCAAGCCAAGCGGCGCGAATCAGGCTTGTCGCTAGCATGTGAGTTGTCCGGTCCGATTAGCACGTGAGTTGTCCGGTTCA
>DALYJJ010000238.1:0-6139 GCA_031969915.1 Bryobacteraceae bacterium | reverse complement strand
CCTGCCACTGCGGCTCCACGCGCATCGCCTCGGCCACCTCGCGCGCCACCGCCGCGACGCGGTCCGTGTCTTCGTGGTACGCCACCGGAAGGTCGAAGACGTAGTACGAGTATTGGTACGTCATGTTGGCCAGCGTCTGGATATTCCCGTTCGGGAATATGTGCACGACGCCGTCCACGGAGCGGATCACGGTGGTCCGCAGGTTGATCTCCTCCACCAGGCCGCCGGTGCCGTTGATCACCACCACGTCGTTCAGCCGGATGCGGTCCTCCACCAGCAGGAAGAGTCCGGTGATCACATCCTTCACCAGGTTCTGCGCGCCGAAGCCGATGGCGATGCCGACGACGCCGGCGGAGGCGAGCAGCGGCACGGCTTCGAAACCCAGCCCCTCCCGCAGAGCCATGAGGAGCGCGGTGATCCAGACGGTGATGGAGAGCGCGCGCCCGACGATATCGGTGAGCGTCCGGGCGCGCTTTTCCATTTCCAGGCGCGGGCCGCCGTCGTGTTTTTGCAGCAAGCGGTCGGCGTAGCCGTGCAGGCGGCGGATCAGGCGGCGCAACACCAGCGTGACCAGCCAGGCCGCACCCAGAATCGCGACTGCACGGGCCCCGCGTTCGAGAAACGGATAGAAAAACGCCGCATCGGGAAGACGGAGTTGCATGCGTAAATTATGGCGCGGCGCGCTCGGCGGCCGCCCGCCGCACGTCGTACAATCGCGTGATGCTGCGCTGTGCCGCCCTGGCTCTCCTTGCCGCCGCCGTTCCGGCCGCCGCCGAGAATTACTGTTTCGGCTTCCTGAACGCTCATGCCGAACGGAAGCAGATCCCCGACGCCGAAGCGCAGGAGATTCAGAAGCAGCATCTGGCCCACCTGGAACGGATGGGCATGGAAGGCAAGCTTCTGGCCGCGGGCCCGATCCTGACGCCGGGAGGGCCGCGCGGCATTTTGATCTACCGCTGCTCTTCGATGGCTGAAGCCGTGGGCTGGGCCTCGGCGGATCCTGCGGTCCAGCAGAAGCGCCTGGCGGTCGAGGTGCATCGGTTGAACGGACCGGACGGGGTGGGTGAACCGCTGATGACGCAGATCCGAAAGGACCCGAAGACGAAGTACGAGATGGTTCGCCTCCCGCTCGTGATCCTGCGGCCCACGGCGAAATGGCAGGGGGCGGGTCCGGCCGAACTGATCCGCGAACACGATAGCCGCATGACCGCACTTCAGAGCGAAGGCAAGACCCGCATGCGCGGCCGTTTTGCTGGTGACCCCGGGCAACCCACCGATCCGGCGCGGCCGCTGGGCTTGATCGTTTTCTCCGCCATGCCGCTCGAAGAGGCCTCCGCCCTGGTTGCTCAGGACGCGCTGGTGCGCGAAGGCTACGCCAAGGCGGACGCCTGGTTGTGGATGGTGGCGAACGAAGTGATCCCGCCGGCCGCTCCGGCGCGCTGAGCCACGCCGCCCGCCAGCGGCCTTACCCCCACTTCAGCGGAGCGTTGCAGGGCCGCGTCAAGGGGTCGTCGTAGTGGTTCGGACTCACGCGCAGCGAGTAGCCAAGCCGGCCCGTCTGGTGCGGCACAAACTCCTTGCCGAACACCCACACGCCTTCGCGCTGTTCGCTGGGCGGCAGCGTGAATACGGTGGTTTCCTCGAGCGTTCCGCTGGGACCGACGCGCCCCACCACCGCCTCCACGCGCACGTCGCTGGGCGACAGTCCGCTCAGGTCTACGGCGGCCCGGATTGAGATCGGCCGCCCGCTGATCAGCGCCCGCTCCGGCCCGGGGCCGAGATCGACGAACCGGACATTCTCCCAAACCCGGTTCACGTTCGCCTGCCACTGAGTCCGTTCCCGCGCGGCCTGGAAGTTCTTCTTCGCGGCCTCGACGTAGGCCATGTGGGCGGGCTCGTACAACTGGCTCATGTACTCGCCGATCATACGCTGTGAATTGAACTGCGGGCTCAGCCGAAGCAGGCTCTGGCGGACGCGTTCCATCCACTCCACCGGCACGCCCTCGTCGCGGCTCTCAAAGTACATCGGAACGATTTCGTTCTCCAGCAGCGAGAGGATCGCGGTCGCGTGGATCTCGTCCTGGTCTTCGCTATACGGCTCGCGGTCTCCGATCGCCCACCCGCCGGAGTACTCGTATGCCTCGTCGAACCAGCCGTCGAGAATACTGAGGTTGAGAACGCCGTTGATGCCCGCCTTCATGCCGCTGGTGCCGCACGCTTCCTCGCCCCGGCGCGGGTTGTTGAGCCAGATATCGACGGCCTGCACCAGTTCGCGGGCCACCTGCATGTCGTAGTCTTCCAGGAACACCAGGCGCTTGGCGAACTCCGGATCGCGCGACAACTGGACAATTTCCCGGATCAGCGTCTTGCCCGGATGATCCTTGGGATGCGCCTTGCCGGCGATGATGATCTGCACCGGCATCTTCGGGTTGTTCATCAGCTTCTTCAATCGCGCCACGTCGCGGAACAGCAAGGTGGCGCGCTTGTAGGTGGCAAACCGCCGCGAGAAGCCGATCGTGAATGCGTCCGGGTCGAGCACGTCGGACAGGCGCCGCATCTCCGCCGCCGAGGCCTTGCGCTCCATCGCCGACGCCAGCACACGCTCGCGCACAAACGCGATCAGGCGCCGCTTGCGCCGCTTGTGCGCCTCCCACAACTCGCCCGCCGGGATGTCCTTCACCAGGTCCCAGGTGCCGTTGTCCATGTAGCGGTCCCGCCAGTCGGGCTGCAGGTACTGGTCATAGAGCAGCGCCAGGTCGCCGTTCAGCCAACTCGGCAGGTGAACGCCGTTGGTCACCGACGTGATCGGGACTTCCCACACCGGCAGCTTCGGCCACAGATCCTGCCACATCTCCTGCGAAACGAACCGGTGCAGCCGGCTCACCGCGTTCCGGTACGACGAGGCCTTGATGGCCAGAATCGCCATCGAGAACCGCTCATGCACGTCATGCGGGCTGCGCCGCCCGAGCGAGAGCAACTGGTCGAAGGTGATTCCGGCCTCGCGGCAATACTCGTGGAAGTAGTCGTAGACCAGGCCCGGATCGAACAAGTCGATGCCCGCGGGCACCGAGGTGTGGGTGGTGAACACGTTGTTCTGCCGGGTTGCGTCGTAGGCTTCTTCGAAGGAGAGATTGTGCTCCTTCATCAACCAGCGGATGCGCTCCACGGCGAGGAACGCCGAATGCCCTTCGTTCATGTGGAAGACGGTCGGCTGGTACCCCATCGCCTTCAGCGCGCGAATGCCACCGATGCCCAGCACGATCTCCTGCCGGATGCGCGTATGGATGTCGCCCCCGTATAACTGGTCGGTGATATCGCGATAGTCCGGGCTCTCGTTTTCGGCGATGTTCGTGTCGAGCAGGTACAACCCGATCCGCCCGATGTCCATCCGCCACACTTTGATGTGCAGCGGCCCGCCCGGCAGCCGCACGGTCACGCGGAGGTCGTTGCCGTCCTTGTCCTTCACCGGTTTCACCGGCCACGTGTAGAAGTCGTTGACCGGGTACCGCTCCTGCTGCCAGCCGTCCGGGTTCAGAAGCTGTTGCAGGTAGCCTTTCTGGTACAGCAAGCCCACCGCCACCAGCGGGATGTCCGCGTCGCTCGACGCCTTCGTGTGGTCGCCGGAGAGAACGCCCAATCCGCCGGAGTAAATCGCCAGGCTCTCGTTGAGACCGTACTCCATCGAGAAGTATGCGATCAGCCGCCCGCCCGAGTCGCTCTTCTGGCTCATGTAGCCGTCGAAGCGTTCACAGGCCCGCCGGTACAGCGCTACGAACCGCGGGTCCGCCGCCGCTTTCTCCAGAGTCGCCTGCGGCAGTCGCCCGAGCATCAAAACCGGGTTGTGGACGCAGGCCTTCCACAGAACCGGGTCCAGCCTCCGGAACAAACTCCGAATGTTGTGATCCCAAGTCCACATCAGGTTGTGGGCGAGCTCACCCAAGCGGCCCAATGCCGGTGGCAGCGCCGGACTGACAAGGAACTCCCGAAGCGGTTGAATCTGGAAAGGCATCTCGTTTGTGTACTCTTACGATACCAAAGCTGCCGTCGCGGGCAGGCTGCCGCGCCAGGGCGGCACTGAGACTATCGGTTGCATAGTACCAACCAAGTAGATGCCCGTGGAGATGCAGATTGCGCCGGAAGTTGAGATCGCCAGCTAAGTGCATGAAAAATAGTGCTCTTGCCGGGATGCCGAGAAAAAGATTTGCGCATATCTGCAAATGTTCTTGTATCTTGTCAGGCAGATTGGGAGTACAATTGCAGGCATGAAGTTGAGCGCGCAGGAAGAATACGGGCTTCGTTGCCTTCTTCACATGGCACGATGTGGCGAAGGAGAAAGCCGTAGTATTCCGGAAATCAGTCGTGCCGAAGGACTTTCCATCCCCAATGTCGCCAAGCTGATGCGACTCCTGCGTCTAGGCGGAATGGTGCAAAGCGTTCGTGGCCAGGCGGGGGGTTACACCCTCGCTCGTCCCGCGGATCAGATCACGGTTAGTCAGGTTCTGAACCTGTTGGGCGGCAACTTTTTCGGGTCCCACTTTTGCGAAAGACACGCCGGGCTCGAGAAGGAGTGCACTCACACCACGGACTGCTCCCTGCGCCAACTTTGGGGCACAATGCAACAATTGCTCGATGGCGTGTTGAGCAAAACAACTCTGAGGGATCTCCTTCAGACCGAGCGGGAGATGGCCACGTTCCTGGATGGGAGGAAACGGTTGGTCTTTGAGATCGGGCAAAACGGTCCACCCCTGACGCTGGACGAGCCGGTCCACGCAGGAGTCTCGTAGCTCGGGTGAGTGCTATACTCGAAGCGGCTTTCTGGCGTTCGTGTGAGCGCCAGGGAGCCGCTTCTTAAGTTTTGAACACCGCGGCAGGGAACTGCCGGGAAGGCGGTGCAAAGCCGCCACTGCCCCGCAACTGTAAGTGGCTGAAACGCCGCGTTCGTCACGGCATACCGCTGGAAGGCGAACGCATCTCAGGGCGCCACGAGTCAGGATACCGGCCCCCGACCAAAACCGCTGTGCGTTCCGAGGGAGAACGTCGCGTGCGATCGATCCTGTTCTGTATGGCCCTGGCCGGCGGCGTCGCGGCGGGGGCTTCCGGTCCTCCCACCCGCATCGTTTCCACCGCCCCCAGCGTAACGGAGATGCTTTTCGCGCTGGGCCTGGGCGATCGCGTGGTCGGCGTTTCCACTTTCTGCAACTATCCCGAACAGGCCAAGGCCATCGCCAAGGTCGGCACGTTCCTTCGCCCCGACCTGGAGACCATCCTGGCGCTCAAGCCGCACCTCGTCATCCTGCACAACAACCCTGTCCCGCTGGCGGAGCGGCTGGAGAAACTGGGCGTCCGGGCGCTCGAACTGGAGCACGACAGCGTGGCGGGGATTTTCGAAGCGCTTCACGAAGTCGGCGCCGCCACCGGACGCGCCGGGCAGGCCGCGGCGCTCGCCGCGGGGCTCGACCGGCGCTTGAAGACGCTGCGTGAGCGCGCCGCGAAGCTCCCGGCCCGCAGGATCATGTTTGTGGTGGGCCGCAACCCCGGATCGCTCGACGGGATCGTCGCCGTGGGCAGGGCGTCCTACTTGAACGAGATCATCGAAATCGCCGGCGGCCAGAACATCTTCCGGGACTCGGTGGCGCCGTACCCGAGCGTTTCGCTCGAGGAGATACTGGCCCGCAACCCGGAAGTGATCGTGGACATGGGAGACATGGCGCAGACGGTCGGGGTCACGGACGATCACAAGCGCATGGTGGTCTCTCTTTGGAGCCGCCAGAAACGGCTTTCAGCCGTCCGCAATCACGCCGTGTTCGCCGTGGCCGCCGACATCTTCGTGGTCCCCGGCCCGCGCGTGGTGGAAGCCGCTGAGGCATTCGCCCGCATGCTGCACCCGGAGGCCTCCTTTTGAGCTTCGGCTACGCGCTGGAGACGGCGGGCATGCGCTACGGTGAGCGCGAGGTGCTCCACGGGGTGTCCCTGCGGTTCGACGCCCCGGGACTGGTGTCGGTGGCGGGACCGAACGGGGCGGGCAAGTCCACCCTGCTGAACGTTATGGCCGGGCTGCGGGACAGCTACAGCGGCGCCTGCCGTTTTGAAAGCAGGGAAGTGCGGGCATGGCCGCGGCGCGCCTTCGCCCGGCGCGTGG
>DALYJJ010000237.1:0-6150 GCA_031969915.1 Bryobacteraceae bacterium | reverse complement strand
CACGTAGGTCTGGGAAAGGGCGGAACGCAGGAGGCCCGCGGCTTCAAGGGCGGCCTGCTGGCGCGACTTGGCCTGCGGTGCGGCGTCGGCGTCGGTGACGGCGACAACCAGGAGGGAACCGGCGTAAATCTCGGTGGCGGATGCCGTCTCATTGACCCTAATCTCGGCGGAGGTGGGGCGGCGTGCGGCCAGGCGGCGCGAGGCGAGCAGCGCCCGTTCCTCCGCGGTGAGCCCTTCGTGCGTGGCGTGGAGCGTCAGGAGGGAACGGCCTTCGAATCGCACCTCAGCCGCGCGAGCTCCGCCGGCGGCTACCGCGAGGAGCCACCCGGTTACTATGAAGGTCGTGACGCTGCGCATCCTCGTCGTCCTCCTGGGCTCGCTGATTTCCCGCTGCGACGCCCAAAGCCTATCCATTATGACGCTCAACGTTCGCTTCGCATCGCGCGACGACGGCGCGAACCTGTGGGAGAAACGGCGCGACCAACTGGTGGCGGCGATTCGCGAGAAGAGCCCCGACCTGCTCGGCACGCAGGAACTGCTTCACCTGCAGGGCGAGTTCATCGCGGCCCGGCTGCCGGAATACACGTGGTTCGGCCTGGGCCGCCGGGGCGACCGCACGGACGAACACATGGGCGTCTTCTTTCGAAAGGACCGCCTGCGGGCCCTCGAAACAGGCAACTTCTGGCTCTCGGAGACGCCCGAGGCGGCAGGCAGTTCGTCCTGGAACATGAGCCTGCCGCGCATGGTGACGTGGGGTCTGTTCGAGTTCGCCGACACCGGCCGGCGGCTGTACTTCTTCAACACCCACTTCCCGCACCGCGGCACCGAAGACGCAGCGGCGCGCCTGGCCTGCGCCCGCGTGCTGGCGGAGCGTCTGGCGCGCTTGCCAAAGGACGTGCCGGTGATTCTGACCGGGGACTTCAACACCGACGCGGGTACGGAACCGTACCGGCTGCTGACATCGACGTTGACCGACGCCTGGACCGCGGCCGAGCGCCGTACCGGGCCGGAGAAGACGTTTCACGGGTTCCGGGGCGTGCCCAGCCTTGGGCGAATCGACTGGGTCCTGTACCGGGGGCCGTTCCGCGCGCTGGCCGCGGAGACCATCGACCGGAATGAAGGCGGACGATATCCGTCCGACCATTTCCCGATCTGGGTGCGGCTCGAACTAAAGTAGGAAGAGTCTTCTATGCCGAACGCGAACCAAGTGGAGATTTTGAGGGGCGATGTCGACCGTTGGAATCAGTGGCGGGATTCGGACCGTACGCAGGTTCCGGAACTGCGGGGAGCGGACCTGAGCCGGGCGAGCCTAGTGATGGCGGATCTCTCGCACGCCGTGCTGCGGGACGCCGACCTGACCCTGGCCAACATGAAGGGCGCCGATTTGCGCTACGCGGACCTGCGGAATGCGAACCTGATCGGGGCGCGGCTCATCGGCGTCGACTTTGAGGGCGCGGACGTAACAGGCGCCGATCTGTCAACGGCCGAGGACCTGACCGCCGAGCAACTGGAATTGACCATCGGCGACGAGACAACGAAGCTGCCGGACGGCATGGAGCGGCCTCCGCGCTGGTCGGCGCCGTACGCGGCGCGGTGAACCACCATGGCTGAGAACCTGCCCGAACCCTGGCTGCGCGGGACACCCGAAGGAGTCCACCCGCTGTTGGCGCCGGTATTGTTTTCCTTCGCGCAGGCGAAGGAAGACCTGGCGCGGTTCACCGGCGAGTTGACCGGGGAGCAGATGTGGCGGCGGCCCGGCAACACCGGAGCGATCGGCTTCCACATCCGGCACATCGGGGGCAGCGTGGACCGGCTTCTCACCTACCTGGAGGAGCGCGAGATTTCGGCCGGGCAACTGGCGGCGCTGAAGGCCGAAGGCGAGCCCGGCGCCTCGCGGGATGAACTGCTGACCGGGCTGGCCGCGGCGCTCGCGGACGCGGAGGCGCGCCTGCGGGCGATCGACCTGTCCGATCCCGCCGCCCCGCGCTACGTGGGACGCAAGCGGATGCCGACGTCGGTGATCGGGCTCCTGGTGCACATCGCCGAGCACACGCAGCGGCACGTGGGGCAGGCGGTCGCCACGGCCCGCGTGGTGGCGGCAGGGTTGTAACACTTCGCCCGATCGCACGCCTCAGACGGGCTTGCGCGCCAGGTAACCGGCATGGGCGCGCGGGAAAGTGGCGTCCCCATAACCGCGCAGGAGCTTGACGTGGAAGCCGGCCCGGCCGAGCTCTTCGTAGATTTCCGATCGATCGAACGTGCGCAGGCGGTGTTGCTCGTCGGTGCGGCGCCAGAGCTTGCCCGCGCGGCGGAACGTGGTGATGTCGCGCGTGACGATGTGCGTTTCGGGATCCTCTTCCGCGTCGAGCATCACCACCCAGCCCTCGCCCTGCCAGTGGCCCCGCCGGCGCTCGGGCTCCAGTCCATGTTCGGCGATGTCGAAGACGAACACCCCGCCGGGCTCAAGCGCATGGTGGACACGGCGCATCAGGGCGGCCAGCCGCTTCAGGCTGTTGCTGTCATCGAACAGGTAGTTCATGCACTCGCTGATGGAGGTCACGGCGCGGCACTTCGGGAGCGGCGCCTGGAGCAGGGAATCCTGAACGAACCGGGCGCCGGGCGCGCGGCGGCGCGCGAGATCGATCATCGCACCGGACTGGTCGATGCCGAGCACGTCGTAGCCGGCGGCGAGGAGGTCGGCGGCCCAGATGCCGCTCCCGCAGCCCAGATCGACTACCAAGCCTTCGGCGATGCCCGCGCGGCGAAGGATCTGCAGAAGGCCCGGCGCGGCCTCACGCGCGAAGTCGCCGAAGCCGGTGTCGTGGATGTACGCGAGATCCGCCTGGTAGCCGCTCATGCCTCCATTCACTGTAACGAACGACCTGCGGTACACTCTCGCCATGCCGACTCCGCTCTCACGCCGCACCCTGCTTGCGTCCACTCTGACCCTGCCCCTCGCCGCGCAAACGGCCGCTCCGCGCCGGGAGCCGCTGCGTATCGTCTCGCTCACGCCGTTCGATCCGGACGAGGTGAAGCAGTTGCAGGCCGCCTCGGCCGTTCCCCTGGAGATCGAAGTGGTGAAGCGCGCCGAACTGCGGGCGAAGCTGCCGGAGACCGAAGTGCTCTACGGCGATGTGCCGGGCAAAGAACTGGACTTCGCGCCGAAACTGAAGTGGATTCAAACCGGCGCGGCGGGCGTGGAGTGGATGGATGAGGAGTTCCGGAAGAGCCCGGTTCCCGTAACCAACATGGCGCGCGTGTTCGCGCCGGGGATCGCGGAGACGGGCATGGGACTGTTGCTGGCCCTCACCCGGCGCATCGGAACCGACTATGCGCGGCAGACCATGCGGCGCGAGTGGAAGACGATTGGCACGGTACGCTCGGCGGACCACATTGAACTCGCCGGACGGACCATGGCGGTGATCGGATTGGGGGGCATCGGCTACGAAGTGGCGCGGCGCGCGCACTTCGGGTTCGACATGCGCGTCATCGCCACCGACGCGCGGCCGATGCCGAGGCCGCACTTCGTCGCCGAGTTGCGCGATCCGTCGTGGTTTCCCGAGATCGTGAAGCAAGCGGATGTCGTCGTGGCGGCCGCGCCCCACACGCCGCAGACCAACCGGATGTTTAACGAGCCGGTGTTTCGATCGATGAAGAAAACGGCCTACTTCATCGCTTTGTCGCGGGGCGGGTTGATCGACGACATGGCGCTGGTGCGGGCGCTCAAGGAGGGCTGGATCGCCGGCGCCGGGCTGGACGTGTTCCCGCAGGAGCCGATCCCTTCGAACCATCCCATCTGGGACTGCCAGAACGTTGTGATCACGCCGCACACATCCGGCTGGGGCGAGGAGCGGCAGCGCCGCCTGGTGGCCTTCTTCGCCGAAAACATCCGGCGTTACACGCGGGCTCTGCCGCTGTTGAACGTGGTCGACAAACAGGCGGGATACTAGAGGCATGTACACCCGCCGTGAGCTGCTGGGATTGATCTCCGCGAGCACGCTGTTGGCGCAGCGCCTGCCCAAGCCGCTGTTCGTGATTCTGCTGGGACCGCCGGGCAGCGGAAAGACCCCCCAGGCCCGGTTCCTTCGAAAAGAGTACGGCGTGCCCTACCTTTCCGCCTCCGAGGTGGTGAAGAAGAGCAACAGTTGGCGAAAGTCGCAGGTGAGCGGCCGGTTGAAGGGCCAGATCGAAGCGGGCGAGTTGCTGGCCGACGAGAGCCTGAACGAACTGATGGCCGAGTATCTGAAAAAAGTCGACATGAGCCGGGGTTTTGTCCTCGACGGATACCCCGCCACCAAGGAGCAGGCGGAGTACCTGGCGCGGCTCTCCTCGGAACTCAAGCTGGATCCTCCGGTGGCGGTGGTGTTGGACGTCTCCGACGAGATCGCGCGGGCGCGGATGAGCGAACGGCGGAGGGCGGACGACACGCCGGAACGCATGGAGCGGCGTTTGGCGGATTACCATCGGGAGATGGACGGCGTGCGAGCGGCGTATCCGAATGCGCGGGTGCTGCTGGTGGACGGCTCGCAAAGCGAGAAGAACGTCTCACGGCAAATCAAGACCATGTTGGATGCGCTGCGGCAGGAGTTGAAGTGAACCGCCGGACCGTCTGTTTCCTGCTCGCGGCCGTTGCCGCGGGGGCGCAAACCAAGCCCGCTTCCGGACCGCTTCGCGTGCTTCCCTCCAACCCCCGTTGGTTCGCCGATCCGTCAGGAAAAGCCGTTGTTCTGGCGGGATCGCACGTCTGGCAGAACTTACAAGACAACGGGTTGATCGTCAAAGGCGCGGTGGGGAATCCCCCGCCCGTCTTCGACTACGACGGCTACCTGGACACGCTCTCCCATCACGGCCACAACTTCTTCCGCTTGTGGCGTTGGGAAGTGACGCGCTGGACCGACCGTTACACGGGCGGCGAGGTGAAGTACGCCCGGCCGCATCCCTGGCTGCGTTCGGGTCCGGGCAACGCCGTTGACGGCGAGCCCCGGTTCGACCTGACGAAGTTCAACCAGGAGTACTTTGACCGCCTTCGCTCGCGGGTTGCGGCTGCGGGCGCGCGCGGTATGTACGTCGCGATCATGCTCTTCGAGGGTTGGGAGATCCAGTTCACCGACGGCTGGCCGCACCACCCGTTTCACGCCCGCAACAACGTGAATGGCGTCGAGGGCGACGCCGACGGCGACGGCCTGGCGCTTGAATACAACACGCTTGCCTCGGGCGAGATGGGCAAGCGCGTTCTGGCGCTGCAGGAGGCCTACGTCCGCAAGGTGATCGACACGGTGAACGATCTGGACAACGTGCTCTACGAGATCTGCAACGAGGCCCATGGCGGCTCCACGGAATGGCAGTACCACATGATCCGCTTCATTAAGCAGTACCAGGCGGGGAAACCGAAGCAGCATCCGGTGGGCATGACGTTTCAATACAAGGGAGGCACCAACGCCATCCTCAATGAGAGCCCCGCCGATTGGGTGTCTCCCAACCCGGGTGACGACACGAAGGGAAACTACCGCACCAGCCCGTGCGCCGACTGCTCGCCCAAGGTGGTGGTGAGCGACACCGATCATCTCTGGGGTCACACCGGCGGCGACAACATCTGGGTGTGGAAGAGCTTCACGCGAGGGCTGAACGTCCTGCTGATGGAGGAGATGCTCCCTTCGCCCACCTGGCAGGATTCCGCGCGAGCCGCCATGGGCCAGGTGCGCCGGCTGGCGGAGCGGATTCACCTGGCTGCGATGAAGCCCGAACCGGGGCTCTCCGCCACCGGCTACTGCCTTGCCGAACGCGGGCGCGAGTATGTCGTGTTCCAGCACGACAAGGGCGAGTTCACGATCGATCTGAAAGACGCCCCGGGCCGCTTCCAGGCGGAGTGGCTGGACGTGAACGCCGCCCGCGTGGTTCCCGCGAAAGCCGCGGTAGGCGGAGCCACACGCACGTTCACCACGCCCTTTCCGGGCCCGGCGGTGCTCTACCTGAAGAAGGCGGACTGAAGGACGGGCCGCCCCGGCGCGTTCAAGCCGGGATATACTCGGCGGCAATGACACGCCGGACTCTCCTTCGCACCACCGCCGCCGCCCCGGTTGCCGCCGGGCAGGCGCAGACCGCGGCGCCGGCCAGCGACCGCATCGGGGTCGCCGTGATCGGTTGCGGCGG
>DALYJJ010000236.1:0-6203 GCA_031969915.1 Bryobacteraceae bacterium | reverse complement strand
CCGGTCAAACTTGCCTCCCGCCGCGCCCGCCGCGCCTTCCAGTCCTTCGAGCACTCGCGCTTTGTCCCGTTCGGTTTGCAAACGGCCAATGAACCAAGTGCCGCAATTGGCGAGGCCCTTGTAGTCGAGGTCCACCGGGTTCTGCGTGGCGAGCACAACGCCGACACCGAAGGCGCGGGCCTGTTTCAGCAGGGTCAGCAGCGGGAGCTTGGACGGCGGGTTGGCCACGGGTGGGAAATAGCCGAAGATCTCGTCCATGTAGACCAGCGCGCGGAGGCTCGTGGTCCCGCTCTGCTGCCGCATCCAACCGACCACCTGATTGAGCAGCAGCGAGACGAAGAACATGCGTTCGGCATCGCTTAAGTGCGCAATGGAGAAGATGGAGACGCGGGGCTTACCTTGGGCAGTGTAGAGCAGGGCGCCGATGTCGAGCGGCTCTCCATTCATCCAGGTTTCGAAGCCGGGAGAAGCGAGCAGGTTGTTGATGGCCATGGTGAGGCCGAAGCGTTCCTTCGACGGGTAGAAAGCCTCCAGTTCGAGCACGCCGACGCGCGTCACGGGCGGCTGTTGGATCTGATGGATCAGGGCGGCGAGGTCGAGGTCCGACCCTTGCTGCCAGGCATGATTGAGGAGGGTGGAGAGGAGAATATGCTCGCGGCTTTGGAGCGGGTCGCCTTCGATGCCCAGCAGGCCGAGGAGGGCGGTGGCGGTGGCGGAGATGCGCTCGCGCATCAGTTCGCGGTCGCCGCGCTGTTCGGGGGGTGGCGCGGTGAAGGACTTCAAGACCGAAAGGGGAAGGCCATTCTCGCTGCCCGGCGTGTAGATGGCGAAATCGGCGGCGTCCTTCAGGCGGCGGATGCGCTCCGGGTCCTGTCCCCAGGAGGCGAGTCCTTTGCGCCAGAGCTCGGATTGCCGGGCGGCGAAGTCGTCGGGCGAAAGGCCCTGGCGGCGCGCCTCGTCCTCGCTGATCCAAGGGCGGAAGTCGGAGGGCGCCAGATCGGGGAAGGTCAACAGGAGGTTGCCGAGGTCACCCTTCGGGTCGATGACCAGCGCGGGAACGCCGTCGATGGCGGCCTCTTCGAGCAGGCTGATGCAAAGGCCGGTCTTGCCGCTGCCGGTCATGCCGACACACACCGCATGGGTCACGAGGTCTTTCGAATCGTAGAGCAGGAGGTTCGATCCTGGCTGGCGGGCCGCCAGATTGTATTCGCGTCCGAGATAGAAGCTGCCCAGTTTTTCGTAATCGACCATAGAACCTCTACAATAGCTTTTCATGATTCGGCTCGCCTTCCTGCTTTTCGCTGCCGCGGCGGCGGCGCACGCACAGACCGCGATCGAGCTTCTGGAACGGAAGACCCTGGCGCGGATCTCCGAAGTGGACGCGAAACTGGATGGCGCGCTGGGCGTGGCGGCGATCGACCTGACGTCGGGGCGAGTGCTGTCCTACAACGCGAACTCGGTCTTTCCGCAGGCGAGTTCGATCAAGATCCCGATCCTGATCCGGCTGTTCCGGGACGCGCGGGCGAAGCAAGTGAACCTGGACGAGAAGATCACGCTCACGGAGCGGGACATGGTAGGCGGCAGCGGCCACCTGCGAGGGTTGATCCAGAAGGGGCCGCTCACGCTGACCGTGCGGGAGGTGGCCACGGCGATGATGGAGACCAGCGACAACACGGCGACCAACAAGATCATCGCGATGGTGCAGAGGGAGCGTGTGAATCAACTGCTCGACGAACTCGGTTTCGCGAACACGCGGCTGCGGCGGATCATGATGGACACGGCGGCGGCGGGGCGCGACGAGGAGAACGTTTCGACGCCGCTCGAAATGGCTCGCCTGGTGGAGAAGATCTATCGCAACGAAGCCGCGGCGCCCGCCGATTGCGCGGAGATCGCCGGGATCATGAAGAAAGTGAAGGCGGAGATGCGGGAGGCGATTCCGGTCGGCGTGGACGTGGCATCGAAGCCGGGAGGCGTTCCGGGGGTTGCTGCCGAGACGGGCATCGTCTACCTTGCGAACCGGCCGTTCGTGCTGAGCGTGATGAGCACGTTTCTGGCGCCGAAGACGCACCCGGTGGGCGAGGTGACGCGCGCGGTGTACTCGCACTTTGAGCGGCTGGCCAACTCGAACCGATTCGGGAACCGCTGGCGCTAGCGAAGGAGGCTGAGGATCTGGGCGCCGAAGCGCTCCACCCGCTTGGGGCCCATGCCGGGGACCGAGAGAAGTTCGCCGGAGGTGGAGGGGCGGGCGCGGCAGATGTCGTCGATGGTGCGGTCGTGGAGGATGACGTAGGCGGGGACGCCGTCCTCGACGGCGAGGCGCAAGCGCCAGGCGCGGAGGCGTTCGCGCGCGGCGCTGTCGATTTCGCCGGAGATTTCGGTTTTGGCGGCGCGCCCCTTTTTCTCTTTGCGGCGCGGCTTCGGTTCGGAGGCGGCGGGGAGGGCGGCGTGCAGCCAACCGGGTTCGGAGCCGCAGGCGTCGCACATGCCGCAGGCTTCCCACTTAGGCGTTTCGCCGAAGTGCAGGCAGATGGCGCGGTGGCGGCACCGCTCGGATTCGGCGTAGCGGCGCATGGCGTGGTAGCGCTGCCAGGCGCGTTCGCGTTCGTTGGCGTCCTCGATCTCCTGAATGAAGTGAGCGAGGAGCGCGCGGTCCCGCTTCTGCCAGAGCAGGGCGCAATCGGCGGGTTGGCCGTCGCGTCCGGCGCGGCCGGCTTCCTGGTAATACTGTTCGACGGACTTGGGCATGGCCAAGTGGATGACGGCACGAACGTCCGGCTTATTGATACCGAGTCCGAAGGCCAGGGTGCCGACGAGCACCCGGCACTCGCCCGACATCCAGCGGTCCTGGTTGGCCTGCCGCTGGGCGGTCTCCATCTTGCCGTGATAGGCGACGGCGGGGACGCCCTTGCCGCGCAGCCATTCGGCGGTCTCTTCGACGCTCTTGATGGTGCCGGCGTAGACGATCACGTTGCCTTCGGGGTAGGAGGTGAGAGCGCGGAGCAGGAGCGCGGGCTGATCGCGCGATGTGCACTCACGCGACAGGTAGCGCAGGTTGGGACGATGGAAGCTGACGACGAATCTGGCGGGGTCGCGGAGTCCGAGTTGGTGCAGGATGTCGTGGCGGACCTGGCGGGTGGCGCTGGCGGTGAAGGCGGCGATGGGTTTTTCGGGAAAGGCTTCGCGGAGCACGCGGAGCTGGCGGTATTCGGGGCGGAACTCGTGGCCCCATTCGCTGATGCAGTGGGCCTCGTCGATAGCGAAGAAGGAGAGATCGAGGCGGCGGAGCCATTCGAGGGTGTCGTCGCGGACGAGGCGTTCGGGGGACAGATAGAGGAGGCGGAGTTGGCCGCTTTCGGCGCGGCGGCGGATGGAGAGTTGCTCCGGCCAATCGAGGGTGCTGTTGAGGAAGGCCGAGGGAATGTTGGCGCGCTCCATGTGGAGGGCCTGGTCCTGCATCAGGGCGATGAGCGGGCTCACGACGACGCACGTGCGGCCGAGGGCGACGGCGGGAAGCTGGTAGCAGAGGCTCTTGCCGCCGCCGGTGGGCATGATGACGGCCACGTCGCGGCCTGCGAGGATGGCGCGGACGATGTCCTCCTGGCGGGGGCGGAAGCCCTCGTGGCCCCAGTGCCTTCGTAAAAGTTCTGTAAGAGTTGCGGTCTCCAACTACCGATGATAGCGGGCGAAGGCGATTATGGAGATTAGGAGCTGGAACTTGGAAACCGTACAACATCCCCTGGGTTCGAACGCGCGCGTACTCTTTACGTCCGTTTTCGGTCCCTACGCGCAGAACGACGAATTCGGAAGCCGCGCCATCAACCCGATGGAGCTGTACCACAACCAGGTGACGCGGATGCAGGGCATCTTCTCCCTGCGCATGTTCCACCGTTCGTGGGGAATCATGATGTTGCAGGAGAACCTGAAGGCGCCGACGACGGTGCTCGATTTTCCGACGCGGGAGGACTTCGCGCGGGAGTTGCAGAGCGGCGCGTACGACGTGGTGGGGATCTCGTCGATCATCGTGAACATCGGCAAGGTGCGCGAGATGTGCCGCATGGTGCGGGAGCTGTCGCCGAAGTCGACGATCGTGGTGGGCGGGCACGTGACGGCGATCCCGGGCATCCAGCACATGGTGGACGCGGACCATTTCTGCCGGGGCGAGGGCGTGCGGTGGATGCGGCGCTTTTTGGGGGAGGACGAAGAGGCTCCGATCCGTCACCCGCGGATCGTTTCGGGATTCGGCACGCGGGCGATGGGGTTTGCCGACCCGCGCCCGGAGGGCTCAGTGGCGGCGACGGTGATTCCGTCGGTGGGCTGCCCGATGGGTTGTAACTTTTGCACGACATCGTCGTTTTTCGGAGGGAAGGGAAACGCGATTCACTTCTTCGAGAGCGGCGAAGCGTTGTTCAACGTGATGTGCGACCTGGAGCGGGACCTGAAAGTGAGCTCGTTCTTCGTGATGGACGAGAACTTTCTGTTAAACCGGCGGCGGGCGATGGAACTGCTGGAGCGGATGCGGGCGCAGAACAAGAGCTGGGCGCTGTATGTCTTCTCGTCGGCGAACGCGATCCGGAAGTACACGGTGGAGGAACTGGTCGCGCTGGGGATCTCGTGGGTGTGGATGGGTTTGGAGTCGCCGCGCTCGGGCTACGCGAAGCTGGACGGCACGGACACGCTGGCGATGATCCGGAACCTGCAAGCGCATGGGATCCGGGTGTTAGGCTCGACGATCGTGGGCATGGAGCATCACACGCCGGAGAACATCGGGGAGGAGATCGAGCATGCGATCGCGCACGCGACGGATTTCCATCAATTCATGTTGTACACGCCGGTACCGGGGACGCCGCTCTACGCGCAGATGCGGGATGAGGGGCGGCTGATCGACGTAGACCTGGCGGACATCCACGGGCAGGACAAGTTCAACTTCGAGCACGGGGCGATTTCGCGGGAGCAATCGAAGCACTTCCTGGACTGGGCGTTTCTCCGGGACTTCCAACAGAACGGGCCGAGTTTGTTCCGGATCTGCCGGACGACGCTGGAGGGGTGGAAGCGGTACCGGAATCACCCGGATCTGAGGATTCGCGAGCGGTTCGAGCGGGAAGCGGGGGCGTTGCGGGTGGCGTACAGCGGGCTGCTGTGGGCGATGGAGAAGAAGCTGCGGCACGCCAACGCGACGGTGAGCGAAGAGATCCGGGCTTTGCGAAAGGACATCGCGCGCGAATGCGGCGTGTTGCGGTCATCGTTGGCATCGTGGCTCTTGGGGCCGGTGGTGTACTGGACGGGTTCGCGTGAAGAGAGGCGGATGGCGGCCGGGCACACCTACGAGCCCCCGATGTTCCTGGAGCGGCGGAACTGGACGTAGCGCCGGAGGGTGTCAGCGAAGGGCGTAGATGTCGTACGCGACGGTGTTGGTAGCCATGTCGCCCTCGCCGATACCGACGCACTGCAGGCGGTTCAGCCACTGGTAGGCGGGGTGTGCGGTGAGGTAGCGTGGGGCGATCCGCAAATGGAGTTGGGGAGGCACGTTGCCCGCCAGGAACTGCTGGTACCCCTCAGGGCCGAGGTCGATGACTCCGCGGTACTCGGTGTAGACGAGGGCGCCGTCGGTGGTTTCTATGGTGCCGCGGACGTCGAGGATGGCGACGCCGTCCTGGCGCAGGGTGAGCCAATCGCCGCCCACGGGGCGGATTTTCCCATGGAGTTTGGGACCCCAGACTTCGCCGCCGGTGACATAGAAGTTGATCCTGAGTCCTTCGGCGACGGGGCCGATGGGTTCGGGTGGAGCAAGCGTGGCGCGGTAGGAGAAGATGTGTTCGAGTTGTGGAGCGGCGAGCGGCATCTGTCCATACTGCGCCTGGCACCGGCGGCGGGTCAAGAGCGCCGGGGCGGGGAAGTGGATATTCGGTTGTGAAAGAGCAGCGGCGCGGGCCGGCTTCGTTTGATCAGGCGGCGTGGGCGATGGAGTCGAGGCGCGCGGAGAGGGCGGGGATCATCTCGGCGAGCACCTGTTCGATGCGGGAGGCGAAGAGGATCTGCATCTCTTCGCGGACGTGGTCTGGGAGGTCGCGGAGGTCCTTGCGGTTGGCCTCGGGGAGGATGACGCGCTTGAGGCCGGCGCGGCGGGCGGCGAGCACCTTTTCCTTGACGCCGCCGATGGGGAGGACCATGCCGGTGAGGGTGATTTCGCCGGTCATGGCGGTGTC
>DALYJJ010000235.1:0-6206 GCA_031969915.1 Bryobacteraceae bacterium | reverse complement strand
GGCGGTGGTCCGCCAGGCACGAACCCAGGCGGTGGACCGCCGGGGCCGAACCCGGGGGGCGGACCGCCGGGGCCGAACTCGGGACGCCCGCCGCGACCGCCGCGTCCGAACGGACCGCGGCGCGGCTGGGAGGCGATTTCCGCCCGCGCTGCCTTGCGTTCCTCGCCGTCCAGCCAGCCGTTGCCGTCCCGGTCATACTTCTCGACGAGCTTGAGTTCCTGCTGCGGGCCGCCCGGCCGTTGCTTTCCGTAGCGCTGCTTGCCACCACCGGAGCGGCGGAGGCAAGCAGCGCTACGGAAAGCAACGTGAACCTGTTCATGGATGACATGGCTGTCAGGGCAAGACGAACGCCCCAGACTCCCGGTTATGCGTGGAAGATCTTCTTAACATACTCTTAAACTCCATCCGTGGGAAGGCCGTAACCAGGGCGGCGGGAGGACGCGCCGTAGCACTCGGTGACCCTACGACAGGCGCTGGGAGCGGCGGCGGGAGTGCTGGCGGCAGTGATTGCGCTGCCCGCGCTGCAACGCGAGTTTCGCGTGTATCCGGCGATGGAGGGTTACGACGATCTGCCTCTGCCAGCCGATTATCAACGGAAAGCGGAGTTTGTGTTCGGCCGGTTGATGTATCCGGGACGCCGGGGCGGACGGGGCGGAATGGGTGGTGGAGACTGGCGGCAGGGGCGGGCGAGCTGGACGGTGGATTATCCGAAGGGCGACCGCTTTTTCGCGGCCGCGCTGCGGCGGCTGACACGGATCGACGTGCGCAGCGTGGAGCAGCCGATCAACCCGGACGACGGGGACGATATCTTCAACTGGCCGTTTCTCTATGTGGGCATGCCCAGCGCGTGGGACCTGACGGATGAGCAGGCGGCCAGGATCCGCGAATATCTTCGGCGCGGCGGCTTCCTGGTGTGCGACAGTTTCTTCGGCACCGAGGAGTGGGCCGCGTTCAAGGCCGGCATGGACAAGATCCTGCCCGGCCGCGCGGTGATCGAGATTCCGGATGACGACCCGATCTTTCACGTCGTCTACGATCTCGACGAACGGGGGCAGGTGGGGAACTTCCGCTCGATGCTGCGGGACGCGAGCAAGCCGTATCGCGCCGACGGGATGGTGGCCTCCTGGCGCGGCATCCGCGACGAGAAGGGCCGGGTGGTGGTGGCGATGGCGTTCAACTCGGACCTGGGCGACTCCTGGCAACTCGCGGACGATCCGCGCTACCCGGAGAAGTACTCCGCGTTGGGATTACGCGTGGGCGTGAACTACGTGCTCTATGCGATGACGCACTGAGCGCGCGGGCACCCGGCGCTCAGTCCTCTTTCGCGATCATCGGGTAGACCACGCCGGCGATCGCCGCGCCGATCAGAGGGGCCACCCAGAACAGCCACAACTGCTCCAGTGCCCAGCCGCCCACGAATACCGCCGGTCCGGTGCTGCGAGCCGGATTCACCGAGAGGTTGGTGACCGGGATTCCGATCAAGTGGATGAGCGTGAGGCACAGGCCGATGGGCAGCGGCGCGAAGCCCGCGGGAGCGCGCCGGTCCGTGGCCCCGAGGATCACCATCAGAAAGAAGAAGGTCAAGACGACCTCCGCCGTCAGGCAGGCGATCATCGAATACTGGCCGGGCGAATGCGCGCCGAAGCCGTTCGAAGCGAACCCGCCCGCCAGGTCGAATCCGGCCTTCCCGCTGGCGATCACCCACAGCACGCCGGCTCCGGCGATGCCGCCCAGGACCTGGGCGATCACATAAGGAACCAGTTCCTTCGCCGGGAACCGCCCGCCCACCAGCAGGCCCACCGATACGGCGGGATTCAGATGACAACCCGAGATGTGCCCGATCGCATACGCCATGGTCAGTACGGTCAGGCCGAAGGCCAGTGACACGCCCAACAGACCAATGCCGACCTCTGGAAATGCCGCCGCCAGCACGGCGCTGCCGCATCCCCCGAATACGAGCCAGAACGTTCCGAAGAACTCCGCTGCCGCTTTTTTTGAAATGGACACGGACCCGGTCCTCCCGTTCTTCCGACCCCTCCACCAGAGCGGCTCCCACTATAGCTCACCGAGCCCCGCGCCCGGTACCCGTACGCGAGCCTTTCGCCGGTGGCGCGGAAAGAGCGATACTGAGCGGAACGAAGGAGCCGCCATGCGAACGATTCACGCCTTCCAGACACTGGGCGCACTCTTGTTGCTCTCCGCCGCGGCGGAAGCACAGACTTCCCCGCGCGTGTTCAACACCGTCAAGCTCAAGCTGGCCGAAGGCAAGCCGGTGGTGGGAGGGACGGTGCAGGTTCCGGACCCCGACACCTACTGCGCGATGGCGAACGCTGGATTCGATTTCCTGTGGATCGAGATGCAGCACAGCCCGCTGAGCTACCAGGACGTGGCCCACATGGTGATGGCCTGCAAGGGTGCGCCGGCGATGCCATTCGTGCGGGTTCCGGACGCGACCGAGGGCGACATTCAGAAAGCCGCCGACCTGGGCGCGGTGGGCATTATTGTGCCCATGGTGGAGGACGTGCAGAAGGTGCGCAACGCGGTGAAGTTCGCCAAGTATCCGCCGCTCGGCAAGCGGAGTCAGGGCGCCGGGCAGTACGGTGCGATGTGGGGCGCCGATTACCGGCAGGCGGCGAACGACAACATGATGGTGGTGGCGATGATCGAATCGCCCGAAGGCGTGCGCATCGCGGCGGACATCGCCAACACGCCGGGCGTGGATGTGGTTTTCGTGGCGAGCACCGACCTGAGCAGCTTCTCTGGCTACAAGCAGGGCGACGCTCCGTACGAAGCGCTGGTGAAAGAAGTAGAGCGGGCGGTGACGAAGGCGGGCAAGAAACTGGCCGGTCCCCTGGCGTGGAAAGGGACGCGGCCGGGGTACTTGTTCTTCCAGGGGCCGTCGGAAGTCTCGCTGATCCGGACCGGCGTGAAGGTGGCGTTGAGCGGGGCGGCGCCGGAGGCGAAGAAGGGCGTCGCGCCGACGGAAGGCTCGGAACGGTAGCCGGGAGTTGCCGGCGTCAGGTCCGCAGCCGGGACAACAAGTACAGCCCGCTCAGGGAAAACAAAGCGTCCGGCGACCAGGCGGCGAGCACCGCGGGCAACTGGTTCACCTTGCCGATCTGCTCGAAGAGGATGCTCACCGTCCAATAGGCGATGGCGATGCCGAAGCTGATTCCCACGCCCGCCATCGCTCCACGGTTGCCCGCCAGGAAGGCGAAGGGCACTGAGATCATGGCCATGATTAACGCGAAGAGCGGCACGGCGAACTTCTTGTGGTACTGCACCTGGAGACTGATCGTGTCGAATCCGCTCTGCTGTAAGTCGCGAATGTAGCCGGCCAGTTCCTGGAAGTTCATCTGTTTGTCCTGCTTCAATTCCCGCAGGAAGTACGAGGGCGGCTCGGATAGCTCGCGGAACGTCGCGGTGCCCAGCCGGAAATCGTGGAAGGTGTCGCGCAGGCCCTGAAACTCGCGCGACCAGCCATTCTGGAAGATCCAGGCGTTCATCGACGGTTCCCAGCGGGCGCGCTCGGCCGAGATGTGCCGCCGCAAGCGGTACGTCTGGGGGACTAACTCGAAGACCTGGACGCCGCCCATGATCTGCTCCGAGGCGTCCAGGTACTTGTAATAGTAGATCCGAGCCTCCTTGTCGTTGAGGATGAAGCGCCGTGCCGGATTCAAGTAAGTTTGCACGGCGCGTCCCTTGATCTCCGCCCGCAGCGCGTCCTGAATGCGGTTCGCCTCCGGAACGATGTAGTGATCGAACGCGAAGAGACCGCCGCTCAGGAGGGCGGTCATGACGAAGACGGGAAGCGCCAGGCGATGAAGGCTTACGCCGCAGGCCTTGAAAGCGGTCACTTCATTGTTCTTGGCGAGGATGCCGAATGTCACGAGCACCGCCACCAACACGCTCATGGGCGTGGAATCGTAGAGCAGCTTCGGGGTCAGGAAGAAGAAATAGCGGGCCACCTTGGCCATCGGGATCTGGTTCTTGACGATATCCCCGAGTAACTCGAAGAAGTTGTACACCAGAGTCATCAACACGAAGCTGGCGAGCAGAACGCCGAAATAGAAACAGAAAAGCCGCAGGACATAGGCGTCCACGACCTGCGGCAGGAGGAACCAACGGGACCCGGGCGCCAGGCGGGGGGCGGAGGCCGGTTCGGTGGGGAGGACGCTGCGGAGGCGCGCGGCCAGCGCCTCGGCGGCCGCTTGCATCGCGGGCAGGAGCCTCGGCTCCCGCGCGCTGTCGAGGCGCGCGAACAGGGCGGCCGCGGCGGCCAGGTAGACCAGGTTGGGAAGCCACACCGCGAGCCAGGCGGGGAGCGTGCCCTTCTGCGCGAGCCCCACCAGGCTGACGAAGCCCATGTAGTAACCAAATCCCAGGACAACCGTAAGTACGAAGGCGAGCGACTTACCCGCCTTCCGCGTGCCGATACCCAGCGGGATGGCGATCAGAGCGAACAGAAAGCAGGCGGCCGGCCGCGCGAAACGGGTGTGCAACTCGATCCGCTCCTCCACCGAGTCGCGAGGCGCCCGAAGCAGCGGAATGGTGTCGATCGCCATCGCCTCCTTGGGCCGCAACTCGTCCCGCTCCCGCGCCGCGAGCACCTGGTCCATGTGCCGGCTCTGGGAGCTGTAGTACTCGGCGACGTCCAATCCGGCCTCATGCGAACTGGCGTCGGTCATGGAAAGCTGCAAGGCGTTCCGCGCGATGTCGGCGACGGCCACGGTCTCCGAAGCAACGGTGATGCGGGGTCCCTCGCCGCTCTCCTGGGGGCCTTTCTTCTTTTCCGTGAAGTCCGCGATGAATACTTTGCGCCAGCGCACCGGATCGCTGGGAATCACGTCACCCACGTAGAGGATCGTGTTCGGGAACTGCTCGGAGAAGACCCGGGGCAGGATCTCCGCGGTGAGTTGCGCGGAGATCAACTGGTTCAAGACCCGGAAGGTCTCGCGTGTCGCCCAGGGCGTGAGCCAGAGCGAACAGGCGCCCGCCACGCTCATGCCCGCGGTGGCAAAGAGCAGCACCGGGACCGCCAGCCTCCGGCTCGGCACGCCCGCCGCCCGCATCGCCACTACCTCGCCGTCGCTGGACATCCGGCTGAGGGCAATCAACACGCCCACCAGCACGCCGATGGGAATGGTCAGCGTCAGGACGGGCGGCAGAATCAGCAGGAATAAGTAACCGACGGTCTGCGGCGGCGCGGAGGAGCGCACCAGCATTTCGAATAACTTGCCCAAGCGCTGGAGAAACAGGACGAACGTGAACAGCAGCGAGCCGAGAACCGCGCTGGATACAATTTCGCGGAAAACGTTGCGGCCGAGGATCCCCATGGGCGATCAGCGCGCGGCAACGGGCGTCAACGGCGGCGGCGGCGCCAGGGGTGGCCGCGGCCATTGTTCTTCCACGCGCTCTAACTCCAGGTCGTCGAACAAGAGGCCGGGGGCGATCACCGAGTTGTTCGAAACGTAAGTGGCCGCGCCGGATAGCGCCCAGGGCGCGCCGTTTTCCAGATAGTCGAACACGGTTTCCGTATTGGAGGCGGCCACAATATCGCGCAGCGCGCGCACGTTCAAGCCGCGAAAGCGCAGGCCGCGCACCAGTTCCTCGCGCCCGTCCGGATAGACGCGGTAGATGAGAAGCGGCGGGCTGACGGGCCGCGTCTCGCCGCCCGCGCGCAGGCGCGCTCCCAGCCGCTGCAACTCCTCTCCGCCCGCGGTGGAGGGAAAATCCAGTTTCCGGACCAGAATTCCATAGGGCTTGCCGCGTTGGCCGATCATCTCAATCAGCCTCCGCTTCAGGGCGTCCGGCGGAACGCTTTGGGAGGCCTTGATGAAGAGGTTTCCGAAGGTCGCCGCCCGATACCCGAACGCGCCCGGCAGGCGCGCGCGGCCGTTCGAACCCTCGAAGCCCTTCACCGGCTGGCGGGTCCGGAGGTAGTCCTTAAGCGTCCCCTTCTCCACCAGTACCACGGGCTGCGGCGCCACGCCTTCCATGTCGGCCTCATAGTGCCCGAACAACTTCCGGCCGCGCCATTCCTTCTGCGTGGGGTCGTCAACGGCGTCCATCCACTCCGGTAACACGCGCACGCCGATCCGTCCCTCCAGGTCGCTGGGAGAGAAGGGAAGCTGGCGGCCGGGATCGGACACCGGACGGCGGGGAAGGCTCAGGTTACGGCCGAGCAGTTGCGCGAATAACTGCGC
>DALYJJ010000234.1:0-6439 GCA_031969915.1 Bryobacteraceae bacterium | reverse complement strand
TGCCGCGCGGCATGGTTGTTGTTCTCATTCGCGTCCTTCGCGCACAGCGCCCGGCGCGCCGACCACGCGGTCCGGCCCAGGTTCACGACCGGCCCGTGATGCGTGAACCAATAGGTTCGGGTCACCGTTTCGAGCGTCCCATCCGTGCGCTTGACGTCCACGCTCACCGTGCGCGGCGTCATCGCGCGCTCCGTTCCGTCGAAGAGATACGAGGTGGGTTTCCCGGGCACCAGGTCCACCGCGTAATAGACCATGCGCGTGCCCGCCGATACGGTATGCGTCCAGGCCACGTCCTTGTTGAAGCCGATCGCAACGCCGGCGCCGCCCACCACGTTCGCGCCGTACACGTCGAGCTGGCCCGGAATCACGAGATGCTTCTCCCAGAATCGGTTCGACCCCACCCACGGGTAATGGGGATTGGCGAGCAGCATGCCCCGCCGCGAGGCCGCCAGGTCGCGCCCGATGCCCCAGCCGTTGCTTGCGCCCGCCGCCGGTTCGGCGGTTGGGCGCTCGGCGCTCCGCGGACCCGCCTCGCCCGGTGGTTGCGTTGCGCCGATCTCGCGCGCCAGAAACGAAAGCTGGCTGACGAACAGCCGGCGCGTCGCAGCCAACTCTTCGGCGGTGATCGGTTTCACCCATTCCGCGTCGCGGCACCAGGAGGGCAGCCTGGCGCGTCCAGTCTGTTCCAGGTAGTGGTTGTAACCGGCAGCGAAACCGGCGAGCATCTCGCGAATCTCCGGTGCCTCTTTAGCAAGATCCTCGGCCCCACGCTCCAGGGTACGTAGCGCCTTCAACCCGAGGTCGCTCAGCAGGTGCTGGTCGTTCGCTCCGCGTCCGAAGTACCGCGCCCGCTCGCCGCGCGCCCGCACCACCTGGTCGGCGATGGTGCAAACGTGGTCTTCGGCCTGCGCATAGCCTTCCCCGAACCCGAGGCTCCCGAAGTCGCGAGCGGTGATGTGCGGAATGCCATGACTGGTGCGGCGGATTTCCACGCGGTAGGGCGCGGCGCAGAGAGACACCGCGGTCAGCAGGAACGTGAACAAGCAGCGCATGAGCGCTATTTTCGCTTACCGCGCTCGCTGACCGGTATCACCCAGCGCAGCGCGGTGTGGGTTTCCGAGAACGACATCACCTTGTTGTCCTTCAAACCCGAAGCGCGGCCCTTCTCGAACACCGCGGCGTCCGGGAACTTGCCGGTCCCCTTCGGGTACACCGTCCATATCGCCCCGTTGTCCTCCATCACCCGGCGCAACTTGGCGAGCCGGTCGAACTCGTCCAGTCTGGCGATGGCGAAGAACACCAGGTCAAAAGCGTTCGCGTCGCGAACCGGCTTCACCGACGCCGACTTCTCCTGCAGTTCGAACAGGAAGTCTTTGTCGAAACGCCCCACCACGCCCACGCGATGCGCCGGCAGGACGCCCAGCTTGTCCAGCCGGGACCTGGGATGGGCGATCTTCGCCGCCCACTTCGCCGCCGCCGGGCCCAGTTCAAAGCGCGCTGCGCCGTTCGCCCAGGTCACCGTCAACACGCCCTCGCTCGCCGCGGCCTGGACGCCCGGCAGATCGATGTGCAGCCTCAACCCGTCCCCGCGGAAGAGGATGTGGTTCGCTTCCAGGTACGCCCGGCCATCCACACTCCGCCCGTCGATCTGGCACCGGCACTTCACTTCCTGTCCCATGGCCGTGATTCCCCGGAGGGAGGACTCTACCGCCGCCGCACTTCGACGTCCCGAAGCCGGCCCGTGTCCAGGTTGACGCGGCACCGGAACGCATACCGGTCGCGCGAGTTCCGGGCTCGCGCCTCACCCTCCAAAACGTCGCGGCTCCCCAGGTTGTCGTCGAGGCTGTTCAGGCGGATGTCGGCGTCACTCTCGCCGTAGTCGGTGGCCAGGCGCCCGCGCACGGCGTCCTGACAGAGGCGCGCCGCCTGGGAGCCGCGATCGCGGTCCCGGTCACGGTCCCGTCCACCCGGCGTGAACGGACCGCGGTCGCGGTCTCTGCCGCCGAAACCGCCCCCGCTGCCAAACCCGCCTCCGCCCGACCAACGGAAATCGAGAGTGTATTTATCGTCGCCGCCCTTGGAGTCGCGAATCCTCGCGATGAAGCGGCCGTTGCGCTCCGGGCTTTCCACCAGGTCCACGCGGCCGCGGCCGTCGGTCTTCTCAAACTCGAATTCGCGCAGATTGCGCGGCAAGGGCGAGGTGCACTCGGAGCCGACGTCCCGCGCCGGTCCGCCGCTGATCACCCGCACCACCACGCGGTCGCCCTGCATCAGCACTTCGGCCTCGTCATCGATGCGAACCCGGATGCGGCATCGGCCCGAACCGGCGCGATCGTTTGTCGAATCGAAACGGGGGCGGAACTCCATGTCGTTGCCCCGGCCGAGTTGCGCGGACACCGGCAGGGGCAACGCCCATGCCAAGAAGGGGATCAGAGTAAACAGGCGCACTGAGACAGTGTAAGCGCCCTATGGCGCCGACGCCAGTGCCTGAATCGCGGGCAGGACGAATAACAAGACCGCCAAGGCGACGGTGAAGGCAAAGACGCGTGTCTCTCGGGGCTCCATCGCGAAAGTGTTATGCACTTCGGATGCCAGTCCGTAACTAATTGAAAGGAATAGCAAAGGACTCGCAATTGGGGCAATTGCCCCAATTGCGTGGGCTGCCATTGAGCGCCAGGTTCACAGAGGTGCGCATCGCAACGCCACGTGAGCCGTTCAGGACTTCTGCGCGTTCCTTCGGCGCTCCGCGACCGCCGTGCAGTAGCTGGCGGCCACGTATCCGGCCGCGGGCAGGAGCCAGGCCAGTCTCACGCCGTCGAGACTGACGATGCACCGGCCGAGACGGCGCACCAGGAATCCCAGAAGCCGGTAGTGCGCCGAGAAGAGCTGCGAGGAAGAAAGATACTGCTGGAATCGGAGCACCACGGTGAGCGTCTCGAAGATATCCGAGTGCCGCCGGAAACTAATGGAGCTGCTGCCTTGCGGGTTGTCGCGATACATCATCAGCGACCTCGGAATGTGCCAGATGGACCAGCCAGCCGCGAGGATCCGCAGCATGAAGTCCCAATCGCCCTTCAACTGGAGCAGTTTGGGCAGCCCGCCGACCTGGCGATACGCCTTCACCCGGATGGCACAGGAAGAAATGTGCCACCAGCATCCCCGAATCAGCGTGGAGGCAACGCTCCCGGCGTCTCCCCGCACCATGACTTCCTGCCCATCTTTGTTTTCGCCGGCATGCACCTCGCCGGAATCGCGGAACGAGTCGTAGCTGCTGCCGATCAGCCCGACGTGATCCTCGGCAGCCTCGACGCGATTCAGGAACTCGTCCAGCCACCCAGGCTTGGCGTAGTTGTCGCCGTGCATGATCAGGAACCAATCGACATCCGGCGGGAAAGCCTCGATCGCGGCGTTGACGCTCGCGTACTCGCCGTAGTTGAAGTGACGGTCGATGATTCGCAGCGGGACAGAAGACCGCCACAGCGTGCGAGCTACTTCGGCGATACCGTCGTGCGAGCCGTCGTCAATTACCAGGACTTCCTTCACTTCGTCCAGACGCGGCCCCTGGCTCTGGATGGACTCGAGCGTATCGACGATGGTCTTCTCACAACGGTAGGCCGGCACAAGAATGAGGACGTTGTTCTTCATGAACTTGGATTCGCGAGAGAAACGCTAGCGCGCGGCGAGCCTCTCCTGCCACGCCGAGCAGATTTCCCCGAAAATGGTGTCCAACGGCTTGGTGAGCGACCAGTTCGGATAGTGCGCCTTCATCTTCCGAAGGTCGCTGTAGTAGCAGATATGGTCCCCGATCCGGTTCTCCTCGACGTACTCCCACTTCATCGGCCGCCCCGATAAGCGCTCGCACTTGCCGAACGCTTCCAGGATCGAGCACGATTGGTCCTTGCCGCCGCCCAGGTTGTAGACTTCACCCTGACGGGGGCTGCGGTAGAACTCCAGCATGAACCGTGCGACATCCGTCGCGTGGATATTGTCGCGAACCTGTTTGCCCTTGTAGCCGAACACCCGGTAGGTTCGGCCCTCCAGATTGCATTTCACCAGGTAGCTCAGAAAACCGTGCAATTCGACGCCCGAGTGGTTCGGACCGGTCAGGCAGCCGCCGCGCAGGCAGCACGTGGGCATGCCGAAATAACGGCCATATTCCTGGACCACGATGTCCGAGGCCACCTTGGAGGCGCCGAACAACGAGTGCCGCGACTGGTCAATTGAGAAGGACTCCGGGATGCCGAACTGGTAGGCAGGATCGGCGTAGTCCCACCGCGTTTCCTCCTCGCGCAGCGCAATGCTGTTGGGCAGGTCTCCGTACACCTTGTTCGTCGACATGTGCACGAACGGCGATTCAGGGCAGAACTGGCGCGCTGCTTCGAGAAGATTGAGGGTGCCCACCGCGTTGACTTCGAAGTCGAGGAAGGGAATCGCGGCTGCCCGGTCATGCGACGGCTGTGCCGCCGTATGCGCGATAAGATCGGGCCGCAGCTCCGACATCAGCGAAAGCACCCCTTCGCGGTCGCGGATGTCGAGGGCCACATGCCGGTAGGCTGGGATCTCCCGAATCAGGTGGTCCCTCATCCAGGACGTGTCACCGTCCGGGCCGAAGAACACCGCGCGGTGGTTGCTGTCCACTCCAACCACTTCGAACTCATGAGCGGCGAAGGACCGGCAGACTTCCGACCCAATCAGCCCACAGGACCCAGTGACCAGCGCCCGTTTCAGTGCCATCCGTCCATCCCCTTCCGCCAACGACCGGCCGGCGCAACCGCTTCGCACGTGGCCGTGCCGCCAAGCCTCCCCACCATGGATTCCTTACGAAGCCGTCACACTCGGGTGCAGCCCGGCACCCGCCTGACTCCTTAGCATAGCCTACCGGAACGCGTCCTACCGGCCGCAAGCCCTACGCGCCTGCGCCGCGCCCGGTGCTGGCTACCAGTTGAGCGCCAGGTTCACAAAGGTGCGCACACCGACCCCGCTGGGCCCCTTGGCCAGAAACGGTTTTGCCTCTTCCACCCACGCCATACCCGCGATGTCGAGGTGCACCCAGGGTTTCTCCTCGACGAACTCCTCAATGAACTTCGCCGCCGTCACCGCGCCCGCCCAACGGCCGCCGATGTTCGCGATGTCGGCGAAGGGGGACTTCAGCAGTTCCCTGTACTCGTCGTCGAGCGGCATGGGCCACATCTTCTCGCCTTCCGCCTTGGCCGCGGCGAGCAGCTTGCCCAGGAAGTCCTCGTGGTTGGTGAACGCGCCGACATGCACCCCTCCCAGGGCCACAACGATGGCCCCGGTGAGCGTGGCCGCGTCCACCAGGTGCGTGCAGCCCTGGCGAAGGGCGTAGGTAATCGCGTCGATCAGGATCAACCGGCCCTCGGCGTCCGTGTTCAATACTTCCACTGTCTTGCCGTTCATTGAGGTCACAATGTCGCCGGGCCGCTGGGCTGCGCTGCCGGGCATGTTCTCCACGGCCGGTACGAAGGCAGTGACGGCAATGGGCGGCTTCAACTGGGCGATGGCGCGCATGGCGCCGATCACCGCCGCCCCGCCGGCCATGTCGTATTTCATCTTCTCCATGCCGTCCGCGGGCTTGATGGAGATGCCGCCGGTGTCGAAGGTGACTCCCTTGCCGACCAGCGCGAGGTGATCGGAGGAGTTCGCGCGCGACGGCTTGTAGCGGAGCACGATGAGCGCGGGCGGATTGGCGCTGCCCTGGGCCACGCCGAGCAGCGAGCCCATGCCCAACTGCTTCATTTGCTCACGGTCCAGCACCTCGCAGCCCAGGCCCATATCGCCGGCCATGAGGCGGGCGCGGTCCGCCAGCACGAGGGGCGTCAAACGGTTGCCGGGCTCGTTCACCAGCGCGCGCGCGAAGTTCTGGGATTCGGCGAGAATCACGCCGCGGCGCAGGGCTTCCTCCGCGTTGCCGGACGGTTCGCCCAGCACGAGAACGAACTCGTCGACCGCCTTTTCGTTCTTTTTCGGATCGGTCTTGTAGGCGTCCGGTTCGAAGTCCGCGAGGATGGCGCCCTCGGCCCCGGCGGCGACGAAATCGGGCCCGCCGATCGCGGCGTCGAGCAACAACGCGATCTGCCGCACGCCCTTCGGCTTCAACAGCCGCAGCGCCGCGCCCGCCGCTTTGCGAACGTCGGCGGCCGTGCACTTGGCGGCGTTGCCCATTCCCAAAGCCACCACCCGCCTCGCGCGGACCCCCGAAGGCCGGTGCAGGATCGCGGCTTCGAGCGCCTTCGCGGAGAACTCGCCGCCGAGCAGGCACTCTTCGATCCAGCCGCCCGTCTTCTCGTTCGCAACGCGCGCGGAGTCGGGTTCCAACGCCGCGCCGGCGGCCGCCAGGCCTTGCGGCGCCGGGCGTTCAAACACCGGGATCACCAGTGCGTCGGCGTCAATCAGTTCAAAGGGTCGGGTCTCGATTCGG
>DALYJJ010000233.1:0-6459 GCA_031969915.1 Bryobacteraceae bacterium | reverse complement strand
CGCGATGCGTAGTCGCGCTCGGGCGCCCCCGCGAACCCCTCCAGATAGGGCAGCAGTTGCTCCCGCCGATCCACCTGGTTGAGATTGAGCGGAGTGCGCGCGGTAGCGGGCAGGGTTGCCAGACGTCCCTGGTAGACCAGCGCCAGTGCACCCGCCACGAAGAGCGTCGCGGCGGCGAGCAGCGCGAGTTCAAGGTTGCGCGGAACTGCCGGGATGAGCGAAACCGGCGAGGACCGGCGCGCGCGCTCGGAAGCGGAACTGCGGGTAACGGCCACTAGCGCCCGCCCTTACGTGCGTCGCGGACGCGGTTCTGACGCAGTTCCACGGCGTCCAGCCGGTCGTGGACCGTGCGTAGTTCGCCGGCCGCATCGCCAAAGGGCACGATCGCGCTATAGAGATCGCGGGCGCGGATGTAGTCTTCGCGGGCCACGCTCAGGTAGCGGTCCTCTTCCTCCAGGCGCACGGCGCGCTGGGCCTCCTTGTACATCCGCTCGGCGCGGTCGCGATACCCGTCGGCAAGTTGCGCCGACTCTCGCTTGCCGGGCTTGAAGCCGCGCTGCTCCGCCTGCCGAATGGCCTCCTGAGCGCGGTCCACGTCGGCCAGCCCGTACACATACAGCCGCGACAGACCCAGGTAGGGATCGGGCGACTTGGGCATGAGCCGGGAAGACTCCTCAAACAGATCACGGGCCGCGGCCAGCGTGTTTGCTTCCTTGCGCGCTCCTCCGCGAATCCGCGCCAGGTGCCCGTCGATGAGCCGCAGACGGCCCCGGATGTTGTCGTCGCCGGGCAACAGTTCCAACGCGCGCGCCGCGCTCTGGCGCGCAGATTGCCAGTCGGCTTGCGCCACGGAAGGAGTGTCGGAGCCGCGATAGGCCAGGATCACGCGGTCGGCGGCGCTCAGCAGGCGGTCGCGCAAGGCGCCCTGCGCGGGCCATGAGGTGACGCCCAGCCAGGCTTTGCCCGCTATCGCCCGGTACCGCTGCCAAACCTCGTCGGAGAGTGAGACGCGCTCACTCTCCAGATCGCGGGCCAAGGCTCGCGCGTCGCTCCACAAGGAGTACTCACGCACCGCAAGATAGGCCGCCGCCAGCGCCGCGGCCAGGGTCACCGCCAGGAACACCCGCCCGAACCGCAGCTTCACCGCCCGCCGCTCCGGCGACGGGGCGGCCGCCGTTGCCACCGGCGGAGAGGGACTGCGCAGCGTGCGCCGCGTCTCCTGATCCTCCTCGGCCTGGACCAGCGTCGCGACCGTACGGCGTGTCTCTTCGAACTCCTCCACCTCCGCCGGGCGCGCGGTGCGGCGAGTCGCTTCGTCTTCGCGAGCAGGCGCGACGGACGGGAGCGCCACGCCGGCCCGGAACGCGGCCAGGTCCTCGGCGAACTCCTGCGCGGTGACGTAGCGGTTCTCCGCGCGGGGTGCGAGGGCACGGTTGAGGATCGCAATCATCGCCTCGGGGCACTCCGCCGGCGGCGGCCGCAACGCGTCGTACTCGCGCACGGCTCGGTCCAGTTGTGCGCCGGTCGCTCCGTCGAAGTACGGCCGGCCGGCCACCAGTTCATACAGCACCACGCCCACTGACCACAGGTCCGACGCGACGTTCACTTCGCCCGTCCGCAGCCGCTCCGGCGAGGAGTACAGAACACTGCCGAATTGGTTTTGGGTGAAGCGCCGGGTGAGCGAGAGCGCCTTGGCGATGCCGAAATCGAGCAGCTTCACCTGGCCCACGGTAGTGATGCGAATGTTCCGCGGCTTGATGTCGCCGTGCACCAGGCCATGGTATTCGCGTCCCTCAATGTTCGTGCGATAGCCGTGCGCGAGCGACAGCACTTCCAGCACATCCTGTGCGATGCGGGCCGCAAACGGAGCGCCGATGCGCCCCACCTCGGAGACATCCTGCCCGTCGACGTACTCCATCACGATGAAGAACGCCTCCTCGTGATCGCCGAATTCGTGCACCGCGGCCACGCGCTGGTCCACCAGTCCCAGTTGCTTCTGAAGGATTGCGCCGTGCCGTTCGGCGGCGAGGATCTCCAGGCTGTCCGCATCCGATCCGTGATCCACCAGCTTGAGCGCGACGCGCAACCCCTGCGCGTTGTCGGCCGCCTCGAACACCCGGCCCATGCCGCCGCCCGCGATCTTGCGAACGATGGCGAAGCGTCCAAACGTCTTCGGCGTCACGGCACCACCACCTTGACGGCCGGCGGACCGTTTCGTGGGGCGGGCGGAATGTGGTTGTTCGGAAGCAGCGTCGTCCCGTCGAAGGAGGGCGGAACCTGCACCTGCCCGCCGCCGTTGTTGGCGATCGCATTATCCTCCAGCACCGGCGCCGCACGCGGACCGATGCGCACGCCCACGCCGTTGCGCACAATCGCGTTGTTCACGATCTGCGTCTTCGCTGTTCCGTGCACGGAGACGCCCACGCCGGCGTTCTCCGTGAGGCGGCAGCCGCGCACCACGCCCCGCGATGCGCCCTCGATGGCGATGCCCGCTCCGCTCATGCGCGCGACTTCGAGATCCGTCACCGCCACGTCGGAGTCGCGCAGGAGCACGCCGGTCTGGCCGCCCCGAACGACGAAACCCGCGAATTCCGCGTCCGTAACGCCGGCCGCCGACACGGCCACCGGAACCGGCGCTTCAATCGCCGCCCCGCGGCGGACCTCACTCACCAAGGCCACACCGCTCTTCAGGACGATCCCTTCGCGGTAGAGGCCCGGCGCCACCACCACCCGGTCGCCGGGCCGCGCCAGCGCCATGGCGTCCGCGATGGTGCGCGCGCGTTCACCGTCGCCGGCCCGAATGGTGGCCGGTACGCTTACCGGGCCCCAGCCAAACACGCGTCCCTCCGGAGTGATCCGAACGTGGGGGCGCGACAGAACCAGCAGCAGGAGAGCCCCGATCAGGCCCGCCAGGAAAGGGAGCGCCCAGGACTTCGATCGGCCCCGCCCGGCGAAAGCGCGCCGGACCGATGCGGCGTACTCCGGCCCTTCCAGCAGCACCACCGACACATTGTCCTTGCCGCCGGCTTCGTTCGCCTCTTCCACCAGGGCCGCCGCGGCGGCGTGCGGGTCGCCGGCATGCGCCTCCACAATGGCGCGGATCTGGTCCGCCACCACCTGGTCGCTCAATCCATCCGAGCACAGCAGCAGCGCCGAGTTCGCACGGTGGGGCACGGTGACGATCTCGACGAAATCCCGGTCGTCCGGACTGTGGCGCGCCGAGCCGAGATCCCGGTACACCTCGTTGCGCCGCGGATGCTTCATCGCGTCGCTCTCGGAAAGCGTGCCGGCGTCTTCCTGTTCGCCCACGGGCGAGTGATCGTGAGTGACCTTGCGAATCGTGCCGGACTCCAGTTGATAACAACGCGAATCGCCGACATGGCCGATGTAGGCGCGGTCGCCTTCCAGCACCGCGACCGTCAGCACGCACGCCATGCCCGCGAGCTTTTCGTTCTCTCCGGCGTGGCGCAGGATCTCGTTGTTGGCCAGCGTGATCGCCTCCCGGAGGCGCTCCTCGGGCGTACCCGTCTTTCGCTCCAGCCGCGCGCGCACCATGGTCACGGCGATCTCCGCCGCTTTTTCGCCGGCCGCATGCCCGCCCACGCCATCGGCCACCAGAAAGATGCCGCGATCGGCGTCCGTGTAGACGCGGTCTTCGTTGTTGCGGCGGAGCCGGCCGGTATCGGAGAGAGCCGCCGAGCGGCCTTGTTGGGCTACGGGCACGGCGTTACTCCGTTCGCCGCCAGGCGATCCATGCCATCAGGACGGTCACCGCCAGCAAAAGGACGGCGAAGGGAATGCGCATCCAGAACAACGTTTCCGTCATTCGGTCCCCGCTGCCTCGAAATCGAAGAACACAACCTCCGCCAGGCCGACGCGGGCGCGCGGTGGCAATGGCGATTCGATATTGCGGTCCACCGGCTCTGCGCCCTCCCGCCGCTCCATGCTGCTCGGAATGCGCTCCCCGTTGACTGTGGTCCCGTACTGGCTCACGTCCTTGAGGAAAAAGCGGCCAGACGCCGGGTCGTGACGCAAGCGGCAATGCTCGCGCGAAACGTCGCTCGGCCCTTCCAATCGCAGATCCACCCAAAACGACTTTCCGCCTCGCCCGATCACGGTCAGCGTTTTTGTCACGGGAAAGGTCTTCGCTCCGTCCCGGTCGTCATAACGGATATACGCAAGGGCGCCCGGTTGGTTCCCGGAAGTTGCCGGCCGGGACGTCACGGCAGCGGCAGCCGTCCCGGTGGACTCCGAAGGCCGCCGGGTGATGAACGTGGTCATCGCGCCGGAACCGATTTCTGCCTCCCCGGCCGAACCGAGCTCCGAGTAAATCTCGATCTCGCCCCGGCCCAGGCGCTCCTCCGAATCGGCGTGGAACTCAACCGCGAACTCTCCGCCCAACACCTTGTACTCCACCGCCTGGCCCGCCAAACCGAGTTTCCGCGCAACGGACGACGGCTTGGAAGCGGCGTTCAGCGCATCCAGCCGCTCGCGCAGCGCCTGCTTCGCTTCGCGCGCGACAAAGGAAGCGACGGAGGCAATCTGGTCGTAATCGCGCCGGTTCAGATAAACGTTGAAGACCGACGGCACCAGCGTCGTGTACCGGACCTTGAAGAGACTCGCGTCGGCATTGCGCAGGATTTCGGCGATGATATCGTCGCCGGTGAGGACGGGGTCGGCAGCGGGATCCGCCATGAACATAGTGTAGCGGGGCTTTCGTTCGCCGGGCGTCCCGCTCGCGGTACGCTGGAAGGTACCCACGCCATGGGTTTCCCAAAGCCCGAGATCATGAGTCCGGCCGGATACTGGCCACAGTTGCACGCGGCGATCGACGCCGGCGCGGACTCGGTGTATTTCGGTCTGAAACATTTTACGGCTCGTGCGAAAGTCGGCTTTTCGCTGGAAGAACTGCCGGAAGTCATGCGCACGCTGCACCGGCGCGGTGTGAAGGGCTTCGTCACCTTCAACACGCTGATCTTCGACCACGAGCTGGAGGAAGCCGTTCGGACGGTGGCCCGGATCGCCGAGTCCGGCGCCGACGCAGTGATCGTGCAGGACCTGGGAATGGTGCGGCTGATCCGGGACCTGGCGCCGGACCTGGAGATCCACGCCAGCACCCAGATGAGCATCACGGATGCCGAGGGCGTCCGCCTGGCGGCGCGAGCCGGGGCGCGCCGGGTGACGCTGGCGCGCGAATTGTCCCTTCCGGAAGTGGCGGCGATCCGCGAAGCGACCGAAACCGAACTCGAGATCTTCGTGCACGGCGCGCTATGCGTCGCCTACTCCGGACAGTGCTTCTCCTCGGAAGCCTGGGGCGGTCGCAGCGCCAATCGCGGGCAGTGCGCACAAGCGTGCCGGTTGCCGTACGACATGGTGGTGGATGGGCGCGTTCAGCCCCTGGCCGATCTGCGCTACCTGCTCTCGCCCGGCGACCTCTATGCTCTGCACGAAGTCCCGCGCATCGTGGCAACGGGCATCTCCGCACTTAAAATCGAAGGCCGCTACAAGGACGCGGACTACGTCGCGCTCGCCACTCGCGCCTACCGCGAAGCGGTGGATGAGGCTTGCGCCGGCCGGCCGCTGAGCGTCACCGAGGCCGGCGATCTGCGCCTGGAGCAGGTCTATTCGCGCGGCCTCGCTCCGCACTTTCTCTCCGGGACCAATCACCAGACCGTGGTTCACGGACGCGCCCCGCGGCATCGCGGCGTGTTGATGGGCCGCGTGGTGAAGGTGCTGGCGGGCGGGCTGCTCTTGGAGACCACCGGCGCCCACCGGATCGCGCCGCTCAAGCCGGGCGACGGCGTGGTGCTCGACGCCGCCGGCTGGCGGAGCCCGGAAGAGCCGGAGGAGGGCGGGCGTATCTATGAGGTCGCCGCCGAAGGGTCGCAGCGCGTCGAGGTGCGCTTCGGGAACCGCGAAGTGGATTTCTCGCGGGTTCGTCCGGGAGACTTGTTGTGGCGGACCCACGATCCGGAACTCGACAAGACGATTCAGGCCATGGAACCCCGCCGGCAGCCCGTGGATGTCGCGATTCGGGCGGCGGAAGGCGAGCCGCTTCGCGCCGTATGGACAGGGCCGCGCGGCGTGGCAGTGACCGTCGTTTCGCCCTTGCCCCTGGCCGCCGCCCAGAACCGCGGCGTCGACGAATCGTTTCTCCGCGAGCAGTTCGGGCGGCTGGGCAGCACCGCGTTCGAACTGCGCACCCTCACACTGGAGGCCGCGGGAAAGCCCTTCGCGCCCGCTTCGCTTCTCAACGCCATGCGGCGCGAGGCCGTGGAGGGGCTGCTCGACCGCCTCGGCGAGGTGCCGAAGCCAGCCCTCGCCGACCCGTCACGGATCCTCGCGGCGGCACGTCCGCAACCGCCGGCGCAGACCGAAACGGAATCAAGCATTCACCTGATGGTGCGTTCGGCCGGCCAGTTGGAGGCGGCGCTCGCGCTCGCGCCGGCCAGCATCACG
>DALYJJ010000232.1:0-6664 GCA_031969915.1 Bryobacteraceae bacterium | reverse complement strand
GCACGGCCTCCCCCCTTCCCCCCAGCAACTCGCCGGCTTCGAAAAGGACGCCTCACCCGGCAAGCGGGCCCGGCTCGTCGACGCGCTCCTCGCGCAACGCCAGCCCTACGCCGAACACTGGATCAGCTTCTGGAACGACCTGCTCCGCAACGACGAAGGCGTCGTCTATCACGGCGATCGAAAGTCGATCACCGGCTGGCTCTACGCCGCCCTGCAGGACAACCAGCCCTATGACGCCATGGTCCGCGCGCTCCTCAATCCAGCGCCGAAGACCGGCCCTGACGGGTATCTGGTGGGCATGACCTGGCGCGGCGTGATCAGCGCCAGCCAGACACCGCCCATGCAGGCCGCCCAAAACGCCGCCCAGGTCTTCCTCGGCATCAACCTCAAGTGCGCCGCCTGCCACGACAGCTTCGTCAACCGCTGGAAACTGGCCGACACCTTCGGCCTCGCCGCCATGTTCTCCGACGACAGGCTCGAATTGGTGCGCTGCGACGTGCCCACCGGCAGGACGGCCGTGCCCAAGTTCCCGGTGCCCGATCTGCCCGTGAAATTCGAGGCGTCACTCGACTCGCGTCGCGCGGCCGCCGCCGAGTGGTTCACCATGCCCGGGAACGGCCGCTTCGCCCGCACCATCGTGAACCGCTACTGGCGCCAGTTGCTCGGCCGCGGCCTCATCGAACCGGTCGACGACATGGACGCTCCGTCCTGGAACCAGGATCTGCTCGACTGGCTCGCGTCCGACTTCGCGGACCACCAGTTCGATCTGCATCACCTGTTGCGTCAGATCCTCACCTCCCGCGCCTACCAGCGCCCGGCCGTGACCCGCACTGAGCCCGCCCAGAGCTACGTTTTCAAAGGCCCGGAACTGCGCCGCCTGAGCGCCGAGCAGTTCCAGGACACCATCTCCGCCGTCTCCGGCGACTGGCGCGTCCGCGCCCCGCGCAACGAGGTCTACGCCTCCGCCACCCGCGAATGGCGCCTCAAGAGCGATCCCCTGAGCCGCGCCCTCGGCCGCCCCATCCGCGATCAGGTCTACACCGAACGCGCCGTTGCCGCCACTACCCTCCAGGCCCTCGAACTCACCAACGGGCCGCTCCTGTCCAAGCGCCTCGAGCGCGCCGCCCTCTCGCTGCTCGGCCAACTGCCTCCGCCGCCCGCCAATAAGTTCGACAGCAAACTGCTCCGCTCGGGCGGCGTGGAGATTGACATCGACATCACCGGCGAGCGCGAACTGCACCTGCTCATCGAGGACATTGACTCCTACGACCCCGACCGCGTCGTGGCCGGATGGGCGAAGGCCGAGTTGATCGGCCCCGGCGGATCGACACCCATCGACGGACTGATGCCCGTGAAGGTCCCCTTCGCGCGCGCCATCGACATCGCCGGCAAGGGCTATACGCGCTTCCGCGCCCGCGCGGTCATCGACGACGCCTCGCGAAAGAGCGACATCAGCCCCGCGCTGCGCTTCTTCGTTTTCACCGCCAAACCCGATCCGGAGCGGCTCGTGCGCCTCGAGTCGGAGCCGCCGAAGCCCTCCGGCACGGGCGACCTCGCAGGCCACCTGTACCGGTATCTGCTGGCCCGCGCGCCCACGCTCGCCGAGCGCAAGTTGGCCGAACCTTTGGTCAAGACCGCGGCAGGCCTCGAAGACCTGCTCTGGTCGATCCTCATGAGTCCCGAGTTTCAGTTCCTGCACTAGCCATGCCAAGCCGACGCGACTTCCTTCGACACTCCGCCCTCGCTGCCCTCGCCGGCGCCGCGCCCCGCGCACTGGCCCAACCGCCGGCCCGCCCCGCTGCCACCGCCGACACGGTCATCCTGCTCTGGATGGCCGGCGGCATGGCCCAGACCGAGACCTTCGACCCCAAGGCCCACACACCCTACGAGCCGGGCCTCGAGAGCAAAGCCGTACTGAGCACGTTCCCTTCGATTCCCACCGCGGTCGATGGCCTGCGCTTCTCCGCGGGCCTGACGGAAATCGCCCGGATCATGGACCGCGGGACCATCGTTCGCTCGCACCGCGTGGGTGACCTCGGCTTCATCCTTCACTCGCGCCACCAGTACCATTGGCACACGGGCTACGAGCCGCCGCAGCCCCTCGCCATGCCCCACATCGGTTCGTGGGTGGCCAAACTGCTGGGACCGAAGAACCCCGACATGCCGGCGTTCGTCTCCGTCGGCCAGAACATGGAAATCGGCGCCGAAAGCGACGCGCTCAAGAGCTTTCACACCGCGGGCTTCCTCGGCGCCGAACACGGCCCCTTCCTCATCGCCGACCCGCGCGACGCCATCGCCAGCGTGCAACCTCCGGCCAAGATGGCCGGCGGCCGCTTCGAACGGCGCTACCGGTTGTACCGGCAGATGGTGGACGCGAACCCGCTGCTGCGCTCGGCAAGCGACTATCAGCGCGAGTCGTTGCTGCGCTCCCTGGAGAACGCCGACCGCCTGCTCCGCTCACCGGCCGCCCGCGCCTTCGACCTCACTCTCGAACCAAAGGAGTCCTACGACGCTTACAACACCGGCCGCTTCGGCCTCGGCTGTCTCCTGGCCCGCCGCCTCGCCGAATCCGGCGCCCGCTTCGTCGAAATCACCTCCGAGTACATCCCGTTCCGCCACTGGGACACCCATGAAAACGGCCACGAGCGCGCCCGCGCCATGAAAGAGCAGATTGACCGGCCCATCGCACGGTTGATCCGCGACCTCGACCAGCGCGGCCTGCTGTCCCGCACCATCGTCGTCCTGGCCAGCGAGTTCGGCCGCGACATGATGACCGAAGGCAAGCCGGGCAAAGAGGTGAAGGAGCAGGTCCAGCAGCCCGAACGCATGACCTCCCCGCAACACTACGGCATGCACCGCCACTTCACCGAAGCCGGAAGCGTCCTGCTGTTCGGCGGCGGGTTCGGCCAGGGACTGGTGCACGGCGAAACCGCCCCCGAGCGCCCGTGCAGCATCGTGAAAGACCCGGTGACCATCACCGACCTCCATGCCACGCTGTTCGCCGCCCTCGGGCTTGCCCCGAACGCCGGCGTGGTCATCGAGCAGCGCCCCGTCTACGTCACCAAGGACGGCAAAGGCGAGCCCGTGCGCCGCCTGCTCCGGACCGCCGGCTGATTCGGCCGCCCCCTTTCCCGGCAATCACCCTAATATTGATAGGGATTAGGATCTTGTGATACTCTGTCACTGGACATGTCCCTCTCCCACCTGCGCGCGCTCGAGGCCGAAGCGATCTTCACGCTTCGCGAAGTCGCCGCGCAATTCGCCCGGCCGGTCCTGCTCTACTCCATCGGCAAGGATTCCTCCGTGCTGTTGCACCTGGCCCGCAAGGCGTTCTTTCCAGGCCGGCTTCCCTTCCCGCTGCTGCATATCGACACCACGTACGAATACCCGGAGATGATCGAGTTTCGCGACGAGTTCACCCGTGCGATCGGCGCGGAACTGCTGGTGTACACCAACCAGGAGGCGATTCGGCAGGGCGCGAACCCCTACGATCTGGGAACGGCGAAATGCTGCGGGCTGCTGCGCACGCGGGCCCTGCTCGACGGGTTGGCGTGGGCCAAGGCGGACGCCGCCATCGGCGGCGGGCGGCGCGACGAGGAGCGCTCGCGCGCCAAGGAGCGCGTCTTCTCCTTCCGTGACCGGAACGGCCAGTGGGACCCCAAGAACCAGCGGCCGGAACTTTGGAACATCTTCAACGGCCTGGTGGACCCCGGCGAGTCGATCCGGGTCTTTCCCTTGTCCAACTGGACCGAACTCGACATCTGGCAGTACATCGGCCTGGAACAGATTCCGCTGGTACCGCTGTACTTTGCCAAGCCGCGGCCGGTGCTGGTGCGGGGCGAAGTGCTGATCCCGGTGCAGGAGAACGTGAAACTGCTTCCCGGCGAGCGGCCGGAGATCGTCACTTGCCGCATGCGTTCGCTCGGCTGCACGCCGTGCAGCGGGGCCATCCGCTCGGACGCGGACACGATCCCGAAGATTATCGAGGAGTTGTTCTCGTTCCGGCGTAGCGAACGCGAAAACCGGGTCATCGACCATGACCAGGATGGCTCCATGGAATTGAAGAAACGCGAGGGTTACTTCTGATGAGCGAACCGAAGGAGAAATCGCTCCTCCGCTTCTCTACCGCGGGCAGCGTGGATGACGGCAAGAGCACGCTGATCGGCCGGCTGCTCTACGACACCAAGGGCGCATACGACGACCAGGTGGAGGCGGTCCGGAAGAGCAAAGTGAACCGCTCCGGCGGTTCGTTCGACTTCTCGCTGCTCACCGACGGCCTGCGGGCCGAGCGCGAGCAGGGCATCACCATCGACGTCGCCTGGCGCTACTTCGCCACGGACAAGCGCAAGTTCATCATCGCCGACACGCCGGGCCACGAGCAGTACACGCGCAACATGGCCACCGGCGCCTCCACCGTCGACCTTTCCATCATCCTGATCGACGCGCGCAAAGGGGTGGTGGAGCAGACCCGCCGCCACGCCTATGTCAGTTCCCTGCTCGGGATTCGCCGCCTGGTCGTGGCCGTGAATAAGATGGACCTGGTTGAATTCGACGAGCGCCGGTTCGATCAGGTGCGGCGGGAGTTCGAGTTACTAACTCCCCACTTACGCCGCGTCGCCTTCGATTTCATTCCCCTGAGCGCGCTCGAAGGGGACAACGTCACGTTCCGCTCGGCGCGCATGCCCTGGTACAGCGGTCCCTCGCTGCTCGAATACCTCGAAACCGTGGACGTCGACCAGGCCCTTGACCAGGCGCCCTTCCGCTTTCCGGTGCAGTATGTCATTCGCCCGGATTTGGATTTCCGCGGCTTCGCGGGACAGATCGCCTCGGGCCGCGTGCGCCCGGGCGACGAGGTCGTGGTGCTGCCCTCGGGCCGCCGCACGCGCGTGGCGCGCATCGCCACCATGGACGGCGACCTGGCCGAAGCCACCGCTCCGATGTCGGTCACCCTCACTCTCGAAGACGAGATCGACCTGGGCCGCGGCGGGATCCTGGCCAGCCCCGATGCTCCTCCCCAAACCGGGCGATGGTTTGAATCGAGCCTGGTGTGGATGGGCGGCGATCGGCTGGCCGCCGGTAAGCCCTACATCCTGCGCCACGGCCCGCATCAGGTCACCGCGCGCGTACACCGCCTGATGCACCGGACGGAGATCAACTCCTTCCGCCGCGAGGACGCACACCACCTGGAACTGAATCAGATCGGCGCGGCGGTCGTCGAAACCACCCAGCCGCTCCACTTCGATTCGTATGCCGGCAACCGCCGCACCGGAGCGTTCATCCTGATCGATCCGATCACAAATTTGACCCTCGCCGCAGGCATGATCGAACGGCCCGCCGCGGATCCCCACGACGAGTTCCGGGCGAGCAAGCGCCTCGCCTTCGAGCCCCAGCACGGCCGCCGCGCGTTGATCGTGGCCGACCCCGATTCGCCCCTGCCCCACGCCCTACGCGAGGCGGGCGAAAATGTCGTGCTCTTCGACGCCCGCGGCCGCCACCATCACGAAGTGCTCGCCGAGCTGCGGGACCAGGGGCTGCTGTGAACACCCCGCCCTATCCCGTGATGCTCAACCTCGGCGGCCGGCCGTGCCTGGTCGTCGGCGACGGCCGCGAGGCCGAGCCCAAGGTCCGGGAACTCGAAGCCGCGGGCGCCCGCGTCACCTGGCTCCGCCGCCCCTGGCAGCCAGGCGACCTTGCCGGTTACTTCCTCGCCATCGCCGCCGATGACGACCGCTCGCACAACGCCGCCATCCACGCCGAGGCGCTCCGCTGCAACGTGCTCTTCAACGCCTTGGACGACCCCCCGCACTGCCAGTTCTACTTCCCCTCGGTGCACCGCCAGGGCGACTTGGTCATCGCCGTCTCTACCAATGGTAAGTGCCCCGCTCTCGCCGTGCGGATCAAGGAACGCCTCGCTGCCCAGTACGGCCCCGAGTACGCGAAGTTCCTGACCCTCGCCGCCTCGCTTCGGCAGAAGATCGCGGCGGCCTTCCCGCAGTTCGAAACCCGCAAGCGCGTGTGGTACGCGCTGGTGGATGCCATCCGTTTGGAAAGGACACAGACTCATGCCTGACCTCCTCGCCGAGGCCCAAGCGGCCATCGGGCGCATCCTCGCCACCGCTCAGCCCGGGGAAGCCTGCGTCACCTCCAGCTTCCAGGCCGAGGACATGGTGGTCGTGCACCTGGTCCGCGCCCTAGAGCCCGCGATACCCGTCCTGTTCCTTGAAACCGGTTACCATTTCGCCGAAACGTACGCCTATCGCGACCAATTGGCCCGCGACTGGAACCTGAACTTAGTGAACTTACTGCCGTCGCCCAGCGCTCCTGAACACCTTTACCGGACCGATCCCGCCGGCTGCTGCCAGGCGCGCAAAGTGGAGCCCTTGATGCGTGGGCTCGATCCGTTCGAGTATTGGTTCACCGGGCTCCGCCGCGAGCAATCGCCGACGCGGGCGAACCTGCAGGTGGAAGAAACGCACCGCTGGCCCACGGGCAAGACCATCCGCAAGGTGAGCCCGCTGGCCGCCTGGACCATGCAGGACGTCTGGGCGTACGTCGCGGCGAACGAGATCCCTTCGCTTCCCCTCTACCAGCAGGGTTATCTGAGCATCGGCTGCGAGCCCTGCACACAGAAGCCGGCGGACCCCGGCAACCCTCGCTCCGGCCG
>DALYJJ010000231.1:0-6767 GCA_031969915.1 Bryobacteraceae bacterium | reverse complement strand
CCGGCGCCACGGCGACGATCAGCAATCCCGACGCCAGCGCCTGCAGGAACTGGCGGCGATCGGGCGCAAACGAGTACGCCGGCGCTTCAAACAATTCGTAGCGTTCCTGTTCGAGGGCTTCGTGATCCATGGCGTTCAGCTCCCTTGCGCCGCCGCACGAACCGCGGCGACAATCCTCGGGTAGCCGCAGCACCGGCAAAGGCTGCCGTCGAGTGCGGCGGCAATCTGCGCCTGGGTTGGCTTCGGATTGGCTTCGAGCAGCGCTGCCGTCCGAAGCACCATGCCCGGCGTGCAATAGCCGCACTGCAGCGCGCCTTCGTCCACGAACGCCTGCTGCACCGGATGCAGCCGGCCCCCGGCGGCCAATCCTTCAATGGTGGTGATGCTCCTGCCCGCGGCCGCCCGCACCGGCGTCACGCAGGAAACGATTGCCTTGCCGTCCAGCAGCACCGTGCAGGCGCGGCATTGGCCCTCGCCACAGCCGTACTTCGTTCCGGTCAGCTTCAGGTCTTCGCGAAGCACGTCGAGGAGCGGGCGCTCGGGCGGCGTATCGACCGTAGCCTGACGGCCGTTCACCTTGAATCGGTACTGCGGCATGGACGCCCTCCGTTCCCAACAAGGTAGCACCGGAGGAAGAGCGCCGGGCCGGCGGGCCGCTCAGCCCATCATGGCGAGCGCCGTGCCCAGGCGGCGCAGGTCGCTGGTGAACTGGCTGAGAGAAGTGAGACCGGCCAACTGCATGGCTTTGTCCAGCCGGTCCTGGTTCGGGAAGTCCTCCAGGGATTGGGAGACCTCTTCGGCCAGGTAGAGAACCGAGGCGAGGGGCGCGGGGTGCTGTTCGGGCCGGTGATGGAAGCGCACCGCGTCGAGGAGTTCGGAGGGGAGACTCCAGTGGCCGAGCACGCCGGCGCCGATCTCGCCATGGTCCATGCCCGTGAGCACATAGTCGGCGGGCACGCAGCAATTCGGATGGGCGCTGAGGCGCCGGTGCGCGTTGGCGAGCGCGTCCACGTCATGGAGTTGGAGGGCGATCCGGCCCATGTCGTGGATCAGGCCGGCGACGAAGGCTTCGGCCGGGTCCACCGAGCGGCCGGCGGTGGCGATCTGCTCGGCGATCACGGCCACGTCTACCGAGTGCTCCCAAAGATGCGGCAACCTGGGCGAAGCCAGAAGCGGCTTGGCCGACGCCGCAAGGACCACGCGCTTGGCGTCTTCAATCCCCAGGTAGGCGATGGCGGGCGCGACGCCGAAAATGGGCGCATGCGAAAAGAGCGCCGAATTCGCATAGCGCAGCAAGGCGGAGGCGAGGACCGGGTCGCACCCGCAGACGCGCTCGACGTCGTGGAAGCCGGCGTTCTCGCGCCGCAGCAGCGAAAGCGTGCGAAAGACCACGCCCGGGCAGGCCCCCATGCGGTGGGGGATGCGCGCGGCTGCATCGCCGAAGCGGCCGGCCAGATGGCGCAGAGCACCGGCCACGGTGGCGCCGGCAACCTGCTCCACCGCGCGGATCACGGCCTCATAAGGCGGGATGACGTTCGCCGAAAGACATTCGATGAGCAGCTCGACGGCCTGCACGACGTGTGCGTCGGAATCGGGAAGGCCGGCCTCGCGGGCGATCTCAACGGCCAGGACATCGGTGGGTGCGGAACCGGCGGGAGCTGTCATCAAGAGGCTCATCGGCGAAACGGGCGACGGTTTGACCTCCTTTCGGCATTGAGGTAGCCTCCAATCGGGTAACCAAGGATGGCCCGAAGATGAAGATCCGAAGAGAAGACGCACTCGAGTACCACGCGGCAGCGCCGGCGGGGAAAATCTCTGTCACTCCCACCAAGGCCTGCCGGACGCAATGGGATCTGAGTCTGGCCTACACGCCCGGCGTCGCCGTTCCCTGCCTGGAGATTCACGACGACCCCTCGGCCGTGTACCGGTACACGGCGAAGGGAAACCTGGTGGCGGTTGTCTCCAACGGGACGGCTGTGCTCGGCTTGGGGAACATCGGCGCGGCCGCGGGCAAGCCGGTGATGGAGGGCAAGGGCGTGCTCTTCAAACGGTTCGCCGACATCGACGTTTTCGACATCGAACTCGCCACCGAGGATCCGAAGGAAGTGATCCGCGCCTGCCAGCTTCTGGAGCCCACGTTCGGGGGCATCAACCTGGAAGACATCAAGGCTCCGGAGTGCTTTGAGATCGAAGAAGAGCTGAAACGGACCCTGAAGATCCCCGTCTTCCACGACGACCAGCACGGGACGGCGATCATCTCCGGCGCGGCGCTGATCAATGCGGTGGAACTGGCGGGGAAGAGGCTGGATTCGGTGAGGGTGGTGTTCAACGGCGCGGGGGCGAGCGCGATCGCGTGCGCGGAGCACTACATCCGGCTGGGCGTGCGCCGCGAGAAGATCCTGATGTGCGACACCAAGGGCGTGCTCTACCAGGGCCGCACGGACCACATGAACAAGTACAAGGAACGCTTCGTGCAGCCCACGGACTGCCGCACGCTCGAAGACGCTTTCCGCGGGGCGGACGTCTTCGTCGGCTTGTCGTCGGCGGATTGCGTGACGCCGGAGATGCTGCAATCCATGGCGCCGGACGCGATTGTCTTCGCCATGGCGAATCCCGACCCGGAGATCGCCTACGATGTCGCGGTGGCGGCGCGGCCGGATCTGATCATGGCCACGGGGCGGTCCGATTTTCCGAACCAGGTGAACAACGTCCTGGGCTTCCCGTTCATCTTCCGCGGCGCGCTGGACGTGCGCGCGACGGCGATCAACGACGAGATGAAGCTGGCCGCCACGCGCGCCCTGGCTGCGCTGGCGAAAGAAGACGTGCCGGACGCCGTGCGCCGCGCCTATGGCGTGGAGCGAATGGAGTTCGGGCGCGAGTACATCATCCCGAAGCCCTTCGATTCGCGAGTACTGATCTTCGTTGCCTCCGCTGTGGCCAAAGCCGCGATGGAGAGCGGCGTGGCCCAGAATCCGGTGGACCTGGACGAGTACCGCGAGGCGCTGGAACGCCGCTTGGGCAAAGCGCACGAAGTCATGCGGCTCCTGATCCACAAGGCTCAGCGGCGGCCGCAGCGCGTGGTGTTCCCGGAAGGCGAAGAACCCAAGGTGATTCGCGCCGCGCAGATTCTGCTGGACGAGAAGATCGCCGTGCCGGTGCTCATCGGCAACCCGGCGAAGATCCTGGCGGAGATCGCCGAACTGCGGCTGCATTCGGCCTCTGACATGGAGATCGTCGATCCCAAGAAGGACCCCCGACTGAACGATTACGCGCAGGAGCTCTACCGCCTGCGCCAGCGAAAGGGCATGACCAAGCGCGCCGCCGACACCGCGATCCTGAACGCCGTCCGCTTCGGCGCCATGATGCTGCGCAAGGGAGACGCGGATGCGTTGGTGGCGGGCCTGACGCTGCATTATCCCGACACCATCCGTCCCGCCCTGCAAGTGATTCCGATTCGCGAAGGACTGCGCAGAGTCTCCTCGATGTACATGCTCATCACGCCCCGCGGCCAGGTCTACTTCCTGGCGGACACGTCGGTGAACATCGAGCCCACGGCCGAAGATCTGGCCGAGATCGCGATGGAGGTCGCGCACACGGTTCGCGGTTACGACGTCGAGCCGCGCGTGGCCATGCTGTCGTTCTCCAACTTCGGCTCGGCGCGCCATCCGCTTTCCGATAAAGTCCGGCGCGCGGTGGAGATCGTGCGGGAGCGTACGCCCTCGCTCGCGATCGACGGCGAAATGCAGGCCGACACCGCTGTGGTTCCGGAGATCCTCGAAGAGACCTACCCGTTCAGCCCGCTCAAGGGCGGGGCGAACGTGCTCATCTTCCCGAACCTGGAGGCGAGCAACATCGCCTACAAGCTGCTCATGCGCATCGGCGGCGCAGAGGCGATCGGCCCGATCCTGATGGGCCTCTCAAAGCCCGTGCACGTTCTGCAGCGGGATTGCGAGGTGAACGACATCGTGAACATCGCGGCGATCGCCGTGGTGGACGCGCAGCGCTCCGTGACCCAGTTGCTCGATCTGGCCAGAAGCAAGGCCTGACACACGCGCCGCCGCGGCGCTACTCGTACCGCAGCGCTTCGATCGGATCGATCCGCGACGCCTTCATTGCCGGGTAGATTCCGAACGCGACGCCGACGAACACCGAGACGCCGAAGGCCACGATGACCGACGCGGGTGTGACAATCGTCTTCCACTCCGCCGCGCGCGAGATGAGCCACGACAGGAAGAAGCCGCAGGCGATGCCCAGCACGCCGCCGCCGACGGAAATCAGCACGCTCTCGGTGAGGAACTGCCGCACGATATCCCCGCGGCGCGCGCCCATGGCCCGCCGCACGCCAATCTCCCGCGTCCGTTCCATCACCGTGGCGAGCACGATGTTCATGATGCCGATGCCGCCGACGAGCAGCGAAATCGCGGCGATCGCCACCATCACGTAGGTGAAGATGGTCTGCGTCCGCTGCTGCTGGGCCAGCAGCGCCGCGGGAATGGTCACCGAGAAATCGTCCGCGCCCCGGTGCGTCGAGTTCAGGATCGCGGTGACGATCTGCGCCACTTCGACGCTGTCGGAGCCGGGCTTCAGGCGCATGTCGACGCCGTCCAGTTCGTCCTTCAGGAAGGAACTCGCATCCCAGAACCGGTATTGAAACGTGTTGAACGGAACGTACACCAGGTTGTTGCGGTCCTGCGATCGGGTGCCCGATGTTTCGATGCCCGCGCTCGCCTTCTGATCGAGCACGCCCACCACCTGCAGCCACGTATCGTTGACCTTGATGTGCTTGCCCACCGCCGGCTCGTAGCCCAGGAGACTCACCTTCGCCGCCGCGCCCAGCACGGCCACCGCCGCGCTCGACTCTTCCTCCTCTTTCGTGAAGAAACGGCCTTCCGCCGCGGTCAGGTTGTGGATCGCCGCGTACGACGGCCGGACGCCGTAGAGCCCGGGCATGTCCTTCGATGGCTTCGGAAGCAATTGCGCGGGATGCAGGCCGCGGCGCGGCGTGAGATGCTCGATCGCCTCGATGTTCGCTTCCAGAATGCGCACGTCGCGCTCCGTGAGCCCCTGCGACGTGCGCCGTCGCTGCTGGAGCTCCTCGGCGCTGGTGGCGGGCCGCGAATCGATCATCACGTTCCTCACGCCCAGTTGTTCGATGAAGCGCAGCGACTCCTGCCGCGCCCCCGCGCCAATGGCCAGCATGCCGATCACCGAGCCCACCCCAAACACGATGCCCAGCGCCGTCAGCAGCGAGCGCGTCTTCTGCGCGTGCAGGTTCTGGCCGGCTTGGATGAGATCGTTGAAGATCACTTGGAGAGCGCCTTGGTGGCGGCCGAGGGATTCGCCGGTCCCGCGCCCGCCTTCTGCTTCTGCTGATCGGGACTCGCCAGCGCGACGGTCTCGCCTTCCTGAATGCCTTCGAGGATCACTTGGCTCTCACTCCGCCGGACCAGCTTCACGTCCTTTGGCTGGAACGCGCCCTCGCGCCTGGCGTACACGAACGTGCGCCCGTCGCTTTCGAATAACGCCTGGGAGGGAAGCCACAGCACATTGGCGCGCTTGTCCGTTTCGATGATCAGGTTCACGGTCATGCCGTGGCGAAGTTCGGGGAAACCGCGGTCGATGGCCACTTTGCATTCGAAACGGCGGTTCCAGGGCGGGCCGGTGGTCCCGCCGAGCTCCGAGATTTTTCCCGTCAGCGCGCGGCCAGGCAGCGCGACCACGGTCAACTTCACCTGCTGGCCCTTCGAAAGGTGCCCGCGATCCAGCTCCGCGATGCGCGCCGTGGCCTCCCAACTGTTCAGGTCCGGGATCATCGCGACGGCCTGCCCGGAGCGCACCGAATCGCCCAGACGCAGCAGCGGCAGCACCAGGCCGGGGTACCAGAAATTGCTGTTCTGGTTCTGCTGAACGGAAACGTAGCCCGCGGACTTGGCTTTGAGGGTGAGGGACTCGATGTTCTTTCGCGCGGTCTCCGCGGCCGCCTGCGCCTTCTTCCGAGCGGCTTCCTGCATGGCGATGCTCGCGTCGGCGGTCGCGCGGCGCGCGGCCAGATCCTGCTGCAACTGCCGCAACAGGTCGCGCGCGGATTCCACGCCCAACTCGTTCTGCCGCGCCGTGATCGCGGGCAGCAGCGGATTGCGCCGCGCTTCGAGTTCCGCAACCTGCAGGTCCGCCTTGGCCTTGATCAGCGAATAGGTGTCCTCTTCGGCCTTCGCCTCGCTCTCGAACTTCGCCTGCAACACCTGCTGATCGGCCTCGGCCAGGTCGGCCTCCGCCTCCCGTAGTTTGAACTCTTCTTCCGTCGTGTCGAACTGCGCCACCACATCGCCGTCCTTCACCATCTCGCCGGGCAGACGCAGTTCCGTGATGATCACTTCCCGCCCGCCCACCATGGGCGCCTGCAGCGTTTGCGAATTGCCGCCCTGCAACGCGCCTTTCGCCCGCACCATGATCGTCACGTCACCGCGCTTGACCGTGGTGGTGGGGACGTTCGCCGAGGGCGCCGATGCGGCCTGCGTCTTCTGGAACCACTGCCAGCCGCCCACGCCCGCCGCCGAGAGCGCGGCCAGCGCCACCGCGAACATCACGATGCGCCTCTTCATTTCTTGCGCTCCTCGACTTCCACCAGCGTGACCAGCGTGCCCGCCTCAATCCCCTTTACCGCGACTTCGTCCGGATTGCGCGCCAGGATCTCCACGGGCACAGTCCTGTACTCTTCCTTCGCGGGCACGAAAACCACCGGCTTGCCGTTGCGCGTGAACAACGCC
>DALYJJ010000230.1:0-6786 GCA_031969915.1 Bryobacteraceae bacterium | reverse complement strand
CAATCCGGCGGTCATTGCCGACCTGGTGGGCGACAACGTCGGCGATTGCGCCGGCCGCGGCGCGGACCTCTTCGAATCCACCGCCGCCGAAAACATCGGCGCCATGATCCTCGGCGTCTCTCTCTATCCGGTCTTCGGCCTCAAGGGCATCCTGTTTCCGCTCGTCGCCCGCGCCTTCGGTCTCATCGCCTCCATCGTCGGCGTGATGACCGTCAGCACCAAGGAAGACGAAGACCCCATGAACGCCCTCAACCGCGGCTACTACGTCACCACCGTTCTGGCCCTGGCCGGCTTCTACGGCGCCGTCCACCTCCTCTTGGGCGGCAACATGATGCTGTTCCTCGCGGGCGTGGTGGGCATCGTCACCAGCTTCCTGTTCGTCTACATCACCCAGTACTACACCGAGTACAAATATCGCCCGGTGAAGGAAATCGCCGATAGCTGCAAGACCGGCCCCGCCACCACCATCATCACCGGCTTCGCCGTCGGCCTCGAATGCACCGCCCTGCCCATCCTCGTGATCGGCGCGGCGATCCTCGGCGCCTATTACCTGGGCCAGGCCGCCGGCCTCCCCGGCGTCTCCGCTGAAGCCGCCGGCCTCTACGGCACCGCCATCGCCACCATGGGCATGCTCTCCACCGCCGCCTACATCCTCGCCATGGACACCTTCGGCCCCATCACCGACAACGCCGGCGGCATCATTGAAATGTCGAAGCAGCCCGAAGAGATCCGCAACCGCACGGACCGCCTGGACTCCGTCGGCAACACCACCAAGGCTCTCACCAAGGGCTACGCCGTCGGCAGCGCCGCCCTGGCCGCCTTCCTTCTCTTCTCCGCCTACATCGACGAAGTGAAGATCGCCCTCGGCGCCATGCGCGGCCTCGGCCCCGAAGAAGCGCTCGCCAAGATTCCCTTCAGCGTCGACATCGGCCACGTACCGGTCTTCGTCGGCGCGCTGGTCGGCGCCATGCTCGTCTTCCTCTTCAGCTCGCTCGCCATCCGCGCCGTCGGCAAGGCCGCGCAGACGGTCATCGAAGAGGTTCGCCGTCAGTTCCGCGCCAACAAGGGCATCATGGAAGGCACCTCCGATCCCGACTACAGCACCTGCGTCGACATCGTCACCAAGGGCGCCCTCAAGGCCATGGTGCTCCCGGGCATTCTCCCCGTCGTCGGCCCCGTCGCCATCGGCCTCATCTTCCGCAACTTCCAATCCCATGGCGACACCCCCGTCGGCGCCGCCTCGGTCGCGGCCTTCCTCATGGTCGGCACCATCAGCGGCATCCTGCTCGCCCTGCTCATGAACAATGGCGGCGGCGCGTGGGACAACGCAAAGAAGTACATCGAAACCGGCGTCCTCGGCGGCAAGGGTTCCGATCCGCACAAAGCCGCCGTCGTCGGCGACACCGTCGGCGATCCTTTCAAGGACACCGCCGGCCCCTCCCTCCATGTGCTCATCAAGCTGTTGAGCACCATCACCCTGGTGGCCGCGCCTCTGTTCATCTAGTAGTCTGTTACAGTGGGGGACGGGAAACCGTCCCCCTTCGTGTCTCCAGTGATCTGGCTGGTTCTGCTCATTGCTGGGGTCTTTGTTGCCCACGGAGCGCCTTGTCCTCCGAAGGGCAGCCGTTCTCCACTTGCGACCCTGCGCGAACTTCGTTTGCTCCCCACCGGCGAGGTAGGCTGCCGCCTGCCCGTCTCCCTCACCGCGACCATCACCCACTGGAATCCGCAACGCCAACGCTTCTTCGTGGAACACGCCGGCGAGGGGCTGCACATTCCCGCCATCACGCTGCCCGGAGTGAAGGACTTTCATCCCGGCGACGTCATCGACATCGAAGGCTTCACCATCCCCGGCCCCTACGGACCCTCCCTCGATGTCACCCTCATCCAGAAGGTCCGTTCGGAGCCCTTGCCCGTTCGCGTGACCACCGCCGACCGCTTGCTCGCCGGGGCCGATGCCGCCCGCCGCATCGAAATCGAAGGGCGCATCGTCGCCGCCCAGGTCGAGCAAACCCGCGAGCCCATGGAGATCTTTTACGCCGCCCCCGTCGAATTTCAACTCCGCGTTCGCGGCGAGCGCCTCCGCGTGCTGCTCGACACTCCGCTCCCCTTTCCCGCCGAGCGCCTTGTCGACAGCGAGGTGCGCGTCCGCGCCGTCTGCGGAGTCAGCGCCAATGACCGCCGCCAGCTCACCGGCATCGTCCTCCTGCTCAACTCCGTGGACGACATCGTGGTCGACATCGCCGCCGCCGATGATCCCTTTTCGCTGCCCCTCCGCTCCGTCGACGAACTGCTCCGCTACCGTCCCGGCGAGGAGCCGCACCGCCGGGTGCGCGTCGCCGGCGTCGTCACCCACCAGGTCCGCGGCTCGCTGCTCTATATCCGCGACGGCGAACGCGCTCTCGAGGTCCGCACCGTTTCACCGTTGCAGCTCGCCCCGGGCGACCGCGTGGAAGCCGTCGGCTATCCCGCCATCGGCGGCTATTCCCCCAACCTCCGCGATGGCCTCGTCCGGCTGCTCTCCGGTGGCGACCCGCCCAAGCCCGCTCGCCCGGACCTGGCCGAGGCGGCCTTCGGCGTCTTCGACGGCCAGCTCGTCGAGGTCGACGCCGAACTGGGCAACCACGGCATCGCCGGCCAGCGTCAGGTGATCACCCTACGTCTCGGCTCCACGCCCTTTCAGGCGGAGATGGACTTGTCGGCTGGCGAGCTTCCTGAATCGATGTTCGACAACGTGCGGCGGGCCCGCGTCCGCGGCATCTACCAGACCGTGGTCGCCGGCCCGGGGCGCCGCGTGAGCGGGTTCCGCATTCTCATGCGTGGTCCCGGCGATTTTGAGATCCTGGCGCGCGCGCCCTGGTTGACCGGCGAGCGCTTGCAGTCGCTGTTCCTCGCCATGGGCATCGTCGTCGCCGCCACGCTCGGCTGGGTCGTTTCGCTGCGCCGGCGCGTGCGGGCCCAGACCGCCATCATCGCCCGCGTCCGCCAGCCGCGCCAAGAGCGAGTTCCTCGCCAACATGAGCCACGAGGTTCGCACCCCTATGAACGGCGTGCTCGGCATGTCCGCCCTGCTCCGCGAAACGCGCCTGGACCCGGAACAGCGCGAATACGTCGACCTGGTCCACAACTCCGCCCGATCGCTGCTCCGCATCCTGAACGACGTCCTGGATTTTTCCAAGGTGGAAGCGGGCAAGCTCGAACTGGTGCACGCCCCCTTCGCGCTCGAACCCTGCGCGCGCGAAGTGGTTCAGTTGTTCCGCGCCGAGACTCGCAGCAAGGGGATCGGCTTGGAGTGCCGGATCGATCCCACTTTGCCGGAATGGGTCACCGGCGATCAGGGCCGGCTTCGCCAGGTGTTGCTGAACCTCGTGGGTAACGCCGTGAAGTTCACCGATCGCGGCCATGTCCTGCTCTCTCTCGCGCGCGCCGGCCAGGCCGTGCGGTTTGAGATCGAAGACACCGGCATCGGCATCGCCGAACATAAGGTCCGCAAGATCCTCGAACCCTTTGAGCAGGCCGACACCTCCACCAGCCGGCGCTACGGCGGCACCGGCCTGGGGTTGGCGATTTCTCTCAACCTGATCCGGTTGATGGGCGGGGAGCTTCGGATTGCCAGCGAGCCGGGCAAGGGCAGCCGCTTCTGGTTTCAAGCGGAATTGCCCGAGGCCCCCGGTCCCGGCTCAGGCAAACACCGCGTGCCCCAACCCGTGCCCGCCGGTGCGAATGGCGGCGGCCGCCTGCTGGTGGCTGAGGACAACCCCGTGAACCAGCGTCTCGCCTCGCGCCTGCTCGAAAAGTGGGGCTACCGCGTGACGCTGGCCGGCAATGGCCAGGAAGCCGTGGAAGCGCTCAAGGCCGGTAGCTTTGAGGCCGTTCTCATGGATCTCCAGATGCCGGGCATGGACGGATTGGAGGCCACCGCGATCATCCGGCGGATGGAGCGGCAGATCCGCGCCGGCGTCGCGCCCGCGCCCGAGGGCGGCTCGTTCGGGAACGGCCGCATCCCCATCATCGCCATGACCGCCGAGGCGATGGAGGGCGATCGGGAACGCTGCCTCACCGCGGGCATGGATGGCTACATCGCGAAACCGTTCCAGGCCGAGACCCTGGCGAACGAACTGCGGCGTTTCCGCCGTTCCGGCCCCGGGGAGTAGCGTTCATTCGCTGCGCAGCGCGGGCAGCAGTTCTTCGCGCGTCGCCGTGCGCACTGCGGCCAATGAGGCCACCACGCCGCTCACCAGCACCGCCACCGGAAGCAGCAGCAGCGTGAGGCCCGGTCTGCCTCCTCGCGCGAGCCACGCCGGCAGCACCGCTATGGCCGCGCACCCCGCGCCCACCGTCAGCCCCGCGGCCAAAAGGAACAGGTTCTCTGAAAGCACCAGCCGGCGCACGTCCTCCGCCTGGTATCCCACCGCGCGCAGCAGCGCCAGTTCGCGCCGGCGCTCCAGAACGTTTCGCACCAGGACGGCGCCCAGACCGATCGTCCCCATCAGCAGGCCCAGGCCCCCGAGGGCCTGAAACGTGGATAGGTACGTGTTCTCCACCTTGTGATAGTTGGCCAGGCGCTCGGCCACCGGTGTCGCGTCGAAACCGAAATCTGAGAGCGCGTCTTCCAACTCCCCGGCCACCTTTTGCGAAGAGCCCGCCGGAGTCTGAATCAGAAACACCCGATACCCCTCCACCCCTGGAAACGTTCGGGTGAAGTGATCCTCTGAGACCAGCAGTTCGCCCTGGAACAGGCTGTCTTTCACAGCCACGGCCAGCCGCAGGCGGACCGGCGCCGCGCCTTCCCGCGGGATCTCGACAATCTCCCCCAGCTTCCGCTTCAGCGTGTACATCATCGAATTTTGATCCACCGCGGCGGGCACCACGCCCTCCGCCGCGGGCTGCCGCAGCGCCTCGAGCGGCCCCGTCAGAAACGCCGCCGGCGCGCCGAGAACGCGCGGATTCCGCGGTTGATAGAGGTTCAGACAACTCACGTCGTCGCCCGGCCGCAGACGGAACGGCAGGAACCGGACCGCTTCCAGCCCCTCGCGGGCGTCCAGCAACAGAGCTTCGCGGCCCGCCTTCGTATTCGGATTGCTCAGCAGCGGCACTTGCGATTCGGCGTACAACTGATAGGCGCCCTCACCCTCTGCCGGGCCGCGGCGAAAACTGTCCGTGGCCACCACCATGAACGTGGCCGCCGCGATCAGCGCGATGCACAGCACGCTTCGGCCTGGTCGCCAGGACGCGTTCCGCCGGCCCAGGCCGCCCAGTGTCGCCACCGCGTGCCTCGGCGCGGCGAGCCAGCCCGAGATGCCCAGGAGCGACGCGATCAGAAGCAGACTGCCGCCGCCGAAAAAGCCTGCCTCTTTGGGCGCAAGCGCGATCGTCGCGCACCCCAGCAGCGCGGCGACCACCGCCCCGCCGGCGCGCCTCCGCCGGCGCGCAGTGGCGTCCGCGCCCAAGCCCGGCCCGGCGGTCTGGCCGGAGAGGAGATCGCGCGGCTCGATCCCGCGCAGCCCGCGCAGCGTCATCACAATCACCGCTACGGCCGTCGCGAGCGCCGCCGCCGCGCCCGCGCCGAGACTCGCTCCGGATGGATGAAGCTGCAGGAGCGTCGTCCCCACCGCATCCACCCAGAACGTCCGCAGCGCGTACAATACCGCGGCCGAATAAACGAACGCGCCTCCAATGCCCAGCGCGGCGCCAACGGCCGCCAGCGCCAGCCCCTCCATCAGGTACAGCCGCCTTACTTGGTTCTCCCGATAACCAAGCGCACGCAGCAGCCCCACCTCGCGCAGCCGCTGCTCTACTCCCAGCCGGAAGAACAGCCCGCTGAGTAACAACGAAGAAACTACCAGGAAGATACTGAACGCGATGAAATACTGGCCGAAGTCGAGCGCGTTTTGCGTGGCCTTCAGGGATTCGCTGCGCACCGGATAGATGGCCAGCCCCTCCGACAGAGGATCGATCTTGCCCCGTAGCGCCGCCCGCATCTCGTCCGGATCGCCCGTTTCCCAACGAATCGCCGTCAGGCTGCCATAGCGCGTCTTCCACAACCGCTGGGCCGCCTCCAGCGGGATGAACGCCTTGGGCGTGGTCCGGTGCCGGTTCCAGAACTCCTCGTCCTTGGGCCGGATCCGTTTCAGGTCCACCGGGAACGGCGGATCCCACTGGGAGATCGAATCGACGTCGGTGATCCCGGGATACTGGGGCGCGAAGTCCCGATCGGAGTAACTCAGGGGAACGATCCCGCTCACCGGGAACCGGGCCGATTCCGTGCCGATCTCGCCGTCTTTCCAGACGAAATACTCAAGAGTAACTTCGTCGCCCGTGCGTCCGGCCAGGTCCTGGGCCAGCCAGTCAGTGAGTAAGATCCCTTCGCCGCCGTGCGTGGAAACCAGCGAATAGGGCGTTTCTCTGCCTCCGATGCGTATGCGGTTCGCCAGCCATGTCAGGATCGGACGGCGCCCCGCGGCCGGCAGCGACTCTGCCGCGCGCACCAGCGAATCCGAAAGCAACCCGGAGTCGGACTCGAACGCCAGCGTCCCGTCGTCCACCTCGCGAAACCGCAGCCCAAGATCCTGTAACCGTACGCGCTCGCGGACCACCTGTTGCACCGCCTCCGCCGTGCGCCCCTGCAGATGGACCAGCGCCGTGTTCACCCGCCCCGGGCGGTCGAGTTCCTTCTGCAGCCGGGCCAACGGCACGAACACCGCCCGCACCCGCGACCTCGCGCGCCTCGCCTGCCGCCGCGCCTTGCGCGACTTCCGCACGAGCCTGCTCGAGGAGGAACGCCCG
>DALYJJ010000229.1:0-6795 GCA_031969915.1 Bryobacteraceae bacterium | reverse complement strand
CAATGCGCGACCGCTTCTTCGCTCCGCGCCGGACCCGGTGTTTCATACTCGGCCGGCTGGTCGTCGAAATAGGGGTACAGTACCGGCACGACGATCAGCGTCAGGATCGTCGAACTGACTAAGCCTCCGATGACCACGATCGCCAGCGGGCGCTGCACTTCGGAACCGGGTCCGGTGGCGAACAGGAACGGCACCAGGCCGAGGGCCGCCACCGTGGCCGTCATCATTACCGGCCGGAAACGCAGCTTCCCGCCTTCGAGAATCGCTATCTTGCGGTTCATCCCCGTCTCGCGCAGCGAGCGGATGTAGGACACCAGCACCACGCCGTTCAGCACCGCAACCCCCCATAGGGCGATGAATCCCACCGAGGCGGGCACCGAAAGATACTCGCCGGAGAAGTAGAGCGCCGCAATTCCGCCCATCGACGCAAATGGCAGTACCAGGATGATCAGCGCAGCGAACCGTACGGACCGGAAGAGCAGGAACAGCAGAAAGAAAATCGCTCCAATCGTGATCGGCACGATGATGATCAGGTGCCGGCGGGCGCGCGTCATGTTCTCGAACTGCCCACCCCACTCGTAGTAGTAACCCGGCGGGAGTTTGACGCTGTCCTGCACCTTTCTCTGTAACTCGGCTACGAAGCCGCCGAGATCCCGATCGCGTACGTTCACACCCACCACAACGCGGCGGCGCGCCATCTCGCGCTTGATCTGCGAGGCTCCTTCCTTCACGTCGATCTGTGACAGGCTTCCCAGCGTAATCTGCGCTCCTTCCGGAGCCGCCACCAGGATGTTCCGGATGTCCTGCACGCTGCTGCGGAGCCGTTCCGGGTAACGGACCACGGCCTGAAACCGCCGCTCTCCCTCGTAGATTTCCGTCGCTGCCTTGCCCCCCACCGCCGCTTCAATCATGTCGTGGATGTCAGAGGCGTTCAGTCCGTGGCGCGCGATCGCCTGGCGGTCAATCGTCACCGTCAGGTTCTGCTGGCCCGTCATGCGATCGATCTTGATATCGCTCGTACCGCGAATCGTGTTGGCGATCTTGGCGACCTCGTTCGCCTTGCTCAAGAGCGAGTCGATGTCGTCTCCGAAGATCTTCACGGCGACGTCGGCTCGCACGCCCGTCACCATCTCGTCCACACGATCGGAGATGGGCTGTGCCATCACCGGGTTTACGCCCGGGAACGTGTTGACGATCTTTCGAATCTCGTCACCGATGCGATCCTGCGAGAGGCCCTGGCGCTGATTGTCCGGCAGAAGCTGGATCATCATGTCGCTCTCGTTGTATCCGGCGGGATCGACGGGCGACTCCCCCCGTCCCAGCCGCGAAACAACATACTGGACACCTGTCACCTTGCGCACCTGTTTCATTGCCTCGGCCTCCATCAGGATGGATTCGTCGAGAGAAATGTTGGGCACGCGGTCCATGTTGGGCGAGATGGTGCCCTCCTTCAGTTCGGGTATGAAGGAGGTCCCCAGCAGCGGAAACAGCGCCATGGTAGCGGCAAACACGGCCAGTGACGCGGCAATCACCTTCTTCGGGTGGCGTGTCGCTCCGTTCAGGATCATCAGGTACGGGCGCTTCAGCATCCGCACCAACCACGTGTCCTGCTCATTGCCCGGCTTCAGCAGGTACGAAGCCAGCACTGGCGAAAGCGTAAGCGAAAGGAACAGAGAGATGCCGAGTGCGATGGCGATGGTATAGGCAAGCGGGGCGAACATCTTCCCCTCCATGCCCTCCAGCGTCATCAACGGCAGGAAGACCAGGATGATGACGCCGATACCGAACACCACCGGCGTAGCCACCTCCTGCACGGCCTCCAAGGTGATCTTCGTCCGGTCGCCCCGCCGGTCGTGGCTGAGACGCGCGAACACGTTCTCCACCACCACCACCGACCCGTCCACGATCAGTCCGATGGCGATGGCGAGCCCACCCAGCGACATCAGATTGGCGGACATGCCGTAGTGGTTCATCACCACGAAGGTGAGCGCCGGAGTCAGGATCAGCGTCGCGGTCACGATGATGCTCGAACGCAGGTCGCCCAGGTAGAGGAACAGGACGACCACCACCAGGACGATGCCCTCGAGCAGGACCTTCGACACCGTGAGCAGCGCCGCATCCACCAGCAGAGAGCGGTCATAGAACGGAACGACGCGCAACCCTCCGGGCAGCATACCTCGGGAGTTGATCTCCTCCACGCGCTCCTTGATCCGGGTGACCACCTGCTTCGCGTTCGCGCCGGCGATCATGGATACGATCCCGCCTACCGCTTCCGTGTAGCCCCCCTTGATCATCGCCCCGTAGCGCACTTCTTCACCGATCACCACTTCGGCCACGTCGCGAATATAGACGGGAGTCGAACCCACCTCTTTCAGCACCACCGAGCGGATGTCATCCAGTGTGCGGATCAGACCGATTCCGCGGACCAGGAAAATCTCCGGCCCGCGCGGCAGGATGCCTCCGCTCGAGTTGGCGTTATTGCGCGCCAGCGCCTGGTGGACGTCCTTGATGGTGACGCCGTAGTAGCGCATCTTGATGGGGTCCACCAGCACCTGGTACTGCTTTACGTAGCCGCCCGTGGAATTGATCTCCGCAACCCCGGGGATCGAACGCAGCAGGGGGCGGACCACCCAATCCTGCACCGTCCGCCGCTCCACCAATTCCGCCTTGCTCAACTCCCGTTCGCCATCCGACGGATGATCGAGCGTGTACTGATAGACTTCGGAGAGCGCCGAGGACACAGGCCCCAGCACGGGATTGATGCCCTCCGGCAATCGCGATCGCACGTCGCCCATCCGTTCCGCAACAAGTTGGCGGGCGAAGTACACAGGCGTCTCATCGGTAAACACCAGGGTGACGATCGAAAGCCCCGGTTCGTTCTGCGACCGCATCTCGGTTAATCCCGGGAGGCCCGTCATGCCGATCTCCACGGGAACCGTCACAATGCGTTCTACCTCGTCCGGAGACCGCCCGGGTACTTCGGTGGCCACCTGCACCTGTACATTTGTGACGTCCGGGAATGCATCCACCGAAAGATGCCTGGTTGCATTCACACCGAAGGCCAGCGCGATCAGCGCGCACACCACGACCACCAAGCGTTGCCGCAGCGACACGTCTACCAGACCGCTCACCATCGACTACTCTCCGCCGCTCCCGCGCACCGAACGGCGGCGGCGTTCGTTATTCAGATGAAAGGCTCCATCCACCAGGATCTTCTCGCCCTCCCGCACGCCCTCCAGCAGGACTCGCTGCGACCCGTACTCGGCCCCCAGTGTGACGGGCCGCAGCACGAATGTGTCTTCGTCCAGTTGGACGAAGGCGTACTCGACGTTGTCCTCGCGGACGATCGCGGAGAGCGGCACCACCTGTCGCCGTTCCGTCTGGTTCTTGAGCACCATGCTGGCCAGCATGGCCGGCTTCAGGTGCCGGTTCGGGTTCTCAATCTCCATGCGCGCGCGGACTGTGCGCGTTTCCGGATTCACCGTCGCGCTCACGAAGGTCAGTGTCCCCCGGTAGTGCTCGTTGGGAAACGCTGCCACCTGCGCATCTACCGACATGCCGACGACAACAGAACCTGCGATCTGTTCCGGCACGTCCGCCACCAGCCACACCTGCGATAGGTCGGCGATCTCAAACACCGTTTCCGCCGGCTGGATCACCTGCCCGATCGTCACGTGGCGGTCCAGGACCGTTCCGTCGCTGCTGGCAATGATGCGTGAAACCGAAAGGATATTGCGCGTCCGTTCGAGGTTGGCAATGGCGTCCTGGGCCATGCCCAGCAACTCGAGTTCGTCGCGGGCCGCGGCAAGCTCGGCGGTGGCCTGCGCCAGCTCCGATTCCCTCCGTTGCAGCTCGGCCGCGCCGATCACGTCCGCCTTCAGCAATTGCTCCGCCCGCTGCAGGGCGCGCTCTGCCACCATTCTCTGCGAGAGCGCCTTGAGAAAATCGAGCTGCGCGTCGGACAAGCCCACAGAGTTCAGGGTGGCCAGCAACTGCCCTTTCTGCACGCGCTCGCCCTCCCGCACATGCAGCGTCGCGATTCGTCCCATCACCGGCGAGCCAACGCGCGTCACCCGCGTTTCATCCACCTCCACCCGCGCCGCCACCGTCAACGTGGCGCCCACGTTCGTCCACTGCGGCTCCCCCACCCGAACACGTTTCCGCAGAGTGTCGTCCAGGACGATCTGCATCGGGTCCTGCACTGCGCCGCCGGCTGCTTCTTGCGCTTCTGCGGTTGCCTCTTTTCTGCTGCAGGCGTTCAACAACAGCACCGCGCTCAAGGCAACTACCACGTAGAATCTGGTCATGGACTCGACCTCAAGCGAGTAGCACGAGCTTCATCAAGATCGATCAGCGCCGCCTGGCGGTCAAACTGCGCGTGATGAATCGCCAGACGGACCGTCCGCAACACCCGCTGCGCGTCGAGCACTTCCAGGATCCCGCGCTCGCCCAACCGGTACGCCGCTTCTGCCGCGCGTAAACCTTCCGCGCCTGCCCGCAGCACGCCTTCCTCGTATGTGGCCAACTGCGCGGTTGCGAACTGGTATCGGCCGTAGGCGCCCTCCAGTACAGCCAGTAGTTCGCGCTGCCGCGCTTCCGCCTCCGCCGAGGCCGCCCGCGTCTCCGCCGCCGCTTCCGCAATGGGCCCTTCCCGCCGGTTCCAAAATGGCAGCGGAATGCTGATCCCCGCTCGAAAAATCGGCACGTCCGGCGGACGATCGAAGCCTGCCGTCAGCGTCGGCTGCGGCCTCCGCAGCGCCGTCTCGTAAGACAAGCGAGCTTCCGATCGCCGTACCGCCGACCGCGCCCGCGCCAAGTCCGGATGCCGCTCCAGCACCTCCTGCCGAAGGTCTTCCAGGGGTGGCAGCACCGTCCCCCCGTCCAGCGATCCCTCTAGCGTCAGCGGTTCCCCCAACGGCGCCGCCACGGCGCCCCGCAATTGCGCGAGCGCACTCACATGACGCGACTGCGCGCCCAACACCGACGCCCGCGCCGTGGCTAACTCCGCATCCGCGCGGTACAACTCCAGCCGGCCGGCTTCGCCTACCTCCACACGCACCTTGATGCGCTCCCGGAAGTCCTCCACGATGCGCAGGTTCTCCCGCTGAATGTCTACCTCGCCCTGGAAGCGCAGTGCCTCGAAGAAGGTCCGTCGCACCGCACTGAGAATCAGCAGGCGCGCTGCCGCCAGCTCCTGCGCCGTCACGTCCCGGGTTCGTTCCGCCAGCCCGATCCGGGACGGCCGCAACACCCCCAATTCCAGCGGCTGCACAACGCCGTACGATTGCACGAAGCCGGATACGTTGCCCGGCACTCGGAAGGTCTGGCCGCCACCCTGCGCCAGCGCTTCCGGATTCGGGTACGCGCGCGCCGTCGTGATACCCGCGGCGGCGGCATCGATCCGCGCCGCGCCCGCCTTCAGCCGCGGGTGATTCTCGTCAGCGAGCGCCAATGCCTCTTCGAGCGTCAGAGTGGCTGACCACGCGCCTGCCACCGCGTATACCAACAGCAGCAATCCCGCTCGGACGACCGTGGCAGGGACCTTACTCTGACGAAAGTAGTAACTAAAGTCCTTCAATGTCCGCATCCCATGAACTTCTATTCATCTTAGCGCAATCGCATTCAGGACCGAAAAGAATGGTATCGGAGGGAAGCCTCGTCTCGTCTCCCCCCAGCGATACAATGACGTCGGAGTCCCCGCGTGCAAAAGGACACCACCCCTGACGCTCAACGCTTCTACTATCAGCGCCTCGCCCAGATGACTCCCGAGGAGCGGGTGCACCTCGCCGTTGAACTTTGCGAAGCGGCCGACCAGATGTTGCGCGCGCGCATCCGCCGCCAGTTTCCCGACGCCCAGGGGGCTGATTTCGAATACCAACTGCTGCGGGCCCGCTACGGCCAGGAACTGGCTGACCGCGTGTACGGGCGGTAGAAGATGCTGCGGGAGGCGTTCCAGGTTGTCCAGGCCGCTCTTGCCGCCGCCGATGTTCCCTATGCGATCGGCGGATCATGGGCAAGCGCCGTGCACGGAGAGCCCCGCCAGACGAACGACATCGATATCGTGGCTGCCTTCGATACCCAAGGGTTGAAGCGCTTTCTTGAGTCCCTGGGCGACGATTACTACTACGACGAAGAAACGGCGCGGGGCGGACTGGTCCTTGCCGAAGCGGGCACTTAATCCAGATCGATATCCTTCTTCGGCGGCCCCTTGTCCGGGTCGGCCTTGGCCTGCTTCAGTAACTCGTCGAACTTCTTCGAGAGCACCTGCGCACTCTGCTTCTCCGCCTCGAACGACTTGCGGAACGCTTCCTCGCGCCGGGCCGCCTCGCCCTTCAGCCGCTGCACCGCCTCGCCGAAATCCTCGAACGGCTTCGGCTTCTCCTTAGCCTTATGGCTGATGACGGCCCGCGTCTCCGGGTCGACCTTCAACGTTGCCTCGCAGCAGGGGCACTGCACTTCAAACAGCCCGGATGCCTGTTTCGCCATAACACTCCGTCATTTCGTAACCGCGCTCCGCGATGCGCGTCCAGAGGATTTCCGATCGCCGCCCGTGCAGCGCGAAAATCTGCCGCACGAATTCGCACACGTTTTCGAAGCCCCGTTCGTAGAACGCCAGCACCGACGGTCCCGCGCCGCTCAGCGCGCAACCCAAGAGCCCCGGCGCCCGCAGCTTCAGAATGTCTTCCAGTCCCGGCACCAACGCCTCCCGGTACGGTTGATGCAGCCGATCCTCGAGCGCGGCCGGAAACGCGCTCGTCGTGCCCGTGGCGAGCGCGGCGATCAGCAGCGCCGCGC